>NZ_CP019724.1:2170000-2480000 GCF_002005225.1 Streptomyces pactum
CTTCCCCTGCTCCCCCGCCCACTGGGCCACGCCCGAGGTTATCGCGCACCGTTGACTGTCGTCACCAACACGATACGCTCCTTGCGCGAGCCCACCACGACAAAGGGGGCGAACCGCCATGGCAGATCCGCACCGCGCAGATCCGCACCGCTCGGCCCACGTCGACACCTTCGCGCGCGAGCACCTGCCGCCCCCGGACCAGTGGCCCGAGCTCCTCTTCGACCTGCCGCAACTGCGCTACCCCGAGCGGCTGAACTGCGCCGCCGAGCTGCTCGCCGGCCCGCCCGACGACCGCCCGGTCTTCCGCACCGCGTCCGGTGACCGCTGGACCTACGGCGGGCTGCGGGACCGCGTCGACCGGCTCGCCCACCTCCTCACCGGCGACCTCGGTGTGGTCCCGGGCAACCGGGTGCTGCTGCGCGGCCCCACCACCCCGTGGCTGGCCGCCTGCTGGCTGGCGGTGCTGAAGGCGGGCGCGGTGGCGGTGACCGTGCTGGCCCAGCAGCGCCCGCACGAACTGCGCGTCATCTGCGAGATCGCCCGGGTGGGGCACGCCCTGTGCGACGTCCGGGCCGTCGACGACCTCGCCGAGGCGGAGGTCCCCGGGCTGCGGATCACCACCTACGGCGGGGACGCGGCCGGCGACCTGCTCACCCGTACGCAGGCCGGCACCGCGCCGGACCGGCCGTACCAGGCCGTGGACACCGCGGCCGACGACGTGGCGCTGATCGCCTTCACCTCGGGGACCACCGGGCGGCCCAAGGGCTGCATGCACTTCCACCGCGACGTGCTGGCGATCGCCGACACCTTCTCCGAGCACGTGCTCAAGCCGCGCCCCGACGACCTCTTCGCGGGCAGCCCCCCGCTCGGTTTCACCTTCGGGCTCGGCGGGCTGGTGGTCTTCCCGATGCGGGCCGGGGCGAGCGCGCTGCTCCTCGAACAGGCGGGCCCGAGGCAGCTCTTGCCCGCGGTCGCCGAGCACCGGGTGTCGGTGCTGTTCACCGCGCCGACGGCGTACCGCGCGATGCTCGACGAGCTGGACGCGTACGACGTGACGTGTCTGCGCCGCTGCGTCTCGGCGGGCGAGAACCTGCCCGCGGCCACCTGGCAAGCCTGGCACGAGCGCACCGGACTGCGCCTCATCAACGGCATCGGCGCGACCGAGCTGCTGCACATCTTCGTCTCCGCGGCCGACGACGACATCAGGCCCGGCACGACCGGCGTCCCGGTGCCGGGATGGCACGCGCGCGTACAGGACGGGAAGGGCGAGCCGGTGGCCGACGGGGAGCCCGGGCTGCTGGCGGTGCGCGGGCCGGTGGGCTGCCGGTACCTCGCCGATCCGCGGCAGCGGGAGTACGTGCGCGGCGGCTGGAACATCACCGGCGACACCTACGTCCGCGAGCCCGACGGCTACTTCCGCTACGTGGCCCGCGCCGACGACATGATCATCTCCGCCGGGTACAACATCGCCGGGCCGGAGGTGGAGGACGCGCTGCTGCGCCATCCGGACGTGGTGGAGGCGGCCGTGGTGGGCCGGCCCGACGCGCACCGCGGACAGGTCGTGGTGGCCCACGCCGTACTGAAGGAGGGCGCCGAGCGGGACGCCGACGCGTTGCGCGCGTTCCTCCGGTCCGAGCTGGCGCCGTACAAGTGCCCGCGCGAGATCGTCTTCCTGGACGCGCTGCCGCGCACGGCGACCGGCAAGCTGCAGCGCTACCGGCTCCTGGCCCCGCACCATCCCGATGCCGATCCCGATCCCCGGGGCGACCAGGCGTGATGACGACAACCTAAGATGATCAACGTGTCCGACCAGCACGCGCAGCACGCCCCGAGATCCCTGATCGTCACGCTCTACGGCGCGTACGGCCGTTTCGCGCCGGGCCCGGTGCCCGTCGCCGAGCTGATCCGGCTGCTGGCCGCGGTCGGGGTGGACGCCCCCTCCGTACGCTCGTCGGTGTCCCGGCTGAAGCGGCGCGGGCTGCTCCTGCCCGCACGCACGGCCGAGGGCGCGGCCGGTTACGAACTGTCCGACGAGGCGAGGCAGTTGCTGGAGGACGGCGATCGGCGCATCTACGCCACGACGCCCTACGCGGACGAGGGCTGGGTGCTCGCCGTGTTCTCCGTGCCCGAGTCGGAGCGGCAGAAGCGGCACGTGCTGCGCTCCCGCCTGGCCGGTCTCGGCTTCGGCAGCGCGGCCCCCGGTGTGTGGATCGCCCCGGCCCGTCTGTACGAGGAGACCCGGCACGCGCTGGGCCGCCTGGGCCTGGACACCTACGTGGACTTCTTCCGGGGTGAGCACCTGGGCTTCACGCCGACCGCCGAGGCGGCGGCCCGCTGGTGGGACCTGACCGCGATCGCCAAGGAGCACGAGGCGTTCCTCGACCGCCACGCGCGCGTGCTGCACGACTGGGAGCGCCGGGCCGACACCCCGCCCGAGGAGGCGTACCGCGACTATCTCCTCGCCCTGGACTCCTGGCGTCACCTGCCCTACACCGACCCGGGGCTGCCCGACCGCCTGCTGCCCGAGGACTGGCCGGGCACCCGCTCGGCGGCCGTCTTCCGGGCCCTGCACGAGCGGCTGCGCGACGCGGGCGCGGTCTACGCGACGCCCGGGGCACCCACGGACCGCCCAGACCCGTGACTCGCGTCACACTTCTCCGGGATCAGGGAACCCTCAGGCTTCTCAGACCCTCTGCTCAGGTTTCTCACCTACCGTGCGGACGCATGAGTCTCGCGCGCAACTTGAACCGGGCCCTCACCGTCACCACCGGCCTCCAGGTACGGAGAGCCCCCCAGGCAGCTAAGGACGCGAAGGGGAAGAGGGCCGCCCCGCCGCCGGAGCCCGCGGAGCGGCCGGCTGCCACGTACCGGTGTCCGTCGGCCGAGGAGCTGGCGACCGACCGGCTGCTGCGGCAGCCCGTCTTCATCATCTCGTCCATCCGCTCCGGTTCCACCCTGCTGCGCATGATGCTCGGCGCCCACCCGCGGCTGCACGCCCCGCACGAGCTGCACATCGGCCGCTTGGAGGTCACCTGCACCAACTGGTTCTCCGAGCGCGCGATGGGCGTCCTCGGCCTGGAGCGCGGTGATCTGGAGCATCTGCTGTGGGACCGCGTCCTGCACCGTGAACTGGTCAGGTCGGGCAAGGACTTCGTGGTCGAGAAGACTCCGGCCAACGCGTACATGTACCGACGCCTCAAGGACTGCTGGCCCGACGCCCGCTTCGTCTTCCTGCTGCGCCACCCGGAGTCGATCGCCCGTTCCTGGCACGAGAGCGATCCCGTCAAGCGGCCGTACGACAAGGCCGTCACCGACGTCCTGCGCTATATGACGGCCGTCGAGGAGGCCCGCGCGGCCGACGCCGAGGGATTCACCGTGCGCTATGAGGACGTCACCGCCGACCCCGAGCGGGAGATGCGCCGCCTGTGCGCGTTCCTCGGTGTCGACTACGCGCCGGCGATGCTGAACTACGGCAGGAAGAGTGGCCGTGAGCTGGTCCGCGGGCTCGGCGACTGGCGGGAGAACATCCGCACCGGCACCGTGCAGCCGGGGCGCGCGCTGCCGAAGGAGGACGAGGTCCCCGAGCGGTTGCGCGGGATCTGCGCGGCCTGGGGCTACACGTCCTGACGCGGGCCGCGCAGCGTGAGCCTCGGCTTGGGGGCATCGGTGCGTCCGGTCACCGGCCGGCGGCTGCCCGCCCGGTACGGTGCGGGCCACACGGCCCCCGGCCCCTCGTAGCCCTGCTCGGCGGCCGCGTGCAGCGTCCAGTGCGGGTCGTAGAGGTGGGGGCGGGCGAGTGCGCACAGGTCGGTGCGGCCCGCCAGGATCAGCGAGTTCACGTCGTCCCAGGAGGAGATCGCGCCCACGGCGATCACCGGGACGCCCGCCTCGTGCCGGACGCGGTCCGCGTACGGCGTCTGGTACGACCGCCCGAATCGAGGGCGCTCATCCGCCACGACCTGCCCCGTGGACACGTCGAGGGCGTCGGCGCCGTGCGCCGCGAAGGCGCGGGCGATCGCCACGGCCTCCTCGGGGCTCGTGCCGCCCTCGGCCCAGTCCGTGGCGGACACGCGTACGGTCATGGGCCGGTCCTCGGGCCACACGGCGCGTACGGCGTCGAAGACCTCCAGCGGGAAGCGGAGCCGCTTCTGCGGTGAGCCGCCGTAGGCGTCGGTGCGGTGGTTCGTGAGCGGGGACAGGAAGCCGGAGAGCAGGTACCCGTGGGCGCAGTGCAGTTCGAGCAGGTCGAAACCGGCCCGGGCGGCCCGGGCGGCGGCGGCCGTGAACTGCTCCCGGACGTCCGTGAGCTGCGCCCGGGACAGGGCGCGCGGGGTCTGGCCACCCGGCTTGTAGGGCAGTGCGGAGGCGGCGACGAGGGGCCAGTTGCCGTCGGGGAGCGGTTCGTCCATGCCCTCCCACATCAGCCGCGTCGAGCCCTTGCGTCCGCTGTGCCCGAGCTGCACGCCGATCGCGGTGCCGGGCGCCCGCGCGTGCACGAAGTCCGTGATCCGCTTCCACGCCTCGCCCTGCCGGCCGGTGTAGAGACCCGCGCAGCCGGGGGTGATGCGGCCCTGCTCGCTGACGCACACCATCTCGGTCATGACCAGTCCGGCGCCGCCGAGGGCCCTGGCCCCCAGGTGGACCAGGTGGAAGTCGCCGGGCACGCCGTCGGTGGCCGAGTACATGTCCATCGGGGAGACGACGACGCGGTTGCGCAGGGTCAGGCCGCGCAGCCGGAACGGGGTGAACATCGGGGGTGTGCCGGGCGGGCAGCCGAACTCGCGCTCGACGGAGCCGGTGAAACGGGCGTCGCGCAGCCGCAGGTTCTCGTGGGTGACGCGGCGGCTCCGGGTGAGCAGGTTGAAGGCGAACTGGCGGGGCGGCTGGTCCAGGTACCGGGAGAGGTCCTCGAACCACTCCAGGCTGGCCCGGGCCGCCCGCTGCGTGGAGGCGACGACGGGCCGCCGCTCCTCCTCGTAGGCGGTGAGCGCCTGCGTGAGGGTGGGCTGTTCCTCCAGGCAGGCGGCGAGCGCGAGGGCGTCCTCCACGGCCAGCTTGGTGCCGGAGCCGATGGAGAAGTGGGCGGTGTGGGCGGCGTCGCCGACGAGGACGGTGTTGCCGTGCGACCAGCGTTCGTTGACCACGGTGCGGAACGTGGTCCACGTCGACTTGTCGGGCCTCAGCGGCCGGCCGCCGAGGGCGTCCGCGAAGATCTTGGCGCAGCGGTCGACGGACTCTCCTTCGTCCATGTCGTCGAAGCCGGCCGCCCGCCAGACCTCCTCGCGCATCTCCACGATGACGGTCGACGCGGACCGGCCCTGCGGCCCGGCGGACCTGCTCGCGGAAACGTGGCCGGGTGACGGGCGGGAGTACGGGTAGCCGTGGAGCTGCATCACGCCGTGCTCGGTCTCGGCGATCTCGAAGCGGAAGGCGTCGAGGGCGAAGTCGGCGGCCAGCCAGATGTAGCGGCACCGGTGGCCGGTGAGGGTGGGCCGGAACGCGTCGCGGTAGGCCTCGCGGGTGGTGCTGTGCACTCCGTCGGCGGCGACGACGAGGTCGTGCGTCTCCGCCAGCAGGACCGGGTCCGGTGCCTCGGTGCGAAAGCGCAGCTCGACGCCGAGGGCGTGGCAGCGCTCGTGCAGGATCTCCAGGAGGCGGTGTCGGCCGAGAGCCGCGAAGCCGTGCCCTTGGGAGGTGTGGCGGGTGCCCCGGTGCACGATCGCGATGTCGTCCCAGCGGACGAAGTCCTTCTTGAGCGCCGCGTAGACGACCGCGTCGGCGTGTTCGATGCCGCCCAGGGTTTCGTCGGACAGGACGACCCCGAAGCCGAAGGTGTCGTCGGGGGCGTTGCGTTCCCAGACGGTGACCTGACGGTGGGGGTCGAGGCGTTTGAGGAGGACGGCGGCGTAGAGGCCGCCGGGGCCGCCGCCGACGACCGCCACACGCAGGGGGCGGTCTGTCTCGTGCGGCGACCGCGGGTGGTCCGTGGCCGGCCGCGCCCCGCGACCGGCACTGCCCCGCGTCCCTTTCGCCGGCACGGTCACCGCCCCCGCCATTTCGGCGGGCGCTTCTGCGTGAAGGCCGTGTGGAACTCGGCGTAGTCCTCGCCGTTCATCAGGAGGGCCTGGGTGGCGGCGTCCAGCTCCACCGCCGCCGCGAGCGGCATGTCCAGTTCGGCGGTGAGGAGGGCTTTGGTCTGGGCGTACGCCAGGGCTGGGCCGTCGGCCAGGCGGCGGGCGAGGGACCGGGCGGCCTCCTCGGCCCGGCCCTCGTCGGTCAGCTCGCTGATCAGGCCGATCCGCTCGGCCTCGGGCGCCCGCACCGGTTCGCCGAGCATCAGCAGCCGGGTGGCGTGGCCGAGTCCGACGACGCGGGGCAGCAGGTAGGCGGCGCCCATGTCGCCGCCGGACAGGCCGACGCGGGTGAAGAGGAAGGCGAAGCGGGCGGTCGGGTCGGCGACCCGGAAGTCGGCGGCCAGCGCGAGGACCGCGCCCGCGCCCGCCGCGACGCCGTGCAGCGCGGCGATCACCGGGAACGGGCACTCCCTGACGGCCCGCACCACCTGGCCCGTCATGCGGTTGAAGTCCAGCAACTGGGCGGTGTCCATGGACAGGGTCGCGCCGATGATCTCTTCGACGTCGCCCCCGGAGCAGAAGCCGCGTCCCTCGCCGGCCAGCACCAGAGCCCGTACGGACCTCGACCGGGACAGCTCGGCGAGGAGGTCGCGCAGGTCGGCGTAGGCCTCGAAGGTGAGGGCGTTGAGCTTGTCGGGCCGGGCGAGGGTGACGGTGGCGACGCCGTCGGTGAGATCGACGCGCAGGTGCCGCCAGTCGGGGGTGGGGGCGGCGGAGCCGGTGAAGGGACTCATGACGGGCGGCCTCCTAGGGCGGGCACGGCCTCACTGAGCGCTACGTCTCGCTACGTCTCGAAGCTATCACTCATCCGTGACCGTCGTCACGAGTGCGCGATACCCTGGTCCGTCGGAAGTCACCGGACGTCGATAACGCGGTAACAGCGCGAGCACCCGGGCGAGGTGCGGCGTTCACCTGGGTAGGCCGCCCCGTACCGGGGCCGAAGGTCCCGGGAGGTGCCCGTCGAACGCCTCTGCCGGGTGGCGCCGTACCATTCATAAGGTTGAAAGCAGGACAGGACGACAGCCTGCTCCGGAACGGACTCGCCGTGCACGATCATCCCCAAGCTCCCGCCTCCTGGCGCATCGCGCTGCCGCACTCCGCCGCGGCCGTGCCGGTCGCCCGTGCCCTGGTCCGTACGGCGCTGGCCGAGCTGGAGCACACGGCGGACGGCGACACCGCGGAGCTGCTCACGGCGGAGCTGGTCGCCAACGCCGTCGAGCACACCTCGGGCGGGTCGCCGATCGAGCTGGTGGTGGAGCTGATGCCGACCGGCTGCCAGGTCGAGGTGCACGACCCGGACCCGGCGCCGCCCGGTGACCTCACCCGGCCCGGTGTGGAGCCGCCCGACCCCTGGCAGGAGCACGGGCGAGGTCTGCTGCTGATCCGCGCCCTGAGCTCGTCCTGCGGTCACCGGCCCAACGGGGCGGGCAAGGCGGTCTGGTTCAGGCTCCCCGCGGTACCCGCTCAGCGTCGCCCTCCGGCGTGACCTCCGCGCCGGCCCGGGCGAGGCGGGAGTGCCGGCGCCCGTAGGCCGCGTACACCAGCAGGCCCACGACGAGGAACACCGCGAACTGGAGCCAGGTCGCCGCACCCGTCTCGTAGATCAGGTACAGGCAGAAACCGACCCCGAGCAGCGGCGTCACCGGGTAGAGCGGCACCCGGAAGGTGCGGGCGAGGCCCGGCTCGCGGCGGCGCAGCGTGATCACCGAGACGTTCACGGCGGCCATGGTGGCCAGCGTGCCGATGGTGCACAGGTTGACCACCGCGTCCAGCGGGGCGAAGGCCGCCGGGAGGGCGAAGACCACGCCGACGACGAGCGTGCCGGCGACGGGGGTCGCGGTGCGCGGCGAGACCTTCTCGAAGACGCGCGGGATCAGACCGTCGCGGGACATGGACATCAGGATGCGGGTCTGGCCGTACATCACGGCGAGCACCACCGAGGCGATGGCGACGACCGCGCCGAAGGCGACCACGCCGCCGCCGACCGTGGAGCCGGTGACCTCGTTCACGACGTACGACAGCGCGGCGGGCCGGTCGCCGACCGCGTCGCCGCCGACGGCACCGATCGCCGCGACGGCGACCGCGCAGTACAGCAGGGTGACCAGGCCGATGCAGACCAGGATCGCGATGGGGATGTCCCGGCGCGGGTTCTTGGCCTCCTCGCCGGCCGTGGTGATCGCGTCGAAGCCGATGTACGAGAAGAAGGCGGCCGTGGTGCCGGCGCCGATCCCGCCGAGGCCGGCCGGGGAGAACGGGCTGAGGTTGCCGTCCTCGAAGGCGAGGAAGCCGACGGCGCAGAAGGCGACCAGGACGGCCAGCTTGAGGACGGCCATCGCGGCCGTGGCCCGGGCGCTCTCCCGCACCCCGCGCACCAGCAGCACGCAGGCCAGGGCGATGACGATCACCGCGGGCAGGTTGACCGCGCCGCCGTCGCCGGGGCCCGCGGAGAGCGCGTGCGGCAACTGGACACCGAGGGCGCTGTCGAGCAGTTCGTTGACGTACTGGCTCCAGCCGACCGCGACCGCGGAGACGGACACGCCGTACTCCAGGAGCAGGCACCAGCCGACCAGGAAGGCGGTGCGCTCGCCGAGTCCGGCGTAGGCGAAGGAGTACGAGGAGCCGGAGACCGGGATCGCGCCGCCCAGCTCGGCGAAGGCGAACGCGGTGAAGACGCAGGTGACGGCGGCCAGCACGAAGGAGACGACGACGGCCGGGCCGGCCTCGGCGACCGAGTCGGACAGACCGACGAAGATGCCGGTGCCGACGATCGCGCCGACGCCGAAGCAGACGAGTTGGAACAGCCCCATCGTGCGCTTGAGGCCGTGGCCTTCGCGGTCGGCGCCGGATTCGGCGACGAGGAGGTGGGGGGATTTGACGCGGGAAGCGGGCATTGCGGGTGGTGCTCGTTTCTGGTGGTGCGGGGGGGCGCGACGGTGGTCGCGAACGGTGGCACCGGAAGGGGTGGCTCCGGGGCCGCCGGTCAGGATAAACGGGCCTGGTCACCGCATCGGTCCGGGCCGCCGCCCGGTCCGGGCCGGGTTACGGCCGGGACCGCTTTGCCGGTCAGGCCGGCGCGGCGACCAGGACCGCTTTGCCGGTCAGGCCGGGTGGCAGCCCAGACCGCCTTGACGGTCAGGCCGGGTGGCAGCCCGGACCGCCTTGACGGTCAGGCCGGGTGGCAGCCCGGACCGCATGGACGGTCAGGCCAGCGTGGCGACCAGGACCGCCTTGATGGTGTGCAACCGGTTCTCCGCCTCGTCGAAGACGACCGAGTGCGCGGACTCGAAGACCTCGTCCGTGACCTCCAGGGACTCGAGACCGTGGGCCTCGAAGACCTCCTGGCCGACCTTGGTGCCCAGGTCGTGGAAGGCGGGCAGGCAGTGCAGGAACTTCACGTCCGGGTTGCCGGTGGCGCGCAGGACGTCCATGGTCACCGCGTACGGGGCGAGGGCCTTGATCCGCTCGGCCCAGACGTCCTTGGGCTCGCCCATGGAGACCCAGACGTCGGTGACGACGAAGTCGGCGCCGCGCACGCCCTCGTCCAGGGCCTCGGTGAGCGTGACGCGCGCCCCGCTCGACTCGGCGAGCGCCCTCGCCCGGTCGACGACCTCCTGGGCGGGCCAGTAGGACTTCGGGGCGACGATGCGTACGTCCATGCCGAGCAGGGCGCCGGTGACCAGGTAGGAGTTGCCCATGTTGAAGCGGGCGTCGCCGAGGTAGGCGAACGTGATCTCGTGCGGGGGCCTGGCGCTGTGCTCGGTCATCGTGAGCACGTCGGCGAGCATCTGGGTGGGGTGCCAGTCGTCGGTCAGACCGTTGTAGACGGGCACGCCGGCGAAGGCCGCCAGCTCCTCGACCTTCCGCTGGCTGTCGCCCCGGTACTCGATCCCGTCGAACATGCGCCCCAGCACCCGCGCGGTGTCCTTCACGGACTCCTTGTGACCGATCTGCGAGCCCGCGGGGTCGAGGTACGTCGTCGAGGCACCCTGGTCGGCGGCGGCGACCTCGAACGCGCAACGCGTGCGCGTCGACGTCTTCTCGAAGATCAGCGCGATGTTCCTGCCCCGCAGGTACGGTGTCTCGGCCCCGGCCTTCTTCGCGGCCTTCAGCTCCGCGGCCAGCTCGACCAGGCCGCGGAACTCGTCCGCGGTGAAGTCGGTCTCCTTGAGGAAGTGGCGGCCGGCGAGGGCGGTCGGGACTGTCGCCATGGGGGCGCTCCAGAGGTGCAGGGACGGGGACGGTTGGAAGTGTATACGAACTTCTGAATTTCTATACAGCCGCTCGTTCCACCGGACAGCTCATGCAGCGCGGCCCGCCCCGGCCCCGCCCCAGCTCACTGCCCGGGATCTCGATCACCTCGATGCCCTGTTTGCGCAGGTGGGTGTTGGTGGTGGCGTTCCGCTCGTAGGCGACGACCACGCCCGGCTCGACGGCCAGGACGTTGCAGCCGTCGTCCCACTGCTCGCGTTCGGCGGCGTGGACGTCCTGGGTGGCGGTCAGGACCCGGATCTCCCCCCGGCCGAGCGCGGCGGCGATCGCGCGGTGCATGTGCTCCGGCGGATGGTCGGTGACCTTCAGGTCCTTCTCCCCCGCGCCCGGCTCGATCGTGTACGAGCGGAGCATGCCGAGCCCGGCGTACTGCGTGAAGGTGTCGCCGTCCACCATGGTCATCACGGTGTCCAGATGCATGACGGCCCGCCGCTTGGGCATGTCGAGGGCCACGATCGTGCGCGCGGAGCCCGCCGCGAACAGCTTGTAGGCGAGCATCTCGACCGCCTGGGGTGTGGTGCGCTCGCTCATGCCGATGAGTACCGCGCCGTTGCCGATGACGAGGACGTCGCCGCCCTCGATGGTGGAGGGGTAGTCGGCCTGCCCCTCGGACCAGAGGTGGAACGTCTCGTCCCGGAACAGCGGGTGGTGCCGGTAGATCGCCTCGAAGTGGACCGTCTCGCGCTGCCGGGCGGGCCAGCGCATGGCGTTGATGGAGACGCCGTCGTAGATCCAGGCCGAGGTGTCCCGGGTGAAGAGGTGGTTGGGCAGCGGCCCGAGCAGGAAGTCGTCCAGCTCCATGGCGTGGAAGCGCACGGAGGTCGGCTCCGGATGCGCGTCGAGGAACTCCCGCTTGGTCATGCCGCCGACCAGGGCCTCGGCGAGTTCGCGGGTCGGCAGGGTCTCGAAGGCGGCCCGGAGATGGTCCGTGGCCAGCACTCCGTACTCCTTCTCGTCGAAGACCCGGTCCAGGACGAGCCGCCGGGCCGCCGGGACGTCCAGGGTCTCGGTGAGCAGGTCGCCGAAGAGGTGCACCGCGACTCCGCGGTCGCGGAGCACGTCGGCGAACCCGTCGTGCTCGGCGCGCGCCCGGCGCACCCAGAGCACGTCGTCGAAGAGAAGGGCGTCCTTGTTGCTGGGGGTGAGCCTTTTGAGCTCGAGGTCCGGCCGGTGCAGGATGACGCGGGTGAGCCGCCCGGCTTCGGAGTCGACTTGGAATCCCATGCCACCATCCTGACCATTCGGGCGCCTGTTCACCCCCTGCTTGCCCAGACCCGTGCCCCCCGCTTCAGCCGCTGGGCTGGGGCTGGAGCAGCTCCGGGCGGGCGAGCGGGCGGCGGGTCAGGTGCCCCGGGTCCAGGGCCGCGCGGGCGACGATCCAGCCGGACAGCGCGTGGGGGTCGGCCGGGTCACGGGCGAGTCCCCCGGCGTAGCCGGCCAGCGCGGTGGCCGGGTCACCGGCGGCGAGGTGCTCGTCGGGGGTACGGGGGGCGACGGGGCGGGTGGCGAACGCGTGGGTGCGCGGGTCGGGCCAGAAACCGCGGTCCGGCCGGAAACGGAGGGTGCCGTCCGGCCCGGGCGGCACCGCTACGTTGCGCAGCCGCCACTGGGTGCGGTGCAGGGCGGCGGCCGTACGGGCCCGGGTCAGGGCGGCCGGGTCGACGGGTACGCGCAGCCAGCCGTCCAGCGTCCGGGCGAGGCCCTCGACGAGCCGGCGCCCCGGCGGGGTGAGCCGGGCACTGGTCAGGAGGGTCCGTACGACCAGTCGGCTCTGCAGCCGGCGCAGCGCAAAGTGGTAGGCGGCGGCCTCGGCGTGCTCCGGCTCCTCGAACCGGTCCCGCCAGAAGCCGGCGACGCCGGTGAAGGCGTACGCGCCGTGCAGCAGCCCGGTGAGGTGGCGCGGGTCGGCACGCCAGGGGGCGTAGTAGCGCTCCTCGCGGTCGTCGTCGAGGAGGGGGAAGAGGTGGAGGAGCGCGGCGAGCTTGCTGTGCTGGAACTCGTGGACGAGGGTCTCGGCGAGGGCGAGCGCGGATGCCGGGCGGGATATCAGCATGGCGCCGAAGGAGTCGCCGCTGGACGCGGAGACGGCGACGCTCGGCGGAGCGGGCGGGGTGGGGGCGGTACGGCCGTAGGGCACGACGGCGCGTATGAGGGCCGGGTCGAGTCGCCCCGGCCCCTGACCGCCGCCGGCCCCCGCGAGGATCGCGACGGCGCCGTCGAAGACCCGCTGCCACTCCGCCGCCTCACCGGCGTGGAGCCGGGCGGGCGGGACCGGATCGTCGAGGTCGCGGTAGGGGCCGAGGTCGTCGAGGGGTATCGCGACGGGGCCGGCGGGGGTGGTGTGGGTGAGGGTCCGCAGGGGGAGCCAGGAGGGCCCGTCGGCGTCACCGGCGGGTGCTGCCGGCCCCGGCGTGTGCGGCTCCGGGACGCGTCCCGGGCCGGGCGACGGCGGACCGGGCGTCGGCGAAGTGGCACCCCGGGCCGGTGTCACCGGGCGGACGGCCGACGGCGTGGCGGCCGTCGCCGACGACACGCGACGGGCGTCGGTGGGAGCGCGCTCCGGGGGCGCCGGGCGGGCGGGGGGCGATGCGGCGGTGGGCGCGGGCCGGAGCGAGGCGTCCGTGGTGGTCACCGGCCCGGCGGCGTCCGACGGCTCGTCCGACGGCGCGAGGGAGCCGGGCCCAGGTGGCACGGAGGGCCCGGGGGAACCGGACGCCGACGGCGCGGGAGAACCGGAAGCAGACGGCACAGAGGGCGGCCCCACGGAGCCGGACGCAGGCGACACGGAAGACCGGAGGCAACCGGACGCCGACGGCGCGGGAGGGTCGAGGGAACCGGACTCGGGCGGCGCGGAAGACCCGGGAGAACCGGACGCCGACGGCGCGCAGGGCCCCACGGAAGCGGACGCAGACGGCGTAGGAGGCCCGGTGGGCGGGACGGGCCGGGTGGTGGCCGGTGCGGTGGCCGGTGTGGTGGCCGGTCGGCAGGTCATGGTCGTCGGGGAGCCGTCGCGCCGCTGGGCCGAGAGGGTCAGTTCGCCCCGGCTCGTCGTCGCGGCCAGGGCCACCGTGAGGCCCGGCTCCGCCTGGGGAAGCCGGGCCTGTCCCAGGGCCGGGAGGTACACCGTCCCGTCGGTGAGCGGGACTTCGAGGGTCGTCTCCAGGCCGGCGTGCAGGGTCGCGGTGAGGGCCAGCAGGTTCAGGTGACCCGCTTCCGCCCACAGGGGAGGCCCGGTGGCGGTGCCGTGCAGCCGGCGCAGCATGTGGGCGATCCATCCGCCGGTGGCCGGGGCGGCCAGCAGCCCTTCGACCGCCTCCGGGACCCGCTCGGCGGCCTCCTTGAGAACGGACCAGGCCTCGGCGGGCGCGGCCAGCGGGGTGGGCACGCCCGCCAGACGGTCGAGCAGCGTGCGCAACAGGAGAAGTCGGCGGGCCCGTTCCGCCCGTGCCAGGAAGGAGACGGCCTCCACGGCGCCGCCTCCGGCGGCCAGTTCCGCGAAGAGCCGCTCCGGCATGCGGAAGACGGCAGGGCGCGGCTCACCGGTCATGGGCGGGGACCTCCGGTTGCGGGTGCGGGCAGGCAGGGGCCCCGGCAGGCGCACGGCCGGACCCGTCAAGGGTGCGACGTACGACGTGCGGCGGGCAGCGGGCAGCGACTATTCGGCCCGGGCACCACCACCGTCCTGGCCACCGCGGACTCCGCCACGGGCACGCAGTACCTCTTCCAGCAGACGGGCGGTGGGGCGAAGCGGCGCCAGACCGTCCACTGCGGTCAGGGGCAGCCCCGCGAGGTCGGACAGGTCCGACTCCCAGACGTCGGCACCCACAGCGGCGGCCGGCTCACGGGCGGCGGCTGCGGCTCGGTGCAGAGCGGGCGGCTGGTCCAAGGTGCTCCCCCTTCTCGCACGATGGCACTCGATGCCTCGTGCACGTGTTCCTTCCATCATGGCCATTTCCAGCGCTGTCGAAAACCGTACGATCACGCCACTCGATCACCGCCGGCCTCCGCCGGGTCTCGTCGATGCCGCCAACGCGTCGAGGGCCGACCCCAGTTCAGCCTTCCGATCGGCGTCGTCGTCGACGGCCACGACGGCGTCGTACAGCGTCCACAGCTCCTCGGGACGGCGTCGGGCGAGCGCGTTCAGGATTCCGGCCGCGTCCGTGCGGGCCTTGGTGTGGCGGGGCAGCACCGCCGTGACCCCCGGGTCCAACGCGGCCAGCACGGTCTGCCGTTCGGCGGGGTCGCCCATCAAGGGGTAGGCGAGGAGCGCCTCGACCGCCCGCGCCAGCGGCGAGGCCGGACGGGTCACCGGGGCGCGCGCCGGCGGCCCCAGCGACTCGGTACGGTCGGGGCCCTGCAACCGGATCTCGGGATGCTGCAGAGTACGGCCCGACTCCCTGAGGGCCGCGATGCGCGCCCGTACGGCCGGAAACAGTTCCTCCGCATCCGGCGGCGCGGGCAGCGCGTCACTCCGCTCGGTCAGCAGGGCGAGCAGCACGTCGGAGAAGAGCCCGGTGGCGCGCCGCGGGTCGTTGGCGGCGGCCCGGCCGCGGCCAGCGGCCCGCAGCACCGTCTGCCGGTGGCCGAGGGTGCGGCGCCCCACGGGCAGTGCGTCCGGCGGCAGTTGCTCGCGAAAGGCCAGGTCCTCCTCGAAGGTCTCGCAGGCGTCCACGATCCACAACTGCTCGGCGAATCCCGGCACGGCGTCCCCGGCGTACCGTGCCAGCGCGGAGTCCAGGTCGATGCCCAGCTTGTCTGCGGTGGTGGCGTCCGCGCAGAACAGTCTGAGGTGGCCGGCGAGATCGAGCACACCGTGGCCGCCCCACCACACCCACAGGACGTCGCCGGATACCTGCGGCAGGTGGCGCACCAGGGCGCGGCGGAGGGTGGCGTGGTCGGCGGGGGCGTACGGCACTGCGGGGGCGTACGGCGGCAGCGGTGACAGGTGGACGTGGAGGTTGTCCTCCGGCACCCCGGCCGTCCGCAGCACGTGCCGGAAGCGCACGGCGTCCCGGGCGGGCCCGGGCAGGTCCCAGGGCGGGCCGGCGCCGTAGGCCTCGATGCCGACGATCAGCGCGTGCACCCGCGCGGGGTCGAGGCGCGGCGCGGAGGGTGTTCCCGCCGGCGCGGTGGTGGACTCGGGGCCGGTCACGGCAGGCGTTCCACGATGTGGCGGAAGACCTCGGGATTCGTCCAGTAGGCGCTGTGCGCGGCCGGGAAGGGCTGGCGGCTGTCGACCGCCGTGTCGGTGACGCGCCCCGGGAAGAGGCCCTCCCCGAGGTAGGAGAGCAGGTCCCGCGGATCGTAGAGATTCAGCCAGTCCGGGACGTGCGGCGGCAGCGGAGCGGGGTGTTCCAGGGTGGGCAGGGACCCCGACTCGTACAGCAAGGGTGCCTGGGAACCGGCCGTCACCAGGAGCCGGACCTGGGGCAGCGGTGCCGAGATCAGTGTGTCCAGGGCGATGATGCCGCCGAGGCTGTGGCCGATGAGGACGACGGGGGGCCGCAGTCCTTCGACGAGTGCGCGCAGGTCGGCACGGACAGCGGCGCCGCGGCTGAGGTAGCGCAGGATGTCCGCGGCCGCGGGGTGGGCGGCTTCCGTGAGGGCGCGTCGGCGGCGCACGGCGGCACGGGATGCCGCGGAGCCCGCGATCCGCAGTGCCATGGAGCGCACTCCGCGTTCCGTGCCGGGGGCGGGGGCGCCGAGGGCCGCGGCGAGCCGTTCGGCGACCGCGTCGCGGATGTCGCCGCCCGGTACGAGAGGTGTGTCGGTGTCGAGGGCGTCGGCGATGATCCGCGCGGTGAGGCTGCGCGCGGCGACGGCCGCCAGATCGCCGGGGCCGAGGGCGTCGGCGGCCGGGCCGAGGAGCGGATGGACGGCGAGCTCACCGGCGGCACGGGACAGGCCGTCACCCAACTCGGCCGCGGGTCCGTCGCCCTGGGCGGCGAGCGCGAACAGGCGCTCGCGCAGGCCCTGCTCGGGCGGAACGGATCCGGGCGGCCGTTCGGCGCCAGGAGTGCCGCCGGCCGCGGCGAGCGCGAGTTCGGCGTAAGGATCGGCGTAGCGGGCGGCCCAGGCGTCCGTGGTGTCCTCCCCGGCGGCCGTGGTGACCTCGGCGGCGGCCGCACCGCCCGCGAACGCCGCCGGTCCCCGGGCCGTGGCTCCCGGCCCCGGCGGCAGGCTGGCCCCGCCGGCGGCGAGGGTGGCGCCGTGCGAGCCACCCCAGTAGTACGGGACGATGCGCAGCCCGTCGCGCAGTGTGGTCAGCCCTGCTCCGACGCGCCCCGCGAGCTTCGAGAAGCCCGGTTCGCGCACCCCCGTGCCGTGGATGAAAACGACCGCCGTCATGTGCCCCCCGTGACACCAGTGCCCTGCTGTGTACGACTCCTTGGTGACGTCAAGGTACCCATACCCTCCGGTACTCGGGCCGACGCGGCGTCGACGGCCCGTTCCACCGCCGGGCGACCGGTACCGACAACCGGACACCGGGGGGACTCGCCGTGAGCCCTGATTCGACCGTCACGCACTTCCTGCTCGCCTCGGCGCTGATCCTCGCGGTCGGTCACGGAGCGGGCTGGACCGCCCGGCGACTGAAGCAGCCCTACATCGTCGGTCAGTTGGTGGCGGGCATAGCCCTCGGCCCCTCGCTGCTCGGCAGCGCGGCACCGGGTGCCTACTCGGTGCTGTTCCCGGCGGGACTCACGACGGCACTGACGGGCCTGGCCCAGTTCTCCCTGGTGGTGTTCCTGTTCGCGGTCGGGTACGAACTGGACCTGAAGGTGCTGGGCGACCGTGCGCGCACGGTACTGACCGTGGCGGCCGCCGCCTTCCTGGTGCCGATGGCCGCGGGCAGCGGCGCCGCGCTGCTGTTCCGGGAACAGTTGCACGGCCTGGGCGTGTCCCGGGTCGGTCCCGCCGTGGTCGTCTTCGCGGGTGTCGCGCTGTCGATAACGGCGGTGCCGGTGCTCACGGCCATGGTGCGGGAGAACGGCCTGGCCAGCTCGGTTCCGGGCGTGCTGGCGGTCTCCGCCGCCGGGCTGATGGACGTCGTCGGCTGGACGGTCCTGGCCGGCACGCTGCTGGACGGTGCCGGGGAGCGGTCGCTCGGCCCGGGGTGGCGAGCGTTGGCCGCGGTCTCCTTCATCGGCCTGATGCTCGTGGTCGCCCGGCCGCTGCTGCGCAGGCTGCTGTGGCGCACCCGGATGGAGCCGCTGCTCCGGCTGTCGCTGCTGATCGCCTTCGCCTTCGGGTCGGCGTGCGTGACGCAGTACCTGGGGCTGCACGCCATCTGCGGCGCGCTGCTCGCCGGTGTCGTCTGCCCGCGTGAGAAGAACGGCACGCTCGACCCCGACCTGCTGCGTCCGCTGCACGCCATCGCTTCACTGCTGCTGCCCTTCTTCTTCGTCTTCTCGGGCCAGGCCGTCGTCCTGAACAGCCTGACGGCCTCGGGGTGGGTCGCGGTGCTGGTGGTGACGGTGCTGGCGGTCACCACGAAGATCGGCAGCGGTACGGCGGCGGCCCGGCTGGGCGGGCTGGGCCGCGACGACGCGCGGACGGTGGGGGTCCTGCTGAACACCCGCGGGCTCACCGAGCTGATCGCCCTCGACGCGGGGTTCCAGGCGGGGCTGTTGAGCAAGCCCCTGTACACGGTCCTGGTGCTCATGGCGCTGGCCACGACGCTTCTCACCCAGCCGTTGCTGCTGCTGGCCGGCCGGCTGGCCGCGGCCCGGCCGGACACCGTCGCGGGCGACGGTCCCGACGTTCTCGTCGGGTCCCGGCCGTCGGACGCCGGCGTGCTGCCGCGGGAACGCGCCTCCGACGATCCACCGGCCGCCGCGCTGCCGGACGCGGGCTGACCGGCGGGCCGTGAGGGGCGGCCGTGGGGGCTGCGTGGGGGGGGCGTACACCTCCCACGGCCCGCCCGGCCGCTTCCGCCACCTCCGCGGCCCGACACCCGGCACGGGCGCCCGGCACCCGGGGCGGGGATGCCCTAGATCGGCATGGGAGCCAGGTCGCACTCGATGCGGCGGCGCCGGCTTGCCGCCAGGAGCCAGGGGTTGTCGGCACGGACCACGCGGGTGAAGCCCTCCACCGCCTTGCGCTGCAGTTCGTCCGCCTCGGCTCCCCGGCCGAGCCCGCGCAGGTCGAGGGCGAGGTTCGCCGTCACCGACAGGGTCAGCGGATGATCCTCCCCCGCATGCTCGGCCAGCAGCGGCAGATTGGCCTCGTCGATCTGGTGCGCCCGGTCGAAGTCGAGCCGCGCGTACGCCGTGTTCGCCTGTCCGATGGCCACGGTGAGGGTGAGGACGTGGTGCGGACCCACGGTCTCGCTCAGCCGGTCCGCCACGGCGTCCTCCATCTCCTGCGCGGCGTCGAGGTTACCCATCGCCCGCAGTGTCGCGGCGGCGTTGGCCTGCGCCAGGAGCGTGTGCGCGTGGTCCACGCCGAGGCGCTGCACAAGGCCGCGCACGGTCTCCTCGGCCAGCGCGCGCGAGGCCTCCAGGTCACCGGCCAGTCGCTGGTCGACGAACAGGTTCGTCGCGGTCGACAGAGAGTCGAAGTGATCGGGGCCGTAGCGGGCCCGGAAGTGCCGCAGGGTCTCCTCGGCGAGCTTGGCGGACTCGGTGAGCGCTCCGTCGCGGCGGCGGCACACCGCCAGGTTGCGGGCGATGCGCAGGGTCAGCGGGTGCTCGTCACCGAGGGTGCCGCGGGCGCGGCGGTAGACGTCCTCCTGGAAGTCCCGGGCACCGGGGTAGTCGCCGCTCTCGCGCATGTCGATGGAGAGGCCGTTGAGCGCGTTGAGGGCGAAGAAGCTCGCGGGGCCGAAGAGCAGTTCGCGCTGCCGGGCGTTCTCCTGGTCGAGGGGCAGCGCCTCCCGGAACTGTCCGCACAGTCTGAGGCCCACGCAGTGGGCGTGGGTGGCGCGCAGGGCGGTCGGGTCGTCCGGCCCGAACAGGGAGCGGGCCAGCTCCCTGGCCTCCAGGGTCAGGGTCCGGACCTCCTCGAAGCGGCCCTGGTAGCCCCGCGCGTCGGACAGCTCGCACAGGGAGTCGATCAGGCTCTCCGGATCGTCGCCGATCCGGCGGGTCACCTCCAGTGCCCGCTCGGTGAGCGGCAGGGACTCGGCGACCTGACCGGTCTGGCGCAGCAGGAAGGCCAGGCACTTGGCCATGCGGACGGCCTGGACGTCCTCCTCGCCGGACGCCGCCAGCCAGGCGTTCCACGCCTGGCGCGCGAAGGAGGCGGCACCCTCGTGGTCTCCCCAGTAGTAGAGGAACCACGCGGTGTCGTAGACCAGGTCGCGCACGTAGGTGTCGGTGCTGGTCACCGCCTGCGAGGCGAGGAGGTGGGGCAGCAGCGCCTGGTACGCGCGCCATTCCAGCGAGGAACCGGAGGGGCCGGGCTTGGCCGCCGACAGCAGTTGGTGGGCGGCGTCCCGCATCCGTTCGCGCTCGTCGGCGCTCAGTTTGGCCAGGAGCACCGTCTGGAGCAGGCGGTGCATCTGCAGGGTGTCGGACCGCGGGTCCACCCTCACCAGGGAGAACTGGCTGAGGTCGCGTACGGCCCGGTTCAGTTTGATCGACTCGCGCAGCAGCGGGTCGACGTCGGGGGTCACGCTGACCCCGCGGCTGCCGCGCAGCATGGACCGCGGGATCGGCTCCGGTGCCATGCTGGCGCAGATGTCGAGGAGCTGCCGGGCTCCCGGGTTGTTCTGCCGGATGCGCTCCAGCGAGATGTCCCAGGCGGCGGCGACGGAGACCGGGTAGTCGGGGGTGGGGTCGAGCTCGAGGATCTCGGGACTGCGCTGCGCGAGCAGGTCGAGGTACTCGTCCACGAGCATGCCGGTGACCGCCCGCCAGGCGCCCGCCTGTTCGACGGCCAGGGGCAGATCGCCGAGGGCCTCGGCGAGCCGGTCGGCGTCCTCGGTGGACAGGTCGGGCGAGCGCTTCTGGAGCAGCTCGATCGACTCGGAGCGCTCGAAGACGTTCACCGGCAGCGGGGTGGCCACCCGCTCCCAGGCGCGGTTGCGGGAGGTGACCACGACCTTCCCCGGGCCGTTGGTGGGGAAGTACTGGCGCACGGCGTCGACGTTCTCCGCGTTGTCGAAGACGAGGAGCCAGTTGTCGTACGGCGCCCCGGCGCGCAGCGCCTCCAGCACGGCGGGCACCGCGGTGTTGGCCGTGAGGCTGCCGACACTGTCCTGGCCCGCCGGGGCGATGCCCAGCCGGGCGGCGAGGGTCGCGAGGGTGGCCAGGATGAGGCTCTCCCGCTCGGCGGGGATCCAGCAGATCACCTTGTAGTCGTGCTGGTGGGTGTAGATGTACTCCAGCGCGAGCTGGGACTTGCCGACGCCGCCCAGGCCGTGCAGCGCGTGCGGCAGCACCGCGGCCGTGTCCTGGGAACTCAGTTGCTCCTCCACGGCCCTCAGCAGCCCCTGCCGGCCGACGAACGAGGTGTTCCGCAGGGGAACGTTCACCAGTAGGGCGGGCGTCGCGGTCGTGGTGCTCTGCATGAGCTGCTCAGCCTCCGGGGCTTCGGGTCGGGTCGCGTCGGGTACCAGGGGCGGCACGTGGTCTCCAGGTTCGTCGGGGTTGCTCGACGCTGGATCACTGCCTTCTCGGCCGCCGGATGATCCCCCGCCGCCCGCAGGGTTCACCTCAGTGGGTGTACCCGCGGGCAAACCGGCGCCCACCCGTTCGGCCGCACCGGACGGCGGGCGTCCGGAGAGTCGGGGTTCGATGCGCCTTGCCCGTTCGGAGTAGGGCCCCGAGAGGGCGCGCATCACGGCCAGTTCACTGCGCACCCAGCCGCCTTCGGCCGGGTCGGGCAGGGCTGCTCCGGCCGGGTCGTGCAGGGCGGCCCGCAGGGCGACACCCCGTCGTCCGGCGGCCGGCAGCTCGCCCACCATGCTGACCGTGCGAGCCAGTTGACTGCGGGTCGTGGTGGCGAGCAGAGCCTCGCGGACCCCGTCGGCGAACTCGGGGCGGCCCTCGCCGCCGCTGTTCCAGTCGATCAGCCCGCCCATCAGGATCTCGGCGAGGTGGTCGGGGCCGGTCTCCGGCATGGTGCGCCGCCGTAACTGCTCCACGAGGTCGAACTCGAGGGGCACGGCCGCCAGTTGCGTGGCGAGCCGGCGGGCGGCGGGGGTGGCGAGCGTGAAGAAGCGGCGTACGGCGGCGGTGGCGGCGCGCGGCAGGCGCGGGGCGCGCAGACCGGGTGCGGGAGCGCCCTTGGCGAGAGCCCCGGCGAGGACCACGGGCAGCGACCGGCGCACGCCCCGCTCGCCGGTGACGAGGTCGGCCCAGGTGCCGAGGGAGCCGGGTTTGAGGGACAGCACGGGCACCGGAACGGAGCCGTCGCCGGCCTCGGGCAGCGGGCGCAGCGGATCCGGGCCGCCGGGCGGCGCCCAGTGCCCGAGACCCTCGTTGGCGGCGCCGAACCCGCCCGCCTCCAGGACCGCCTGGTACGGGTAGAGGGAGGTGCGGTGACGCAGGTGCGGCGGCAGCAGGTGGACGAGGGCCGTCGGACCGGCGTGACCGAGGCGGCCGAGCAGGTCGTCGGCGGCCGGGGCCGCCCAGCCGTGGGAGAGCCCGTCGGTGACGACGAGGAAGACGCGGCCGCCCCTGCCGTCGAGGAGTTCGGCGGGATCGGCCGTGGCGCGGTCGTCGGGGCGGCGCAGAGTGGCGGTGCCCGTGCGAGGCACGTGGACCCGGACGGCGCGGACGCCGCGGAAGGCTCCGCTGTGTTCGGCGGCCTCGACGAGGCGGGCGCAGGTCTCCTGCCAGATCCGCATGGTCGGGGCGTCGTCGACGAGCAGCACCAGGTCGAAGGCGGTGGCCCGGGCGGGCCGCAGGAAGGGCAGCCACAGACCGTCCGACACGCCCTGCTCGGCGGTGGCCTCCTCGTCGAGCTCGAGGGTGTGGCGGGAGGGGATGCGGCGGGCCAGTCGGTGCAGGGCCCGGGCGAGCAGCGCGGTGGTGCGGCCGGGGCCGGGCCGGGGGCGTTCCTCGGCGGGCAGCAGCGGCCGCCCGACGTGCAGCGTGAAGGTGCCCTCGGCGTCGGGTGACAGCGGGCGGCGGGCGGCCTGTCCGTCGTGCGCGCCGCCCGGCGGGCCGGTGGGCGGGGGCCGGTCGGCGGGGTCGTGCGGTGGGGCGGGCGCGGCGCGGGACGCGGTGTCGGCGAGGGCCGGTGCCGAGGGGGGCGCGGGATCGGCGGCGTGTGTGCCGTCGTCGGCCGAGGACGGTTCCGGCGGCCGTGCGTCCTCGGTGCCGGCCCCGGGCTCGGTCTCCGTCCCGGTGCCGGCCGGGTGAGCGGGCCGCGGACGGTCGGGGGCGGTGTCCGTCGCCGGTTCCGGGCGGCCGGTGCCCGGGCCGCCGTGGCGGTCCCAGTACGCGGCGAGCCAGACCGCTTCGGCGACCTCCCGCCAGTGCGCGTCGGACGGCTCCGGTCCGTCCGGGGGCCGCTGCTCGCGTGCGGCGGCTTGCCGGGCCGGGGCAGCGGTGAGCGCCGCTCCGTGCCCACTCGCGCCTTCGACGGACTCGGGGAACGCCGACGGAGGCGACGTCCCTGATACGGGATCACCGTCGCCCGGTCCGGATGCGCGCTCCCTGGGAAAGCCGGTCATTCAGCGGCCCTTCGCGAGGTCGCGGAGCAGCATTTCCACGAGCTTACGCCCGTCACCGTGCGCCTGGAAACCACCCGCGGTAGTCATCTGCACAGCGTTGAGTAGCTGATCCAGGGAGTGGGTGCCGCCTGACCGGACGCGCCCGACGAACTCGTCCACCAGTCGCTCGGTGCCCTCGGGCCGGACGCCCAGGTGTCCTTCCACCAGGGCGAGCAGTTGCTCGCGGCTCGGGGTGCGCATCTCCAGCGGCAGGCAGCGCCGGCGGAAGGCCGCGGGGAACTCGCGCTCGCCGTTGCTGGTGATCACCACGACCGGGAACTCCCGGCACTCGACGCGGCCGTCCCGGACCAGTGCCCGGCCGGTGGGGTCGCTGGTGTGGACGCGCGCGGTGTCCACGGCGTCGCGCACCAGTTCCGGGACGTCATAACTTCCGTTCTCCAGGACGTGCAGCAGGTCGTTCGGCAGGTCGATGTCACTCTTGTCGAGCTCGTCGACAAGGAGTACCCGGGGACGATCGTAGGGCAGCAGGGCGGTGCCCAGTGGCCCGAGGGTGATGAAGTCCCCGAGAACGGGCGGGAGTTGGCTGTGTGCTGATACGACCGTCGGGTTGACGTCACCAGGTGCGGGCGCCGCGCCCTCCGGGTGGGCCGTCGCCGGTCCGGTCCCGTCCGGTTCCCGGGCCGCGGTGGTGCGCAGTCCGGCCTGCCAGGCGGCGATAGCCTGTGCGCGGCCCATGGCGTCGTGGACGTAGAGCCCGTCCCGCAGTGTGGTCCGGCTGACGATGCTCCACTCCAGGACCCGGCCCAGGCCCAGTTCGCGGGAGATCACGTAGGCGAGCGTGGACTTGCCGATTCCGGGCGGACCGGTGATCAGCAGCGGCCGGCGCAGCAGCAGCGCGGCGTTGACGGTGTCGATCTCGTCGGGACCGAGCTGCGGGGTGACGTCGCCGGGGCCCAGCCGGCGCACCGCGGCCTCCGGCTCGTCCGGCGGGGCGGGCTGGGGCGGTGTGCCGAGGAAGCGTCGCCAGGGCGGTGCCTGGGGCAGCGGGGGCGGGGCGACGGGGGGCCGGCCGGTGCCGTGGAACACGCGCCAGCCGTTCGGGGACGTCTGTTCCTGCGCGCTCATGCCGGTGCCTCCTCGCCGGCGAGATCGCCGGGTTCGTTTGTGTGCATGTCGACAATTCGAGTGGGATCATCCCAGAAGAATCCGATGTGCCGCCCCAGGAGCCGGCCGGGCCCCCGCCGGTTCAGTTCGGCGTTCTGCCGCAGGCGGTGGATGGCGAGCGGGATCTGACCGGGTGTCGGCACCGCGGCGAACACGGCCGTCACCACCTCGCGCCGCTCCTCGGGGAAGGCTCCTCTGCGGTCCCACACCGCCAGCCCGATGCCTTCCGCTATGGCCGCCTTGAGTGCCTCCATGGCGGAGACCCGGGCCGGGGCGTCCAGCACCACGGCCGTGTGTCTGGTGTCCCCCGCGAGTGTCGCCTGCCACGCGTCGAGTCGCGAGGCGTCCGGCTCGCTCCAGCCGTGCACGCCGACCCCGTGCTGCCGCAGCGCCTGCCAGCGCTCCTGCCACTGGTGTCGCACCAGCGCGTCGTCGGTGCGCATCCGCTCCAGACTCCGTAGGTGCACCCCGTACTTCAGACCGAGCGGCAACGGCCGCCCGTCGCCGATGCGGTACGTCAAACCCGCCACATCGTGGTTGAGGAGGTCGTACGGAAGGACGAACTCCACGTACGCCGACGGCTGCCCGCGTCCACCGGGGGCCGGCTCTCCCGGCCCGGTCCACAGCCGGGCGCCCTGCCGCAGCGCGTCGTCGACGGCCGGGCCGAGCGCGTCCAGGGTGGTCACCGCCGGCGCGCCGGGCTGCGGGTCCCAGTGGCCCGGCACGGTGTTGAGCCAGGGGCGTACGACGACGTCGTCGGAGCCGTCCCGGGCGGGCTCCACCGCGACGATCAGGACGCGGGGGATGTCGGGGTCCCTCGCGACCCGGGTGCGGGCCTCCCGGCGCCGCCGCAGCTCCTGGGGGAGGCCGGCCCGCTTCGCCCAGTCGTCGACCCAGTCCGTCAGAGCAGCGCGGTGACCGGACGTGGCGGCGAGCAGGGCCGCCCGGTCCAGGAGGAGGACGGCGGGCGGCAGGCCGTCCGGCTGGGCGTTCCACGCGAGGACGTGGAGGAAGAGCTGGTCGGGTAAGAGCCCGGTGGGCAGGTCGAGGCCGTTGAGTTCCTCGGCGAGGTCGTCGCGCAGCCGGCCGGCCGGGAGCTCGCCCCGGGCGAGGACGGCGCGCGCGCCGGTCTCGTCGTCGCTGCCGAGCGGGCCCGGCGGCGCCCCGGGCGCGGCGGGCGGATCGGGGGCGATCAGCCGGTCCAGTTCGTCGCCGGCCAGGGGGCCTTCGAGGATGCGCACCACTGCGACGAGTACGTGCTCCCCGCCCGCCACGTTCAGGGCGGTGCGGACCAGGGTGACCACGTCCTCGCGCTGTTTGACACCGCGCAGGTCGACGGGGCGGCCCAACTGGTCCCCGAGCACCGCGGCGAACTGACCCCGCCCCTGGGGGTCCTCCGTGCAGCCGAGTCCGCACAGGGCCTCGGTCAGCTCCAGCAGCAGGGCCAGTCCTCGCGCATGCCCGGCCTCGCCCTCGGCTCCGCCGGATCCCGCGCCTGTCTCCACCGACTGTCCCCCATGAGTCGGTACGTCTGCCTGACCGGCCTGCGAAGTTAGCACGGGAACTGACGGTTAACCAGGGACATGTGGGGTGTGGGGACACGGAGTCCGGCCGCGTCCCCCTGCTGGGACGACTCGGCCGGAAACGTGTGTCAGAGACGGGGGTCCACGGGCTCCGGCTCCAGTGCGAGGACGCCGAACACCGCCTCGTGGGCGGACGCCGTCCAAGCCGTCGGTGCTCCAGCAGTACCGGCGGTGGCGTCCGTAAAGGCGGCGGCGGACCTGGCGCGCTGGTGCTCGAGCAGGCCGGTGACGTCGACGCCGCGCGCCCCGGCGCCCTCCAGGGCGGCCAGCGCGCCCGGGAACACGGCCCCGGAGGCGGCGCCCACCGCGGCGTACTGGGAACGCAGCAGTCCGGACGCCTTCAGGGACCAGGGCATCAGCTCGGCGTCCAGCAGCAGCCAGTCGGTGGCCAGTTCGTCCCACAGGCCGGCCTCGCCGATCGCGGTGCGCAGCCGGTCGAGGATCGCCTCCGAGACGTCGCGTCGTCGAGGAAGCCCCGGCCAGCACGAGGCCCAGGGGGATGCCGCCTCTGGCCTATGGCTGTTCAACCGCTAACTACGATGACTCGGTGTAGAGTTGCGGTGATTTCTATAACCTCGCGGCCTGGATTCCGACGTGTCCGGGTAGTGCCGCTGCTGCTTCTCTGTCACGGTTCAGTGCGGCCCGCGAGCGTTATCACAGATCGCACGGGGGATCTTGGATGGAGCAGCACGGCCACACGAGCCTTGGCAAGGCACCGAGAGCCTGAACGTCGGCACGGCCTCAGCATGACCTCACGTTGTTTCACGTGGTGGTCGGGCTGAGCGCTGCGTGCCACGGTCCGAACCACCGGAAAGGTACTCGGACCGTTGAATCTCTCTCTCGGTGTCAAGGTGCTGATCGTCGTCATCTGCGCCTTGGTATCCGTCATCGTCGGTGGGCTGGCAGCTCTCCTCAACCACGACCCGGGAACACCCAAGCGCAAGGCGGTGATCTTTGGCGGCGGCGTGTTCGCGGGTTCGCTGACGCTGGCCGTGGTGGTGTTGTCGGCGCTCGGCGTGCTCTGAACGCACGGTAGCCCCGGAGGTCGGCTCTCCGGGGCTTCGCCCGATTCACCCTCCTGGCGTCACTCCCGTGCCTACGCTCATGCTGTGACGATCACACCGGTAACTCTCGCCCTGATCGGTACCGGTGCCGGGTTACTGGGGTCGGTCATCGGCACAGTAGGCACCTTGATCTCGGCCAGCCTCACCCAGCGCGCGATCTCGACCCCGGTCATCAGGATGAGCAGTCCCGCCTGGTCGTCACCGAATTGACGCTCTACGCGACGCCTGAGCTGGTGCAGGCGTACCGAGACTCGAACCAAGCGTTCCTGAGGTCGCTGCTCGGCATCCAGGGAATTCGACTCGCGCTCACGGAGAGAGGTCCGGAGAGCGACAGGCCGAGGAGGCGGCGGAACATCGACGCTGCGGTTGGCCACCCGCCGCCGACGTTGGCCGGCCCGTTGACCCGACTCGGCCAGGGTGAAGCACCGTTGTTTCAACACGTCACCTACGACCGTGCGTTAGAAGCAGGGTACGAACGAGCTCGCTAGGGGCGGTCGTTGACGTACTGCGCGAGTGCCGCGTCGGGGGCGCCGCCGCGGCCCTTGCCCTTGCCGCGCCGCACCAGCGCCACCGCGTCGACCTCCAGCAGCAGCGCGGCCGTGCAGCGCTGCTCCTCCGCCTCCGGATAGAGCACGTGGGCCGTGCCGAAGGAGGTGGAGAACGCCTGCGCCTTGTCGGGATGCTTGTGCAGCAGGAAACCGAGGTCGGTCGCGGGGCGCTCGGGAGTACCGGTGGTGGTGATGGTCAGGAACATGCGGAGGGCCTCTCCGGCCGGCGGATGGTTGCGGGTCGCCGTACGCACGGGAGCCCCCAGGGTGTTGTTCCCGGGGGCTCCGGCGTGACGACGGTCATACCATCGCACGGGGCGGGTGACCGGCGCCTTCGGTTATTGGAAGGACGGCCTCACGTGAGCTGGGACTGGACCTGGGAGGAGATCAGCTCCAGGTGGTCCAGGTCGTCGAGGTCGAGGATCTGGAGGTAGATCCGCTGGGCGCCG
Organism: Streptomyces pactum; assembly: GCF_002005225.1. Taxonomy (NCBI): domain Bacteria; kingdom Bacillati; phylum Actinomycetota; class Actinomycetes; order Kitasatosporales; family Streptomycetaceae; genus Streptomyces; species Streptomyces pactum. Next base: position 2,197,837 of record NZ_CP019724.1, read on the forward strand.
GCCTCGGCGTAGCGGCCGATCTTCTCGACGACCTCGGCCGGGGAGCCCGCGAGGCCGTTGGCCTTCAGCTCCTCGACCTCGCGGCCGATGACGGCGGCGCGTCGGGCGACCTCGGCGTCGTCCTTGCCGACGCAGGCGACGAGGGCGTTGGAGTAGGTGAGGGCGTCCGCCGCGCGGCCGGCCGCCTCGGCGGCGGCCCGCACCCGGCCGAACTGGCGCTCGGTGTCCTCGATCGAGGCGAACGGCATGTTGAACTCGTCGGCGTACTGACCGGCCAGCCGCGGCGTGCGGGTGGCGCCGTGGCCGCCGATGAGCACGGGCACCTTGGCCTGCGCGGGCTTGGGCAGCGCGGGCGACTCGGTGATGTCGTAGAACGTGCCGTGGAAGTCGAAGGTCTTGCCGGTCTCGGTGGCCCACAGACCGGTGACGATCGCCAACTGCTCTTCCAGGCGGGCGAGCTTCTCCTTCGGGAAGGGGATGCCGTACGCCTTGTGCTCCTCCTCGAACCAGCCGGCGCCCAGGCCCAGTTCGACCCGGCCGCCCGACATCTGGTCGACCTGCGCGACCTGGATGGCGAGGACGCCGGGCAGCCGGAAGGTGCCGGCGGTCATGAGGGTGCCGAGCCGGATGCGCTTGGTCTCGCGAGCGAGGCCGGCCAGGGTGATCCAGGCGTCGGTGGGACCGGGAAGGCCGTCCACGGAGCCCATGCGGAGGTAGTGGTCGCTGCGGAAGAAGGCGTCGAAGCCCAGGTCCTCGGTGGCCTTGGCCACGGTGAGCAAGGTGTCGTAGGTGGCCCCCTGCTGGGGCTCGGTGAAGATACGGAGATCCATGTCTCCATCCTGCCTGCTCGGCGAGGGTCTGCCGGACAGGTGCCCGTCGGCCCGGCGCATTCCCGGTCCCCCGGTGGGTGAATTCGCGTCAACGTGCGGAGGGAGCGGCCGACGGCCTGGCGGGGCGCACGGGCCGAGTTGTGCCGGGGGCACAGCCGACGGGCCGGGAGCAGCGCGCCGGCCGGGGCGTACGACACGTCTCGCGGGGGCGCGCCTGCCGTGAGGCATGCGGGGGCGCAACCGACGGACCAGGAGGAGCGCGCCGGCCGGGGCGTACCGGGTGCGGCCGACACGTCTCGCGGGGGCGCGCCGGCTGTGAGGCATGCCGGGTGCGGCCGATAGGCCAGCAGGAGCGCGTCGGCTGAGGCGTGCCGGGTGCGGCCGGTAGGCATGGAGGAGCGGGCCGGTTGAGGCGTGCGGGAGCGGGGTGTGCCGGTGGCTCGGGGCTTCCGGCTAGCCGGCCTCCCGCTCCGGTAACTCCGCGTCGCGGTCCGCCAGCTTGCGCAGCATCTCCATGACCCGGTCCCGCGACTCGTCCGCCGCGTCGATGGCCTCCATGCACTGCCAGTACGTTGCCTCGTCGTCCGCGGCGCAGGCGATGCCGACCAGGGCGATGCCGGTCTCGCCCAGCAGGGTGCCGAGGCGCATCAGGGCCTGGCGCGCGTCGCCCAGTTCGGTGAGCTGGGCGGCGCGCAGCTCACCCGGGGCCAGCTCCGGAGTACGCAGCACTCCGCAGCCGCGGCCCGCGAGCTCGGTCAGCCCCAGTGCCTCGCCGCGCAGTTCGGGTGGTCCGGAGACCGCCAGCCGACTGCCGATCGCCTGCGCCAGGGCCTGCACCTGCCACACCTCCGTCAGGATGTCCGGCACCTCGCCGCCGGCTTCCAGGGCACGGCCACTCGTCACGATGAGCCGCACAGCGTCCATGCGCTGCCCCCGTCTGTTTCCGACGCGCTCATGACGCGTCCGCCCGAACTCCGTTGTTCACTACCCAGAGTGAAGGCGTGTGGGACGAAAAGCCAGAGGAAGGGGGAAATCTTCGGACAACAAATTGATTTCTGGCCGGTTGTTGACTGCGGAGAGTGATAACGGAGTGCCTGACTCCCCACCACTCGGGCCCCGCTCGGCCTCGCCGTCAGCCCTCCCGGTCGTCCCGGTCCTCCCGGTCCTCCCGTACCGGGAACCGGAGTTCGTTCCGCTCGATCTTCGCCTCCAGCGCGGCCAGCGGGTCGACGCCGAGCACCTCGCAGAACTGGAGCAGATACGCCAGCACGTCGGCGACCTCGTCCCGGACCCGGTGCGCGGTGTCCGGGTCGGTCATGACCCGGGCCGACTGCTCGGGTGTCAGCCACTGGAAGATCTCGACGAGTTCGGACGCCTCCACGCTGAGCGCGGCGGCGAGGTTCTTGGGCGTGTGGTACGGCTGCCAGTGCCGCGCGGCCGCGAACTCGGCCAGCCTGCGCTGCAACGCCGCGAGGTCCTGGGGATGATCGGTCACGGGCCCAGGTCTACCACCGTGACGCCGTCCGTACCGGCCGCCCACGTGGCGTCCGAGGCCGCCGCGACGAGGCGGATGTGCCCCCGGTCGCACATCCGGGCCGCCAGTCGGAGCAGTTCGGTCCGCTGCCGCGCGTCCAGGCCCCGGTCGAAGCCGTCGGTGAGGACCGTGAGGGTCTGCAAGGCCGCGGGCACCTCGCCGGCCGGGTCGACCTCGAGCACACCGGGGCCGGTGAACAGCACCAGGGCGAGGGCGAGGTAGCGCAGCTCGCCGTAGCCGAGGCGCGCGAGGCCGGTGCGGGTGCCGTCGCCCCGGTCCAGCAGCGCGCGCACCACACCGCCGGCGACGGGCTCGGCCAGGACGTCCGCGACGGGGCCCGCGCATCCGGCGCGTACCGCCGCGACGAACTGCGCGTGCCGCCGCCCGCACTCGGCGCGGGTGCGCCACAGCACGTCGGCGAGGTTGTCGCAGCCGCCGAGCAGGCGCCCGGAGCCGGTGGGCACGGGCTCCCGCATCCGGCCGGGCCGCGGGTCGCAGGCGAAGACGGAGCGCAGGGCGACGACCATCTGCTCGGCCGCGGCCAGCACCCTGCGCTGCCCGTCCGTCTTGCCGGCCACCCGCAGCGGCAGCAGCGGCGTGCCGAGCCGGTCGTCCGGCAGCGGGGCCCGGGTCACGGGCGCCGCCCCGGCGGTGTGCCAGGCCGCCTGCACGGCACGCCGGCCGGGGTCGCGCAGGGCCGTCTGCAGCAGTACGACGCCGTCCGCCGTCAACCGCTCCCCCACGATGCGCAACTCGGGCTCGGCCTGCACGGCGACGTCCAGGTGCACCGGGCCCGCGGCGCCGTCGGCCGTGCAGCCGATGCGGAAGCCCCGGCGGTGCTGGGCGTCGGGCCGGGCCCGCTCGGGCACGCAGGCGACCGGGTCGGGGAACACCGCGCCGAGTTGGGCGCCGCCCCCGAGCCGGGCCAGTGCGTCGTACGCCCTCAGCGCGCTGGTCTTGCCGCTGCCGCTGGGCCCGGCGAGCACCGTGAGCGGCCCGAGCCGCAGCACGGCGCGCCGGTGCCCGGCGAAGGCGGACAGCCGCAGCTCCGTGATGCGGGGCCGGTCCGGATGGGGCGGGGCGGGAGCGGCGGACACCGTTGACGCAGTTGACACGGCCATACGCGGACCGTAGAAGCCCGCCGTCATGGTGAACCGTTCCGCCCGCAGGACGTTCCCACGATCGGGGGACGGGGCCGTCAGGGCCGGGGCGCCCGTCACACCTGGGAGGTCCGGGCGCCCTCCCCGCCAGCGGCACCGCGCTCCGCCCCGCCGAACGGCGCCGCACTCCGCCCCGCCGGTTCCCTCACACGCCGGGTACCTCCGCCGCGCTCTCCATCAGCCCGTTCACCTCGGTACCGGCCGGTGTCAGCAGGAAGACGTTGCGGTCGACGCGGTGCATGCCGCTGGCCAGGCCGAAGACGACGCCCGTACTGAAGTCCAGGACCCGCTTGGCGACCTCGGTCTCGGCATTGGTCAGGTCCAGCAGGACCGGGATGCCCGCCATGAGGATCTCGGCGACCTCCCGGGCGTCCGCGAACACGTTGACCCGCAGCACGACGAAACGGCGGCGGGTCTCCGTCTCCGCCTCCGGCATCGCCCGGTGGCCGACCGCGGACGGCCATGCGTCGCGCCCGCGCAACGGAACGACCTGGGCGAGCCCTTCCCACTGTTCATCGGTGACGTCGTGGCTGTTCACCGGCTCCCCCCGATCTCACTCGCCTTCATTGCCTGCACCAGCCAATTCTTACGCCAAGTCACCCGTTCGGCCCAACAGCGACACGGTTGGCGACGCTCCGTGTCCGGTGATCGGCCCCGCGGCTGATTGGCTCCGCGGCCACCGGGGTACTCAGCGACGGCCGCTCCGCACGCGGGCGCCGCAGTCGTGCCGACATCCGAAGGAGAGCCCATGGGTGCCCTGGATCTGCCCGGCCCCGTCACCCGCGACGGGGCACCGCCGCCGGTGGACACCGCATCGCTCCGAGCCGCTCTGCGCGAGCGGGTCGACGGTGAGGTCCGCTTCGACGCCGGGAGCCGGGCGGCGTACTCCACGGACGCCTCGAACTTCCGGCAGACGCCCATCGGCGTGGTCGTCCCGCGTACCCCCGAGGCCGGCGCCGAGGCGGTGGCCGTCGCGCGGGAGTTCGGTGCGCCGGTCCTGTCGCGGGGCGGTGGGACGAGCCTGGCCGGGCAGTGCACCAACGCGGGTGTGGTGCTCGACTGGTCGAAGTACTGCACGCGGGTGGAGTCGGTGGACACCGACGCCCGCACGTGTGTCGTGCAGCCCGGGATCGTGCTGGACGACCTCAACCGGCAGCTCGCGCCGTACGGCCTGCGCTACGGGCCCGAGCCCGCCACCCACGCCAACTGCACGATCGGCGGCATGATCGGCAACAACTCCTGCGGCGCCACCGCACAGGCGCACGGCAAGGTCGTCGACAACGTCGCCCGCCTGGAGGTTCTGCTCTACGACGGCACCCGTTTCTGGTGCGGGGAGACCGGCGACGAGGAGTACGCCGAGATCGAGCGCCAGGGCGATCTGCGGGCGACCGTCTACCGGCGGCTGCGTACCCTGCGCGACACCTACGCGGACGAGATCCGCCGCCGGTTCCCGGACATCCCGCGCCGGGTCTCCGGCTACAACCTGGACTCGCTGCTGCCGGAGTACGGCTTCGACGTCGCCGGGCTGCTGGTGGGCAGCGAGTCGACGCTGGTCACCGTCCTGCGGGCGGAGCTGGAGCTGGTGCCGGTGGTGAGGGAACGCACCCTGGTGGTACTGGGGTTCGACACCATCGACAAGGCCGCCGACGCGGTGCCCGACGTCCTGCCGCACGACCCGATCGCGCTGGAGGGCGTCGACGCCCGGCTGGTCCGCGACGAGCGGATCAAGCACCTCAACGAGAAGGCGCTGGCCGAGCTGCCCGACGGGAACGCCTACCTGATGGTGCAGTTCGGCGGCGACACCGTCGAGGAGGCGGGCGCGCGGGCCCACCGGATGCTCGACGCGGTGCACCGCTCCGAGCACGACGCCGACTGCGCCTTCATGGACGACCCGGCGCACGAACAGGACCTGTGGCAGGTGCGCGAGGCCGGGCTCGGCGCCACCGCGCACATCCCGGGCAAGCCCGACACCTTCGAGGGCTGGGAGGACTCGGCGGTCGCCCCGGAGAAACTGGGCCACTACCTGCGGCGGCTGCGCGCGCTGTTCGAGGAGTTCGGCTACCTGAGCGACACCGGGCCGAGCCTGTACGGCCACTTCGGGCAGGGCTGCGTGCACACCCGGATCCCCTTCGGCCTGTACACCGCGGACGGGGTGGCGACGTACCGGAGGTTCATGGAGCGGGCGGCCGACCTCGTCGTCGAGTTCGGCGGATCGCTCTCCGGCGAGCACGGGGACGGACAGAGCCGGGGTGAGCTGCTGTCGCGGATGTTCGGGGACGGTCTCGTCGAGGCGTTCGGACGGCTGAAGGCGGTCTTCGACCCGCTCGACCGGATGAACCCGGGGAAGGTCGTCGCGCCGTACGGGCTGGACGAGAACCTGCGCCTGGGCGGTGACTGGGCCCCGTACGAGCCCCGCGACCTGCGCTTCCGCTTCCCGCACGACGGTGGGTCGTTCTCCCAGGCGGCCAACCGGTGCGTCGGGGTCGGAAAGTGCCGGCAGCACACCAGCGACGGCACGGTGATGTGCCCGTCGTACCAGGTGACGCGGGAGGAGGAGCACTCCACCCGGGGCCGGGCCCGGCTGCTGTTCGAGATGCTCGACGGGCACGGCGACAGCGCGATCCAGGACGGCTGGCGCTCGGAGGCGGTCCGGGACGCCCTCGATCTGTGTCTGGCCTGCAAGGGGTGCAAGAAGGACTGTCCGGCGGACGTGGACATGGCCACGTACAAGGCGGAGTTCCTGTCCCACCACTACGAGGGACGGCCGTGGCGCAGGCCTCGCTCCGACTGGTCGATGGGCTGGCTGCCCGCGCTCGCGCGGGTCGTGGGCCGCACCCGCCTCGCGCCGGTCGTCAACGCGCTCACGCACGCTCCGCTGCTGTCGAAGGCCGCGGTGGCCGTCGCGGGGGTGGCGGACCGTGAGGTGCCGCTGTTCGCGGAGCAGACCTTCGAGCAGTGGTTCGCTCACCACGAGCCGGACGGCGACGGGCGGCGCGGAACGGTGCTGCTGTGGCCGGACACCTTCACGAACCATTTCCATCCGCACATCGGGCGGGCGGCGGTCCGGGTGCTGGAACACGCCGGCTGGCGGGTGGAGCTGCCGGCCGAGCCGCTGTGCTGCGGACTGACCTGGATCTCCACCGGGCAGCTCGGGACGGCGCGGAAGATCCTGACCCGGACCGTGCGAGGGCTGGCCGAGCACGTGCGGGCGGGCGGCCTGGTGGTGGCGCTGGAGCCGAGCTGCACGGCCGTGTTCCGGGCGGACGCGGCGGAGATGTTCCCCGGCGACCAGGACGTGCTGAGGCTGCGCGACCAGACGGTGACGCTGTCGGAGCTGCTCACCGAGCACTCCCCCGGCTACGAGCCGCCGCGGGTGCCCGAGCGGTCCGCGCGGGCGCTGGCCCAGGTGCACTGCCACCAGCACGCGATCATGGGCTGGGACGCCGACCGCGAACTGCTGGGGCGGGCCGGGGTGGACGCCGAGCGGCTGGACTCCGGCTGCTGCGGGCTGGCCGGCAACTTCGGCTTCGAGCGCGGCCACCTGGACGTCAGCGAGGCGTGCGCGGAGCGGGTGCTGCTGCCGAGGCTGCGGGAGGAGGACGAGGCGACCGTCGTGCTCGCCGACGGGTTCAGCTGCCGCACCCAGATCCACGAGTTCGACAGCGGCGGCCACGAGGGCGTGCACCTGGCGGAGCTGCTGGCCTCGGCGCTCCCCGACGCCTCGGGCGACCCGGACGTGCCGGGCAGCGCGTACGGCACCGCGCCCGGCGCCCGGCCGGTGTCCCCGGGCCGCCGGGCCAAGTCCCTGGCCCTCGCGGGCACGGGGCTGGCCGCCGCCGGCGCGGCGACGGCACTGACGCGAGCTCTGCGACGCCGCTGAGGCGGACACCCGCCACCGGACACCACGCGTCACGAGACGCCACAGGCCCCGGACACCCGGCCCGGGCCCCGCGCCCCGGCCCAGGCCCCTGAACCCCGCCGGGCGCGGGGCCGGCCGCCGCCGGCGCGGCGACGGCGCCGGTGCGACGCGCGGGGCTCGCGGGGCGCGACGTCGCGGGCCCCGGCCGCCGGCGCGCCGACGCCCCGCCCGGTGCTCGGCGAGGCGTCGGCGCGCTCGCGGTAGTTCAGGCCCGTCGGCCGGCCTGGTCCTGGCGGCTGGCCAGGGCCCAGATCACGAACACGTCGATCGCCATCATGATCACGGACCAGACGGGCGCGTACGGCAGGAAGAGGAACTGGGCGACGAGGCTCAGCGAGGCCAGGACGATGCCCGCGAAACGCGCCCAGGACATGTCCTTGAGCAGGCCGTAACCGGTGGCGAGAACGAGGGCGCCCAGGATGACGTGGATGATGCCCCAGCCGGTGAGGTTGAGTTCGTAGACGTAGCTGCCGACGCGGGCGTACACGTCGTCCTCGGCGATGGCCGCGATGCCCTGCAGGACGGCGAGGGCGCCGTTCAGCAGCATCAGTACGCCCGCGAAGACGACACCCCCGGTCACCCAGTCGCTGGTGCGGTCCGCCGATCGCGGGGGCCACGGGCCGTCGGCGCCGTGGGTCGGCCTGCCGGGAGAGGGTGCGGCGTGCTGGCTCATGAGCGGAGTCCTTTCTGCGTGTCCCCGTACGGGCCTGCGCCCACCGGCACCCCGGGGGCGCCGACAGGACACTCCGAGCCTGCGGGCACCCGACCCGCGCGGCCATGCGGGCCCGCCGGACGGGTGAACCGGGTGCGAGCGCGTCCCGCCGCCCGGTCACCGGGCACGGCATCGTGCGCGTGCGACCCTCCCCCGCCTCGCGTTTACTGAAGCGCACATGCGAACGCGCGCGACGTAGACGTAGGCGGACGGAGGAGGGCCCGTGACCTCTCGGCCCGAGCCGGCGAACGCGGTGCCGGCCCGGGCCGAGCAGTCCCTGCGGCGCACCCTGCTCGGCCCCGGCTATCTGCGGTTGTTGCTGCTGTGCGTGCTGCTGGGCGTGCCCATCGCGCTGGCCTGCTTCTTCTTCGTCGGTCTCCAGCACGAGTTCCAGCACTGGGTGTGGACGTCGCTGCCGGAGGCGGCCGGGTACGACGCCCCGCCCTGGTGGTGGCCGCTGCCCGCGCTGGTGCTGGCCGGGCTGGTCCTGGCGCCGATCGTGACCCGGTTGCCGGGTGGCGGCGGCCATCTGCCGGTGAACGGGCTGGGCGGCGCGCCCGTCGGCCCGCGCGCGCTGCCCGGCGCCGTCCTGGCGGCACTCGCCACGCTGCCGCTCGGTGTGGTGCTGGGCCCTGAGGCCCCGCTGATGGCCGTCGGCAGCGGGCTCGCCCTGCTGGCGGTGCGGCGGGCGGGGGCGGCCGGAGACCCGAGGGCGAGCGCGATCCTGGCGACGGCCGGCTCCACCGCGGCGATCTCCACCATCCTCGGCGGACCGGTGGCGGCGGCGGTGCTGCTCATCGAGGGGGCGGGCCTCGGCGGTGCGCAGTTGGTCGTCCTGCTGTTGCCCTGTCTGCTGGCCAGCGCGGCGGGCGCCGTGGTCTTCACCGGCTTCGGTCAGTGGACCGGCCTGAAGATCGGCGGGCTGGCCCTGCACGACGTGCCGCCGGGCGCCAACCCGGACGCGGGCGACTTCCTGTGGGGCGTGCCCACGGCGGCACTGATCGCCGTACTGGTCACGCTGGCCCGCGAGCTGGGCCACCGCACCGTCTCCTGGACACGGCACCGCACCGCCGTCCGCACCGTGGCCTGCGCCACGGCGGTCGGCGTCTGCATCGCCGCGTACGCTCTGATCACCGGGCGTTCCCCGGCGGAGGCGGCGCTGTCCGGACAGGCCACCCTCGCTCGGCTCGCCGCGGACCCGCACGCCTGGTCCGTGGGCGCGCTGGTCGCGCTCGTCGTCTGCAAGGGACTGGCCTGGGGCATCGCGCTGGGCAGCCTGCGCGGCGGCCCGATCTTCCCGGCCGTACTGCTGGGCACGGCGACGGCCATGGCCTGCTCCGGCCTCCCCGGCTTCGGCGCGACCCCGGCCCTCGCCCTCGGGATCTCCGCCGCGTCGGCCGCGGTGACCGGGTTGCCGCTGGCCAGCTCCGTGCTGGCGGTGCTGCTGGTCGGCGGGGACGCGTACGACCAGATGCCGCTGATCGTCACCGCGTCGGTCGTCGCCTTCGTCGTCGCCCAACTGGTGCACCGGACCGGACCGGACCGGAAACCGGGCCCGGGATCGGCATCGGGCCCGGCCACGGAGACGGCACGGTGACAAAGCGCCGGGCCGCAGCGGGGCGTACGGACCGCACAGGCCGCACAGGCCGCACCCGACCGCGTGCCGCCGCCTGGCGTGCGGCCCTGCCCTGGCTGGTGCGGGCCGGTATCGCGGCCGTCGTGGTCGTGGCCTACTTCCTGCTTCCCCTCGACCTTCTGGGCCCGCGGCGGCCCGTGCTGAGCTGGCTGCTGTTCGCCCTGCTGCTGACCGCCGTGGCGGCGCTGCTGCTCCGGCAGATCCGCCACGTCCTCCTCGAGCGCCCGGACACCCGGCCCGGTGTGGTCATCACCCTGCTGATCGTCCTGTCCGTGCACGTCTTCTCGGCCGCGTACTACGCCCTCGCCAAGCAGCCGGACGAGTTCACCGGCCTGCGCACCCGCGTCGACGCGCTGTACTTCACCGTGGTCACGCTCGCCACCGTCGGCTACGGGGACATCACGCCGCGGGGCCAGGCCGCGCGGGTCGTGACGGTGCTGCAGATCACCTACAGCTTCGTGTTCCTCACCGCCGCCGCCACCGCGCTGGCCCAGCGGATGCGCGACGTGGTGGTCCGGCGGACGGAGCGGGACCGGTCCGGCTGACGGGGCGTGGACCCGCAGGTGCCGCCGCGTCACCCTCCCGACTGGGCCTCCGGGCGCCGGCCGGCCCGGAGGCCCGCTTGTCACCACCCTTGAGGGAGCACTACTGTCGCCACGCCTTGGTGAACGGGAAATCCGGTGTGATGCCGGTGCGGCCCTCGCCACTGTGAATCGGGAAGTCCGGCTCCGGCCCTCACGGGCAGCCACTGGGTCCTCGTGACCCGGGAAGGCGGAGCACGGGCGGTGGTACCCGTAAGCCAGGAGACCGGCCAAGGCGCGTCGTCCATCCACGAGGTGCTGGAGAGGGTCTGCTGAGCCATGCACATAGCCGAGGGCTTTCTGCCACCGGCGCACGCGATCGCCTGGGGTGTCGCGTCCGCGCCGTTCGTCGTACACGGAGTACGTTCACTCACCCGTGAGGTCAGGGAGCATCCGGAGAGCACCTTGCTCCTCGGCGCCTCCGGGGCCTTCACGTTCGTCCTGTCGGCGCTGAAACTGCCGTCCGTCACCGGGAGTTGTTCGCACCCGACCGGAACCGGCCTGGGCGCCATCCTCTTCCGTCCGCCGGTCATGGCGGTGCTGGGCACCATCACCCTGCTCTTCCAGGCGCTGCTGCTGGCGCACGGCGGGCTGACCACGCTCGGCGCCAACGTCTTCTCGATGGCGGTCGTCGGCCCCTGGGCCGGGTACGGCGTCTACCGGCTGCTGCGCCGGTACGACGTGCCGCTGATGGTCACGGTGTTCTGCGGGGCGTTCGTCGCCGACCTGTCCACCTACTGCGTCACCAGCGTGCAGTTGGCGCTGGCGTTCCCGGACCCGGGCAGCGGGTTCCTGGGCGCGCTCGGCAAGTTCGGGTCCATCTTCGCCGTCACGCAGATCCCGCTCGCGGTGAGCGAGGGGCTGCTCACGGTGGTCGTGATGCGGCTGCTGGTGCAGTCCAGCAAGGGTGAACTCGCCCGGCTGGGCGTCCTGTCGGCCAAGTCCGGCAAGACCACGTCCGGTGAGCCGGAGGCGGTGGCCCGATGAGCCGCAACGCGAAGATCAACGCCCTGCTGCTGCTCGCGGTGGCCGTGCTCGCGGTGCTGCCCCTGGTACTGGGGCTCGGCGACCACAAGGAGGAGCCGTTCGCCGGCGCCGACGCCGAGGCGGAGACGGCGATCACGGAGATCGAGCCGGACTACGAGCCGTGGTTCTCACCCCTGTACGAGCCGCCGTCCGGGGAGATCGAGTCGGCGCTGTTCGCCGTGCAGGCCGCGATCGGCGCGGGAGTGCTGGCCTACTACTTCGGGCTGCGCCGGGGCCGTCGCCAGGGCGAGGAGCGGGCCGCGGCGGCGCTGCGGGACGCCCCCGCGGGCAGCTTGGCCGCGGGGACGTCCCCCGCGGGCGACGCCCCCACGGGCGACTGAGTGCTGCCGATCGACGCGGCGGCGCACAGCAGTCACTGGCGCCGCCGCCATCCCGTGGACAAGGCCGTGCTCGCACTGGGCCTGACCGTGCTCGCGATCTCGCTGCCGCCCTGGCCCGGGGCGGCGCTGGTCCTGGTGACGGCGCTCGCCGTGCTCCTCGGCCCGGCGCGGGTGCCCGGGCGCCGGCTGTGGCGGGCGTACCGCGTGCCGCTGGGCTTCTGCGTGACCGGCGCGCTGCCGCTGCTGGTGCGGGTCGGTGGCCCGGGCGGGTTCCTGACGGCGGCGGACGGCGGCCCGGTGCGCGCCGGTGAACTGCTGCTGCGTACCTCGGCGGCCTCCCTCGGGGTGCTGCTGTTCGCGTTCACCACGCCGATGTCCGACCTGCTGCCCCGCCTGGTGCGGGCCGGGGTGCCCGCGCCGGTCGTCGACGTGGCGCTGGTGACGTACCGCATGAGCTTCCTGCTGCTGGACTCCGTGCGCCGGGTCAGGGAGGCGCAGGCCTCGCGGCTGGGGCACACCACCCGGGCCGCCGCCTGGCGTTCGCTCGGCGGCCTGGGCGCGACGGCGTTCGTACGGGCCTTCGACCGGGCGGCGCGGCTCCAGACCGGACTGGCGGGGCGCGGCTACGACGGCACCCTGCGCGTCCTGGTGCCCGAGGCCCGCGTCTCGGTGCCCTTCACGGCGGCGAGCGTCGCGCTGCTGGCGGCGCTGGCCGCCCTCACCCTCGTACTGGAAGGGCCGTTGTCGTGAGCGAGTCGACGGAGACGGATTCGGCGGGATCGGCGGCGGGAGCCGAGTCGACGAAGGCGGCGGAGGCAGGGACGGCCCTGGTCGTGCTGCGGGGCGCGTCCTTCGCGTACGAGGAGGGGCCGGACGTGCTCGCCGGCCTGGACTTCACGGTGCGAGAGGGGCGCGCGCTCGCGCTGCTGGGCCGCAACGGCAGCGGCAAGACCACGCTGATGCGGCTGCTCAGCGGCGGACTCAGGCCGCGCACGGGGACGTTGTCGGTCGGCGGGGAGCCGGTGACGTACGACCGCAAGGGACTGACCCGGTTGCGGACCACGGTGCAGTTGGTGGTGCAGGACCCGGACGACCAGTTGTTCGCGGCGTCGGTGGCCCAGGACGTGTCCTTCGGCCCGCTGAACCTGGGCCTGTCCCACACGGAGGTCCGGTCCCGGGTCGGGGAGGCGCTCGCCGCCCTGGACATCACGGCGCTCGCCGACCGGCCCACCCACCTGCTGTCGTACGGGCAGCGCAAGCGGACCGCGATCGCCGGGGCCGTGGCGATGCGGCCCCGGGTGCTGATCCTGGACGAGCCGACCGCCGGACTGGACCCGGACGGCCAGGAACGGCTGCTCGCCACCCTCGACCGGCTCCGCGCGGGCGGCACCACCGTGGTGATGGCCACCCACGACGTCGACCTCGCCCTGCGCTGGTCCGACGACGCCGCCCTGCTCACCCCAGCCGGTGTGCACACCGGCCCGACGGCCCCGACCCTGGCCCGCACCGAACTGCTGCGGCAGGCCGGGCTGCGGCTGCCGTGGGGTGTCGCGGCGGCCCGGCTGCTGCGCGCCCAGGGTCTGCTGGCGGACTCGGCGGCGGGCCCCCGGACCGCGGAGGAGCTGGCCGCCCTGACCGACTGACGGGGTGCCGGGCAGGGCGGCTCGGGCTCACCGGGCCGAGTCGCTGTACTCCGCGTCCCGGGCCTCGGCCGGCTTCTCCGCCGCCCCCTGCCGGGTGCTGCGGCGGCCGGGGAGGACGGCGATGACGATCAGGGCACCTGCGGCCATGATGATCCCGCCGACCAGGCTGGTCGTGGCGACGCCGTGGGCGAAGGCCTGGTTCACGGCGTCGGCGAGGGCCTCGGCCTGCCGCGGTCCGGCGGCGGGGTTCGTCGCGAGCCGCTCGGCGACGGCCAGCCCGCCGCCCACGGAGTCCTGGGCGGTGTCCAGGGCGGCGGCCGGGAGCCGGTCTCCGACCAGGCCGGCGAGTTCGTCCCGGTAGGCGGTGCCGAGCAGGGAACCCAGTACGGCGATGCCCAGCGAGCCGCCGAGTTCCAGCGCGGTGTCGTTGGCGCCGCCTCCGACGCCCAGCTCGCTCTCCGGGAACGAGCCCATGATGGTGTCGGTGGCCGGGGACACGCTCAGCCCGATCGCGAGGCCGAGCAGCAGCATCGGGGCCAGGAAGTCGGCGTAGGTGGAGTCCTTCTCGATGAGGACCAGCAGGAAGACACCGACGGTGCCGATCACCATGCCGGAGCCCACCATGGCCCGCACGCCCAGCTTCGGGGTCAGCTTCCCGGTCACCGCGGCGCCGACGAACACGGCCCCGGCCAGCGGCAGCAGCCGTACGCCGGTCTCCAGGGCTCCGTAGCCGAGCACGAACTGCAGGAACTGCGTGGCGTAGTAGATGGCGCCGTAGGTGCCGAAGAAGAAGAACAGCACCGCCAGCATCGAGCCGCTGAAGGGCCGCAGCAGGAACCTGCGCACGTTCAGCATGGGGTGCGGGTGGCGCAGCTCCCAGGCCACGAAGGCCACCAGGCCGACACCCGCTACGACGGCCGCGGCGACCGGGCCGGCGCCCCAGCCGAAGTGCGGGCCCTCGATGCTCGCGTAGACCAGGCTGCCGACGGAGACGATGGAGAGCAGGCCGCCCACGTAGTCGATCCGGCCCACGCCGGCCGCCTTGGACGGCGGGACGAGGAGCAGCGCACCGACGACGGCGGCGACCGCGATGGGGACGTTGACCAGGAAGGTCGAGCCCCAGGCGTGGTCCTCCAGAAGCCAGCCCGCGACCAGCGGACCGACCGCGATGGCGAGGCCGGAGGTGGCGGTCCAGGCCGTGATGGCGCGGGCCCGCTCCCCCTTGGGGAAGACCGCGACCAGCAGCGACAGCGTGGCGGGCATGACGACGGCGGCACCGACACCCATGATCGCCCGAGCCGCGATGACCAGCGCCGTCTCGTCCACCAGGCTGCCCATCACCGAACCGCCCGCGAAGATCACCAGGCCGGTGATCAGGGCCCCGCGGCGGCTGTACTTGTCGCCGATCGAGCCGAGCACCAGCATCAGCGCGGCGTACGGGACGGTGTAGCCGTCGATGACCCACTGCAGGTCACTGCTGCTCAGGCCCAGGTCGGCGGTCATGGCCGGCGCGGCCACGATCAGGGACGTGTTGGCCATGACGACGATCAGCAGGCTCAGGCACAGCACGAGGAGCGCCCACCAGCGCCGTGTGTAGGGCCCGGTCATCTTCTCGACGGGTGTGGCGGCTAGGAGGGGCATCGGGGCTCCTGGGGAACTAGGGCAAGCGAGGGAAAGTTAATTGCCCATCGATGTGCAGACTAGTGGCAGAATAGTTTGTTGCACGGGGGCGTGCAAATACGCGGAGTTCCCTCCGAAGCCCCTTCCGCGGCTCCGCTCGAAGCCCCTTGCGAAGTCCCTCCGATCGAGGTGTCGACGTGACCACCGCACGCGCCCGCATCCTGCGGGCGGCCGAGCGCGAACCGGGCCGCGACCCCGACCGCGACCCCTACCGCGGCCTCACCGAGATCGCCGCGGCGGCCGGCGTGGCGCGCCGCACCCGCTACGCCCACTTCGCCGGCCGGGAGTCACTGATCGAGGGACTCGTCGGGCAGGCGGCGGAGGTGGTACGGCGCGCGATGACGGGCGCGGACGTTGCGGACGGCGACGGCGCGGGCGCGGCCGTGGCGGCGCTGGTCGCCGCGGGGGTGGCGAGCGACGTCGCGACGGGGACGGTGCGCGATGCGGGCGGTATGGAGGACGGTAGGGGATGTGCCGGACAATGCCTGCGCGGGAGCGCTCACCCGGTCCGGCGCGGAGGCGCCCGGCGCGCGGGAATCCGTCCGGCCCGGCGCCTCACTCGTCCGGGACGGCCTCCGCGCTCACCGTCGGTGCCACGTCCCCGACCACCGCCCGGGCCCGCCGTTCCGGGACACCGGCGGCGATGAGCTGGGCGACCGCGACCCGGGTGCCGTCGTCCTCCAGCGCGCCGGTGTTGACCTGCTCCAGCAGGGCGACCGTCATCGCCTCCAGACCGGCGCTCAGTACGGCCGGCGGCAGGTGGTCCGGGAAGACACCGTCCCGTTGCCCCCGCTCCAGGATGGCGGTGACCTCGGCCCGGGCCGGGGCCAGGATCTCGGCCACGCGCTCCACGCCCAGATCGTGCCGGGCCAGCGCCAGGAGCATCCGGTAGCGGTCGCCCACGGGCCACATCAGCAGCACGAAGTGCGCGAGCGCGCGCTCGGCCGGCTCGGCGGGCCCCACCCGGTCCGCACCGGCGGCCATCGCGCTCCGCAGCACCTGGGAGGCCTCCTCCGCGAGGGCCTCCAGCAGCGCCGCGCGCCCGGGGAAGTGGCCGAAGAGGGTCCGCCGCACGACGCCGGCGGCCCGGGCCAGCTCCTCGAGCGTGGTGTCCGGGTTCCGCCCCAGCTCCCGGCGGGCCGTGGCCAGGATGCGCGCCCGGTTGGACCGCGCGTTGCGTCGCTGCGGCTCACGGGCAACGGGCTTGGTCACGGGTACCTCTGGGACGGAACGGCGGGCTGCGGGGGCGCCCATTCTGGCACGGAGGCCCCGTGCCCGGCCCGACCGGTGGTCGGCCCGCGCACGGCTCGGCCACGGCCCCACGCGCCACCACGCCCGGCGGCCCCACGACGGACGCCCGGCGCAGCGGCCCCGCGACGGACGCCCGGCACACAGCGGCCCCACGACGGACGCCCGGCACACAGCGGCCCCACGACGGACGCCCGGCACACAGCGGCCCCACGACGGACGTCGGCGCACAGCGGCCCCACGACGGACGCCCGGCGCACAGCGGCCCCGCGACCGGCTACCCGCGTCCGGCCGGGTCCGCGCCCCGGCCCCGCCGCACGGCGGCGAGCGCGGCCAGCACCATCCCCACGGCCACGACCAGCAGACCGCGCAGCCACACCTCGGCCTCGATCTGCGTGGCGAGCGCGACGCAGGACAGGGCGCCCAGCACGGGGAGCACGGTCGGGGCCCGGAAGTGGTCGGCCTCGCCGCGGTCGCGGCGCAGCACGAGTACGGCCGTGTTGACCATGAGGAAGACCACGAGCAGCAGCAGGACCAGCGTGGACGCCAGGGTGGCGACGTCGCCGGTGAGCGCGAGGAGCATCGACAGCAAGGTCGTGACCGCGATCGCGGCCCACGGCGTACGGCGGCCGGGCAGCACCTTGGCCAGCGCGGCGGGCAGCAGCCCGTCCCGGGCCATGCCGTAGGCCAGGCGGGAGGACATGATGCCGGTGAGCAGCGCGCCGTTCGCCACGGCGACGAGCGCGATGGCGCTGAACAGCCGGGCCGGGACGCCGCCGGCCGCCTCGACGACCTCCAGCAGCGGCCCGCTCGACCCGGCCAGTCGGGCCGTCGGCACCGCCACGGACGCGGCGAGCCCCACCAGCACGTACACGACGCCCGCGGTGGCGAGGGCGCCGAACAGGGCACGCGGGTAGGAACGCCGGGGGTCGCGGGTCTCCTCGGCGACGTTCACGGACGTCTCGAAGCCGACGAAGGAGTAGTACGCCAGTACGGAGCCGCTCAGCACCGCCGCCGCGGCCCCCTTCTCCGGCGTACCGAGCTGCCCGAGCCGCGCCACGTCGCCGTCGCCGCGCAGCAGCAGCCAGACGCCGAGGACGACGATGACGAGGAGGCCGCCGACCTCGACGACGGTGGCGACGACGTTGGCGCGGGTCGACTCCTTGATGCCCCGCGCGTTGACCAGCGCGAGCAGGGCGAGGAACAGCACGGCGACGAGCCCGACCGGCAGCGTCACGAAGGCGGAGAGGTAGTCGCCCCCGAAGCCGCGGGCCAGCGCGGCCACGGAGACGACGCCGGCGGCGAGCATGCAGAAACCGGCGACGAATCCGGCGAACGGTCCGAAGGCGCGGGTGGTGTAGTGGGAGGCTCCGCCCGCCCGCGGATACTTCGTGGCCAGCTCGGCGTAGGAGGCGGCGGTCAGCATCGCCAGCAGCAGCGCGACGACCAGCGGCAGCCACACCGCTCCCCCGGCGTCGGCGGCCACCTGCCCCACCAGGACGTAGACCCCGGCGCCGAGCACGTCGCCCAGGATGAAGAAGTACAGCAGCGGGGTGGTCAGCGCGCGCTTGAGCGCCGGGCCGCCCCGCGCGTCCGCCGAGGGTTGTTCTCCGAGTCTCGCCATGGCGCCTCAGGTTTCCCGTAAGACGGGAAGCACGCCCTGCCGCACGGGTCTGTCCCGCCCCACGAACGCGCATCGGGTGGGTGGCGATCGCCACCCACCCGATGCGCCGCCCCGTCCTCAGCTCTGCGGACGGCTGCCGTGGTTCGCGCCGTTCTTGCGACGGGCCTTCTTCTTACGACGTCGCTTCGAGGACATCGAACCCTCCTTTTCCTGTGCCTTCACGTGCTGTCCACCGGATTGTGGCCCCGGAGATCACGGAGCACCTTTCCCACCGACGCGACGGCAAACACCCGACGCGAAATGCACACGGGTGGCCTACGTCACGAGGGGCGACACGGCGACACGGCGACGCGGTGACACGGCGCCTCGGCGCGGCCGCCGGCTCCCACGGGCCGGACCGGCTTCGCGGCCGTCGGGCGCGATCGGTCGAGGTGATGCCGTGGCCGCGCCGCGGGCACCTTTCCACCGGAGCGGGAACCTGTCGGGCACACCGCACGTTGTGACGAGTGGTTGTAGCTGAAGTTTGCGTACGTGGAAGCGCCCGCGGAGTTCTGACAGCGGGCGCCTTCGTTCGGAGTTTCCTTCGACGGCCGGCGACCGGCAACCCGGAAGCGCGCGGCCCCGTGCTCTCCGCCCGGTTCGTCATCTAGAAGGAGACAGCACATGGCTCGAGACACAGCGAAGTGGTTCGACGCGGAGAAGGGTTCCGGCTTCATCGCCCCTGCTGAGGGCGGCGGCGCCGGCCCGCAGGCCGACCGGGTCCGCGCGCTCTGAGCCGCACGTTTCCGAGGCAGGCCGTTGCCGGGCAGGCCCATTCCCAGAATCCCTGCCCCGAGGCCGACACCTCCCGGGGCGGGCCCGTGCGCGAACCTGCCCGGGGTGCTTCCCCCCTGGGGCCCTGCCCGCACGGCCGACGCCCACGCAGCCCGAGAGGTAGAACGTGACCACGCAGACCATCGACCGGGGCGACGGCCCGGCGGACCCCGCCCGAATGACGGGACCTCCGCCCACCCGCCGCGGCAGTGACTTCGCCGCCCTCTCCCGCGAGGTGAAGGAGAGCGGGCTGCTGAGGCGCCGCCCGGTCTACTACTCCGTCAAGATCGGGGCGAACTCGCTCCTGCTGGCCGCGGGATGGACCGCCTTCGCCCTGCTCGGGCAGTCGTGGTGGCAGCTCGTGACCGCCGCCTTCCTCGCGGTGATGTTCACCCAGACCGCCTTCATCGGGCACGACGCCGGCCACCACCAGATCGCCGCCTCCAAGCGGGTCAACGACCTCCTCGGCCGCGTCCACGCCGACCTGCTGGTCGGTCTGAGCTACGGCTGGTGGATCAACAAGCACACCCGGCACCACTCCCACCCCAACCACGTCGACCGCGACCCCGACATCGCCGACGGCGCGATCGCGTTCACCGAGGACCAGGCCCGCGTCCGCCGGGGAGCGTACGCCTGGCTCGGCCGTCACCAGGCATGGCTCTTCTTCCCCATGCTGCTGCTGGAGGGACTCGCCCTGCACGTCGCCGGTGTACGGGCGACGTTCGACGGCACCGGCAGGCGGACCGGGCGGGCGGCCAGACTGGCCGAGGCGGGCATGCTGACGACGCACATCGTCGGCTATCTCGTCGCCCTGTTCTGGTTCCTGACCCCCCTCCAGGCCGTGGCCTTCCTCCTGGTGCACCAAGGGCTGTTCGGTCTGTACATGGGGTGCTCGTTCGCCCCCAACCACAAGGGCATGGCCCTGTTCGCCAAGAACGACAAGGTCGACTTCCTGCGCCGCCAGGTGCTGACGTCACGCAACATCCGCGGCCACCGGCTCACCGACCTGGCGCTCGGCGGACTGAACTACCAGATCGAGCACCACCTGTTCCCGTCCATGCCGCGGCCCAGCCTGCGCCACGCCCAGCAGCTCGTACGCACGTTCTGCGCCCGGCACGGCATCGCCTACCACGAGACGGGGCTCCTCGACTCCTACGCCCAGGTGCTGAGGCATCTCCACGCCGTCGGCGGACCGCTGCGGCCCGAACTGGAGTACTGACCCTCCCGCACCCACACCCGCCCCCCTGCGGTCCGGCACCGCAGCGTCAGTAGGCGAGCGGTGTATGGGTGCCGAAGGAGCGTTGGTGGTAGGTGAGGGGGCTGGGACTCACCGGGTCTCCCTCACCCGGTTCGGCCGTGAGGACATGGGCGAGCAGGACCGTGTGGTCCCCGGCGGTGACGTAGTCACCGGCCTCGGCGGCGATCCATGCCGCCGATCCCGGCAGGCGGGGACGATCCTGGCTCGGCAACCAGGTCACGCCGTCGAACTTGTCCGGTCCGGAACGGGCGAAGGCGATGGCGAGATCAGCCTGGTGGGCGCCCAGGATGTTGAGACCCAAGCGACCGGTGCGGCGGATGACCGCGAGGAGTCGAGAGCCGTTGGCCAGGGACACCAGCACCATCGGGGGCGTCAGGGACAGCGAGACGAAGGCGCTGACCGTGGTGCCGTGCGGGCGCGAACCGTCCATCGCGGTGGCCACGGCGACAGGGGAGACGACAGTGGACATGGCGTCGCGAAACGCTTGCGGGGTCATGGTGCTGGAGGGCTTGGGGGTGGGCATACCGGGCCGTTTCTATGACGCGGGAGTCGAGCCCGAACTGGTCGCGGGCTCCGAAATGGTTGCGCGGGGTGGAGCCTTCTCGGTCGAGGGGGGACAGGCACCGTGCCCGCGGATGGGACGACCTGGTCGACCATGGTTCCGACGCCCTGGCGATGGTCGTCGATGACGAGCGGGAAGCCGTCGCAGGCTCCCGCCTCGAACCGCTCCCGCACGTGGTCGGCCACGTCGGCGAAGGTGCCGGCCACGAGCGGGTGGTGGTCGACGACGCCATGGGCGAGAACGTCCCACAGGCTGCACAGCACTGCCGGATGGCACTGGCGTTTTCGCGGGTGGAGGGACCTCCGCCCCACGCATGGCGGCGTCCCGCAGCCGAAATGGGGTGTCCAGCGAGGACCCATACCCCGGTAGGTCCGCGTCCGACGGGTGCTGCGGATACCTGCACACGGCGTCGAGCCCTCACCGTAGTACGTCCGGCTCCTCCGATCCGCCGAACTCAAGGCCGGTTGATCAGACGGTGGGCCACGCCGGCCACGGTGGGCGACTCGAAGAGGGAGCGGATGTCCAGGTCGCAACCGAAGACCGAGCGGATGCGCTCGGTCAAGCGGATGCCCAGCAGCGAATGACCGCCCACGTGGAAGAAATTGTCGTGGATTCCGATCCCGGGGAGGTCGAGCACCTCCGCGAACAGGGCGCACAGAAGCTCCTCCTGCGCAGTGCGCGGAGCGGCGGAGGCGACGGTGCGCGGGAGCGGGTCCGGGAGCGCCCTGTGGTCGAGCTTGCCGTTCGGTGACAGCGGAAACGCGTCGAGGACCGTGAACGTCGACGGGATCATGTGCTCCGGGAGACGCCGTGCCGCGGCGCGGCGGACCTCCTCGGCGAACAGGTCCGGGTCGGAGGGGAGTTGCCGGCCGGGGCGGGGCTCGGCGGCGGCTCGGGCCGGACCGTCCGGCGCGTCGCCCGGGCGGCGGGCGTACACGGTGACCAGTCCCGTGCCCGTGAGGAGGGGCGCCGTCTCGACCTCGACGGAGTAGCCGTGAGCCGTGAGCCGGTCCTTGACGCGGGCCACCCGGTCGCCCGCGTCGTGCGCCTCGATCGTCAACTGCCGGATGAGGGGCCAGTGGGCGTCGTCGATGCCGTCCAGGACCTCGAGTTCGCTCTTCTCCGCGTCGATCTTCAGCAGGTCGACGCGGTCCACCGCGGACTCGCGGATGACGTCGGACAGGGTCCGCAGCCGGCAGACCACCTCCTCGTGCCGCAGCCGTTCGGTGAGCAGCACGTCGAGGTCGGCCTCGGACCCGGGCGTGCCGAGGCCTGTCGCCAGAGGGTCGTTGCGTACGTACGCCTCCACGACGCCGCGCTCCTGCGCCGTGTCGCCGAACCTGCCGGACATGATGGACAGGCCCGGGTAGTAGGTGAACGTCGCCGTGTCCTCCTTCTCACCGAGCCCGTAGGGGAACAGCCGGACGTCGGCACCGTGGATGCGGGTGTTCAGCTCCAGCAGACGGAACAGGTCGGGTATGGGCTCGAACGCGTGGATGACGGCGTCCGGGAAGGACCGGGCGACGGCGAGGGTGAACAGCCCGATGTGCGCGCCGACGTCGAACACGCACGCGCCCGGCGGCAGGGTGATGCCGTTGCGGAGGTACTCGCGGCGCTCGAAGACCTCCTGGTAGACGAAGTCCGTCTCGGTGTGGTTGCCCGACGCGACGAGCGTGCCGTCGGGCAGTGTGTGCCGCTCGTCGGCGCCGAGCAGGCCCTGGCGTTCGAGCCGGCACACCTGGAGCAGGGGGCCCGCCTCGCGGGCGTCCGGGACGAGGTAGGCGGCGAGTCGCGCGCCGCCCGTCTCGTCCGGCCGGGCCACGACCGCGGCGGTCGCCACGCCGGGCAGGCCCGCCAGCACTGCCTCGACCTCGCCCGGTTCGACGCGCATGCCCCGCACCTTGACCTGGTGGTCGGTCCGGCCGGCGTACTCGACGGCTCCGTCGGGGCGCAGGCGGGCGAGGTCGCCGGTGCGGTACATGCGGCTGCCGGGCGGTCCGTACGGGTCGGGCAGGAAACGGTCCGCGGTGAGGTCCGGGCGGTTCACGTAGCCGCGGGCCACCTGGACGCCGGTGATGTGGAGTTCGCCGGTGACGCCGGGCTCCACCGGCCGGAGGTCGGTGTCGAGAACGTACAGGCGGGTGTTCCACACGGGCCGGCCGATGGGGACCGGCCCCGGCGGGTCACCGGCCCGGCACTCCCAGTGGGAGACGTCGACGGCCGCCTCCGTGGGGCCGTACAGGTTGTGCAGCTCGGCGCCGCCGAGGACGGGGAAGAACCGGTCGCGCAGTTCGCCGGGGAGGGCTTCTCCGCTGGCGAAGACCCGGCGCAGACCGGTGCACGCGGCGGCTGCGGGCTCGTCGAGGAACAGCCTGAGCATCGACGGCACGAAGTGGACGGCCGTCACCCGCTGGGACCGGATCAGCTCCGCGATGTACCGCGGGTCCCGGTGTCCGCCGGGCTCGGCCACGACCAGGGCCGCGCCGACGCTCAGGGGCCAGAAGAACTCCCACACCGAGACGTCGAAGTCCGCCGGGGTCTTCTGCAGCACCCGGTCGTCGGCACCGAGGTGGTACCGGTCCTGCATCCACCGCAGCCTGTTGACGATCGCCCGGTGCGGTACGGCGACGCCCTTCGGCCGTCCGGTCGACCCCGAGGTGTAGATCACGTACGCGGTGTTCAGCGGGTGCGGCGGCGGCAGGGGGTGGTCCTCCGAGGTGTCCCGTGCCGACAGGTCCCGGACGTCGTCGGCGGTCAGCACCGTCAGGGGCCGCGCGTCCTCGGTCATGAGCGCGACCCGTTCGGCCGGATGCCCCGGGTCGAGCGGCAGGTAGGCCGCCCCCGTCCGGTGGACCGCGTACAGGGCGAGGACCAGCTCCACGGAACGCGGCACGCTCACCGCGACGACTGTCTCCGGCCCGGCGCCGCGGGCCGCCAGGGCACGGGCCAGCCGCTCGGTCCGGGCGTCCAGTTCGGCGTAGGTCAGTACGGTGCCGTCGGCGACGATCGCGACCGCGTCGGGCGTTCTGGCCACCTGCGCCGAGAAGAGCTCGGGCAGGGTGGTCGGCGGGTTGTGCACGCTGTCCCCCATGATGTCGCTTCCCTTACGGCCTGACAGGCCGCTGTGCCGCACCGAGGGCGGCGTGCGGCAACCGCACCGGCAGGTCGTAGCGTCGCCGGACACTCGTGCCGAGCCTGCCGACGTCGGCCCCGTACACGTGCAGGGAGACGGTCAGTCCGTCGGTCGCGCTGCGGACCTCGTGGATGTCCCCCGGCGGCGAGAGGTGGGCGACGGTTCCGGTGTGGTTGACGGTGACGTCGACGGGGACGAGGTGCGGTGAGCCGTCCTCGTCGACGAGCCGGTAGCGGATCTCCTCCTCGGCCCCCCGGTGGACGCCGATCACACACCAGCAGACGTGGTCGTGGATCGGAGTGTGCTGGCCGGGCAGCCACACGAGGGCGACGACGGAGAACGTACCGTCCGGCTCGATGTGCAGGACGTGTTGCTTGTACGCGGCCGGGTCGGGGGTGAGCTGCTCCTCGGTCAGCAGGTCGTCGTGGCGCAGATGGGCGGCGACGATGTCCGCCACCCGCCGGCCCGCCTGCTCGCACCGGCCGACGGGGACGCGCAGCCCTTGGCGGATCTCCCTGACGAGGACGTCCAGTCTCGATCCCCTGGAGGAGGGAGCGGGCATCATGCTCCTTTCGTACCGCGCCCGGCGCCCCTTGACGGGAGCGCCGGGAACACCCACCGGCCGGTGGGGCGACGGTGTCGACTCGGGTGCGCTCCGGCGCGGGCCCGGTGTGGGCCCGGTGTGGGCCCGGTGTGGGCCCGGCGCGGGACGGGCCGGCCGCCGGATCAGGTCTGCCGACGGGCGCGGGCGCGGGCCATCCGGTTCTGCTGGTGCTGCCGACGTGCGCCGGCCCGGCTCTTGACCTGCTCGATCGCGTGCCCGCTCGTCTCGGCCGGTTCGGCGTCCGCCCCGTCGATCAGCCGCGCGAGACCGGCGACGGTGAGCACTTCGTAAAGCTGCGCCACCGTGAGCGAGGCGCCCAGGGCCTTGTTGACGGTCGCCACGAGCTGGATGGCGACCAGGGAGCTTCCGCCGAGGTCGAAGAAGCTGTCCTCGACACCGACCTGGTCGATGCCGAGCAGGTCCTGCCAGGCCTTGCACAGCCGGCGCTGGGTCTCGCTGTTCGGCGGGACGTAGGTGCTGGGGACGTCCGGGCGGGGGTGGAGGGCCTGCGGTGCGCCGAGTCCGGCCAGCCGTTCGTCGCCCCCGCCGTCCGCGCCCAGGGCGAAAGCCTGCTCGATCAGGGCCTTGACGTCCACCGGGGACACGATCAACTGGGGTTCTGGTGACGAGGACAGGACGCGCTCCAGCGCTTCCAGGGCCTGCGCCGACGCCATGCCTCGCTCCGCGACGTCCTTGCCGCGGACCTCCGCCAGCGCGTCGGGGAGGTCCGCGGCGACGGCCATGCCCGCCTCCTTCCACGGCCCCCAGTCGACGGTGAGTACCCGGCGTTCGACCGCGTGGGTGTGGGCGTACGCGTCGAGGAAGCTGTTGGCGGCGACGTAGTCGGCCAGGCCGAAGTCACCGACGTGGGCGGCGTTGGAGCCGAAGAGGAACAGGAAGTCGGGCCGCAGCCCGGCCAGCGCGTGGTCGAGGTGGAGCGTGCCGAGCACCTTCGGGCCCATGACCTGGGCGGCCTTCTTCGAGGTGGCGAGCTGGACGAGGCCGCCGCCGGCCAAGCCCGCCGCGTGGAAGGCGCCGTGGACGCCTCCCCACCGGTCCACGACGGCGGACACGGCGGCCTCGACCTGGGCGTGGTCGCAGACGTCGGCGGTCAGCAGCATCACCTCGGCGCCCCGCCGCCGGACGGCGCGGACCTTCTCGATGACCTCGGCGGTCCTGCCGCCGCCGGGCTGCGCGAGCCGGCGGTCCCACTCCTCCTCCGGGGGGACGGCGGTGCGGGCGAGCAGGGCCAGTCTCCGGCCGGGGCGGGCGAGGTGCTCCGCCAGGGCGAGCCCGAGCCCGCCGGTTCCGCCGGTGATCAGGTAGACGCCGTCGTCGCGCAGGGCGGACGGGGCGCCGTCCGAGGGCGGCAGCGGCGCGGGCACGTAGGTCTGCGACCAGCGGTGCGCTCCCCGGTAGGCGACGGCGGCGTGCCCGGGCGGCAGGGAGAATTCGCGCAGCAACTGGTCGACGGTGCGCTCGGCCGGCTCGCCGTCCAGGACGATGTCGACGCTGCGGCAGGCGAGGCCGGGGTGTTCGCGCGGGATGACCCGGACGGGGCCGAGCAGGGTGGACTTGAGCGGCATGAGCCGTTCGGTGCCGAGGACCCGGTGCAGGCCGTCGCTGACGACCCAGATGTCGCAGTCCGGTTGGTCGGGGTGGCTGTTGAGGGCCTGGGCCAGGAAGAGCAGGCCGTCGAAGGCGCGGCGGGCGGCGGCGAACCCGGCGGCCGCGTCGCCGTTCTCGGGGTCGGGGGCGGCACCGGTCACGTTCCAGCAGTGGGCGACGCGGGTGGGCAGCTGGTCCTGCTCGCGCAGTGCCCGCAGCAGCCGTGTGTAGTGCTCCGCGTCGGCGGGGTCGATCGTGAAACGGTCCGGGGCCTGCGTCCACCGGTCTCCCGCGATCACAGTGGTCACCTGGGCGCCGTCGCGGCGCAACCGGGCCGTGAGCGCCTCGGCAAGCCCCTGCCGGTCGTCGAAGACGAGCCAGCGCCGACCGCCGGGGGAGGTGGACGCCGGGGGCAGCACGCTGCGTTCCCAGGAGGGGGCCTGGATCCAGTCGGTGACGTCGGACCGCCGGGTCGCCGGGGTGCTCGCGGCCGGTGCGGCGTGCCGGTCCAGCCAGTACCGCTGCCGCTGGAACGGGTAGACGGGCAGGGCGACTCTGCGGCGCCGCCCGCCGTCTCGCGGCTGGTGGAAGGAGGTCCAGTCGGGTTCGCCGCCGGCGAGCCACAGTTGGCCGAGGGCACGCTGCGCGGCCTCCACCGGATGCCTCCTGTCCTGGCGGTGCGGCAAGGTGGAGGTGACCAGGCGGGGTGCTCCGCCCGTGACGACGCGCCGGGCGAGACTGGTGAGGGTCTGGCCGGGGCCGATTTCCAGGAACACGAGGCCGGGTTCCTCCGACAGGGTGCGCACACCGGCGTCGAACTCCACCGGGGCCAGTACATGCCGGCCCCAGTACGCCGGGTCGCGGGCCTCGTCGTCCGTGATCCAGGTGCCCGTCACGTTGGAGACGAACCTGGTGCGGGGTGCCTGCCTCGGTACGGCGGCGACGGCGGCCACGAACCGGTCGACCATGGGCCGCATCATCGCGGAGTGGAAGGCGTGCGAGGTGCTGACGGGCCGGGACGCGGTGCCCCGCTCCGCGAGCAGCGCGGCGAACGCCGCCACGGCGGTGTGGTCTCCGGAGACGACACAGTCCTTGGGACCGTTGTGGGCGGCCAGAAAGACGTCGGCGGGCAGGAGGGACTCGACGGTCGCACGGTCGGCGACGACGCTGAGCATCGCCCCGGTCGGCTGCTCCTGCATCAACTGTCCGCGCAGCGCCACCAGGGCGAGGGCGTCTCGCGGGGTGAACACTCCGGCGAGGCAGGCCGCGACGAGTTCTCCCAGGCTGTGGCCGAGCAGGGCGGCGGGTTCGACGCCCCATGACGCCCAGAGCCGTGCCAGGGCGTATTCGAGGACGAACAGGGCCGGCTGGGCGAGCCCGGTCCGGTCGAGCTCGGTGGAAGCGGCCTCGGACCCGTCCGCGTCGAGCAGCAGTTCCACGAGGCCCGCGTCGGCGCCGTCGCGCGAGGCCAGTTCCGTCAGGCAGTGGTCCACGGCTTCGCGGAAGACCGGCTCGTGCGCGTAGAGCTCCCTGGCCATGCCGGGGTACTGGGCTCCCTGCCCGCTGATCAGGAACGCGACGCGCGGGGGTGTGCCGCCGCACTCGCCGGTCGTCACGCGTGCCGGGTCCCGTGCCTCCAGGGCGGCGGCGAGCGACGCGGCGTCGGGGCCGGTGACGCTGCGGCGGACCGGGAAGCGGTGGCGGCCCGTCGCGGCGGTGTACGTGACGTCGGCGAGCCGTGCCCCTCCCCGGCGCAGTCGTGCGGCCATCGCGTCGCTCAGCTCCTCCAGCGCCGCGTGGTTGCGTGCGGACAGCACGAGGAGGTGCGAGGGGCGTTCGGGCCGGGTGTCCCCTCCGGCGTCGGGGCGGCCCTGAGGAGGGCCTTCCTGGAGGACGACGTGGGCGTTCGTGCCGCCGAAGCCGAAAGCGCTCACCCCGGCCAGGCGGGGCCCACCGGAGCGCGGCCACGGCGCCGTGTCCCGCTGGACGGTGAAGGGTCCGGCGGCGAAGTCGATGTCCGGGTTGGGGGATTCGAAGTGCAGGGTGCGTGGCAGCGTCTCGTGCCACAGGGACAGGACCGTTTTGATCAGTCCCGCGATGCCGGAAGCGGCGTCCAGGTGACCGAAGTTCGACTTGAGCGATCCGAGGGCGACCGTGGCGGACGGCACGCCGTCGTAGGCCTTGGTGAGGGCGCGGACCTCGATCGGGTCTCCGAGCGAGGTGCCGGTGCCGTGCGCCTCGACGTATCCGATGTCGGCCGGGTCCGTACCGGCGTCACGCAGCGCGTCCGCGATCACCCTGGCCTGGCCGGCGACGGTGGGGGCGGTGAAACCGACCTTGACCGCCCCGTCGTTGTTGACGGCCGAACCCCTGACGACGGCGTAGACGGTGTCGCCGTCGGCGAGGGCGTCGTCGAGGCGCTTGAGCACCACGGCACCCGCTCCGCTGCCGAACAGGGTGCCGGCCGCACGGGCGTCGAAGGGGCGGCAGTGGCCGTCCGGGGAGACGAACGAGCCTTCCTGGTGGAAGTAGCCGCGCTCCTGCTCCAGGTTGAGGAAGACACCGCCGGACAGCGCCATGTCGCACTCGCGCTCGCGCAGTGAGCGGCAGGCCAGGTGCACGGCGACCAGCGACGTGGAGCACGCGGTGCGCAGCGAGACGCTGGGGCCCCGCAGGTCGAGCTTGTAGGAGACCCGGGTGGACAGGAAGCCCAGCTCGTTGCCGAGGAGGATCTGCGTGCCGCCGGTGGTCTCGACGATCTCGGAGTGGGAGTAGACGTGGGCCAGGTAGCCGTTGCTGCCGGCGCCGGCGAACACGCCGATGTCCCCGTCGAACCGGGCCGGGTCGTACCCGGAGTGCTCCAGCGCCTGCCACGCCGTCTCCAGGAAGACCCGGTGCTGCGGGTCCATGATCTCCGCCTCGCGGGCCGTGTAGCCGAAGAACTCGGCGTCGAACGTGTCGACACCGGGCAGGCAGGCGCCGGCGCGTACGAAGTTCGGCTGGTCGAGGTGGTCCGGTGAGGCGCCCGCGGCGAGGAGCTGTTCGTCGGTGAAGAAGGAGACGCTCTCCACGCCGTCGCGTATGTTCGCCCAGAACTCGTCCAGGTCGCGCGCGCCGGGGAAGCGCCCCGCCATGCCGACGATCGCGATGTCCCGGTCCCGGCTCATGCGAGTTCACCGATCAGGCCGGCCAGCGAGCGGATGGTGGGGCCCTCGTACACGACGGTCAGCGGGACGGCCATCCCGAGGCCGCTGCGCAGCCGGTGCACCACCTGGAGGCCGAGCAGCGAACTGCCGCCCAGTTCGAAGAAGTTGTCCTGCACTCCCACCGCCTCGATGCCGAGGAGTTCCTCCCAGATGGCGGCGAGCCGGCGTTCCAGGTCGGTGGCCGGGGCCACGTACGGGTTGCGCAGGCTGGGACGGGCGTGGCGCTGCTCCGCCGCCGCCGTTGTGTCCTGGCCGGGTGCGGACCACTGCCGGACGCGCTCGGCGAGGTCGGTCGTGGAGACGATGACCTGAGGGCGGGCCGCCGCGTCGAGGAGGCGTTCGAAGACGGCGCGCCCCTCGTCCGGGTCGAGGGCGACGTGGTGGATGGCGGCGCCGATGCCGGCTTGCGCGGTGTCGTCGCCGGGGAAGTGCCACGCCTCCCAGTTCAGCGACGTCCACCGGACGCGTCCGGGCCGGGGCTCGCGCCGGGCGAAGGAGTCGAGGAAGGCGTTGGCGGCGGCGTACGCGGTGAAGCCGAGTCCGCCGAGCAGGGACGCGACGGAGGAGCAGAGCACCGCGAAGTCGAGGGGCTGCCCCGCCAGAGCCCGGTCGAGTACGCGCACGCCGTGCAGTTTCGGCCCGAAGTGGCGGGAGCAGTCGTCGTCCGTCAGGTCGGCGAGCACCTGGTGGGCGGCCGGGCCCGTGGTGCCTGCGGCGTGGATGAGGCCGTTGACGGGGCCGCACTCCTGGACGGCCTTGTCCACCGCCGCGGCGACGGCGTCGGGGTCGGCCACGTCCGTGGCGGAGATGACGACCGTGGCGCCCATGGCCTCCAGTTCGCGGACGGCGGCGACGGCCGCGGCGGTGGCGGGGTCGTGCTCGCCGTCCCAGGCGCTGCGGTCGGGCAGGCCCGTACGTCCCATCAGGACGAGGTGCGCACCGGGGGTGCGGGCGGCGATGGCGCGGGCGAGGACCAGCCCGATCCTGCCGAGGCCGCCGGTGATCAGGTAGACGCCGCCGGGCCGCAGCGCGGTCCCGGTGTGTGCCGTCAGCGGTGCCGGTACGAGGACCTGGCGCCAGCGCGTCGTGCCGCGCAGCGCGACGATCCCGCTGTCGGCCTCGGTGGCGAGTTCCGCGACGACCCGGTCCGCGAGGCCGAAGGCTCCGGCCGGGACGGGCACGTCGATCTGGGCGCAGCGCAGGGAGGGGTACTCCTGGGGTGCGACCTTGCACACTCCCTGGACGGTGGCCTTGACGGGGTTCACCGGTTCGTCTCCGAGCACCGGGTACGTCTCGCTGGACAGCACGGTCCAGTGCTGCCGGCCCACCATCAGTTCGGGCTCGCACGCGCGGGCCCACCGCACGAGGCTGTGGAACCCGCGCTCCAGGGTCTCCTCGGCCGCCGCGCGGTCGTCCGTCGCGGGCCCCGGGTCGACGGCCCAGCAGTGCACCACGCGGTCGGGGAAGGTCCCCCGGGCGCGCAGGCTCTCGGCGAGTCTGCCGTAGTGGTCCGGATCGGCGGGGTCCATGACGTACCGGTCGGCCCCGTCGTCCTGCCAGGCGGGTCCCGCCGTGACGGTCACCACGGGGGCGCCCAGCGCGGACAGCCGGGCGGCGACCTCGCCGCCGAGGCCGCCGTCGTCCGCGAACACGAGCCAGCGGTGGCCGTCCACGGCGAGGGTGCTTTCCACGGGCCCGAGCCGCTGCCACGAGGTGTCGTAGAACCAGTCGTCCGTCCCGGCCCGTTCCCCGGACGCGGCCGTGTGCCGGTCGCTCCGGTCGGCGTCGAGCCAGTACCGGGTGCGGGCGAACGGGTAGGAGGGCAGCACCACCCGGCGGCGCGGGGTGTGCGCGTGCAGGGCCGCCCAGTCGGGGGTGATGCCGGCGAGCCACAGCCGGCCCAGCGCCCGGAGCGCGACCGCCCGGTCGGACTCGGCGGTGAACGCGTCGGGCAGTGATGGGACGACGACCCGGTCGGTGACCTCCGCGCTCGCCGGGTGCTGCATCGCCCCCGAGGTCAGCGCCCGGCCGGGGCCGACCTCGACGAGGACGACGCCGTCCACGCCCCACAGGGTGCGCATGCCGTCGGCGAAGCGCACCGGGAGCCGGACGTGCCGGGCCCAGTAGTCGGCGTCCGTCGCCTGCTCCGCGGTGATCCACGTACCGGTGACGTTGGAGACGAACGGTATGGCGGGCGGGTTCAGCGGTACCCGGCGCACGGCCTCGGCGTACGACGCGACGACCGGGTCCATCATCGGGGAGTGGAACGCGAGCCGGGTGTTGAGCCGTCGCGAGACCACGCCGTCCGCCTCCAGTGCGGCGGACACCCGGTCGATCGCGTGCGGCGGGCCGGCCAGCACGCAGGTGCGCGGGTCGTTGACGGCGGCTACGGAGACCTCGTCGGTGAGGTACCGCGCGGCCCCCTCCTCGGTGAGGGGTACGGCCACCATGGCGCCCTCGCCGCAGGCGGAGATCAGCCGGGCACGCTCCACGACCAGCCGCAGGGCGTCGGGCAGGGAGAACACCCCGGCCAGGCACGCGGCGACGTACTCACCGAGGCTGTGGCCGATCATCGCTTCCGGGACGACGCCCCAGGCGCGCCACAGCCGGGCCAGCGCGTACTCGACGGCGAACACGGCCGGGTAGCCGAGCGCGGGCTGGTCCAGCGGGTGGTCGCTGATCCGGGGGCCCGTCAGCATGCGCCGGAGGTCCGGCTTCCCGTCCCCCTCGGGGCGGCGCGCGGCCTCCCGGTCGAAGACGACCTCTCGGATGTCCCGGCCGAGGAGGGGGTCGAGGATCGAGACGCACTCGTCGAGCGCCTCCCGGAAGGCCGGCTCGGTCGCGTAGAGGCGCTCCGCCATCATCGGGTACTGCTCGCCGAAGCCGCTGAACATGAAGGCGACCGGGCGGTGGCCGTCCCCGGCGCGGGCGGCGCTGAGGACGCGCCCGTCGTCGCGGGCGTCGAGGGCGTCGAGGGCCTCCGCCGCGTCGGACGCGACGAGCACCCGGCGGTGGTGGAACGGCCTGCGCCCGCTCTGGAGGGTGAACGCCAGGTCGCCCAGGGGGGTGTCGGGGTGTTCCCGCAGATGGTCCGCGAGCCGGTCGGACATCGCCTCGAGCGCGGTGTCGCTGCGGGCGGAGAGGACGATGAGCTGCTCCTCGCCCGAGGGCTCGGGCGCGGGACGGTCCGGGGCCTGCTCCAGTACGACGTGCGCGTTGGTGCCGCCCAGCCCGAAGGAGCTCACTCCGGCGCGGCGGGGGCCTTCGGTGACGGGCCAGGGCGCGAGCTCGGTGTTGACGAAGAACGGGCTGTCGTCCAGGGCGATGCGCGGGTTGGGCCGCTCGAAGTGGAGGGTGGGCGGGATCTGTCCGTGCTCGACGGCGCTGACGGCCTTGATCAGTCCGGCGATGCCGGAGGCCGCGTCGAGGTGGCCGATGTTGGTCTTCACGGCGCCGAGGGCGCAGAAGTTGCGCTTGTCGGTGGCCGTGCCGAACGCCGCCGTGAGCGCGGCGAACTCGATGGGGTCCCCGAGGACCGTGGCGGTGCCGTGCGTCTCGACGTACCCGACGGTCTCGGGTTCCACGTCGGCGTTGGCCAGGGCGGTGGTGATGACTGACGCCTGGGAGTCGGCGCTCGGTGCGGTGAAGCCGACGCGCCGGTCGCCGTCGTTGTTGAGGGCCGAGCCCTTGATGACGGCGTGGACGTGGTCCCCGTCGGCGATGGCGTCACCCAGCCGCTTGAGGACGACCATCCCGACGCCGTTGCCGCCTACGGTGCCCCGGGCGTCCGCGTCGAAGGAGCGGCAGTAGCCGTCCGGCGAGAAGATGCCGTCCTCGGCGTACAGGTAGCCCTTGTGCTTCGACTCGTCGACGGCGACACCGCCCGCGAGTGCCGTGTCGCACTGGAAGGAGAGCAGGGCCTGGCAGGCCAGGACCACCGAGACCAGCGAGGTGGAACAGGCCGACTGGACGTTGACGCTGGGGCCTTGCAGACCGAGTTTGTACGACACGCGGGAGGCGAGGAAGTCACCGCTGTTGCCGATCATGACCTGGCTGCCGCCCAGCATGCCGGCGGCCCGGCGGTTCGCCGCCACGTTGAACATCAGGTACGTGTTGGTGCCGGCGCCGGCGTAGACGCCGATCAGCCCGTCGTAGCGGGCCGGGTCGTGGCCGGCCTTCTCCAGCGCGCCCCACGCGCATTCCAGCAGCAGCCGGTGCTGGGGGTCCATCAGTTCGGCCTCGCGCGGCGAGTAGCCGAAGAACTCCGCGTCGAAGGCGTCGATGTCGGCCAGCTCGTTGGCCGCCGGTACGTACAGCGGGTCGCGGGCCGTCTCCGGGGCGACCCCGCGGCTGAGCAACGCGTCCTCGGACAGGAAGGTGACCGCGCACTTCCCGTCCCGTATGTTGCGCCAGAAGGCGTCGACGTCCGGAGCCTTCGGGAACCGGCCCTCCATGCCGATCACCGCGATGTCCAGGCTCTCCGCGTACTCGTCGAACTGCTGGTCTGTCATCGGTCTCCCGTTCCCGCAGCGAGCATGTGTCTCTCCCCCGTCCTCGGATCCCCGGCTCAGGCGGGTACGTCCGTCCGGCTGCGCCCGGTCAGATTGACGAGTACGGTCGCGTCCTCACCGATCCGCCCGGCGGCCGCCTCGTTGCGTACCGCGGCGATCGTCGCCGCCGCGGCGTAGCACACGTCGAGGCCCTCGAGTTCCCGCAGCATCGTCCTGGCCTCGACCAGCTCCCGGCGGGAGGCCGAGACGACGGCTCCCCCGGTCTGCGACGCGATGTCGTACAGGTACGGGTAGTACGGTGCGCCGTCCCCGAGCAGGATGGCCGTGGCCAGCCCCTGGGGCCGGTCGATCCGGTCGGCGGCGGTCAGTTCACGCCGGCCCTGCCGCCAGGCGGTGGCGGCGGGCGCGCACGACTCCTCCTGGACCATGAGGAACCGCGGCATCCGATCGATCGCACCGGTCATCAGGTACTCGCGCATGCCCTTGTGGGCGGCGAGCAGCCCCATGCCGCTGCTGATGCCCTGGACGACCACGTCGGGCGTGCGGTCCATCTGGTCGAGGGCCTCCAGGTAGGCCAGCTTGAGGCCTTCGCGCCGCGCCCAGTTGAAGAACCCGGCGTCCAGGTGGAGCCCCTGTTCGGCGGCGAAGCGGCGGGCCTTCGCGGAAGCGTCCACGTAGGTGCCGGGAACCACGGTGAGCGAGGTCCTGGCGTGGTCGGGCACGTCGTGGTTGGTGACGAAGTCCTCGCCGCAGAAGAAGTGGGCGCGCATCGCGGGGTCCCTGCGGACCGCGCGGGCGAGGGCGGTGGAGCTGTTGCCCGTGCTCGACCCGACGAACTCCTTGATCCCGAACTGCCGGAACACGGCCAGCACGACCGAGGCCAGGCGGTCCTTGGTGGTGCCGGTGGGCTGTCGCGACTCGTCCTTCGTCCACAGCCCGGGCACGCCGATGGCGGCGCCGAGGTCCGGGGCCGGCCGGCAGGGCGTACGGCGTGTGATGCCGTCGTCCAGGAAGTCCGGAGAGCTCAGCGGAAGGAAGTCGAAGTACGCCCGCTCGGGGGTTTCGTGGTCGCGGCGTGCCGCGCCGCGGAGGGTGTGGCGCGGCTCCAGTGCCCCGGAGCAGTTCGGGCACCGGTACACCAGTGCGAGTTCGAGTTCGACGTCACAGCACAGGCAGGCGAGTGTGTACGTGCCTCCCGCGCCGCCCTTGCTCTTCTCGTCATCCGGCACTGCGGCGTCCCCATTCGTTCGTTCTCGTGGAACCAGATGCGATAGGTGGTCGTGTGGGAAGGGAACGCGGGGGTCAGCCCGCGTGGCCTTCGTCCGCCGTGGCGCCCCGGCCGTGCCAGGAGCGCCACAGCGCCGCGTACGGCCCCCCGGCCGTGACCAGCTCGTCGTGTGAGCCGAGTTCGACGATCCGGCCGTCTTCCACCACGGCGACGCGGTCGGCGTCGTGGGCGGTCTGCAGGCGGTGGGCGATGGCGATCACGGTGCGGTCGGCCCGTACGGCGGCCATGGCCCGCTCCGCGTGCCGTGCGGTGGTCGGATCCAGCAGCGAGGTGGCCTCGTCGAGGATCAGGGTGTGCGGGTCGGCCAGCTCCACCCGGGCCAGGGACAGTTGCTGGGCCTGCGCGGGGTCGAGCTCGGCACCGCCGGAGCCGACCTGCGTGTCGAGGCCGTCGGGCAGGTCCTTGACCCAGTCGGCGCCGATCACGGCGAGCGCGTCCAGCAGTCGCTCGTCGTCGGCGTCGGGGGCGGCCATGGTCAGGTTGTCGCGGAGGCTCCCGATGAAGACGTGGTGCTCCTGGGTGACCAGGACGACTCGGTTGCCGAGCTCGTCGGCGGCGGCGAGGTCCACGACCGGCACACCGCCGACCTTGACGCTGCCCGTACGCGGGGTGTCCGCGCCGGACAGGAGTTTGCCGAGCGTGGTCTTGCCCGCGCCGGACGGGCCGACCAGGGCGAGGCGCTCCCCCGGGCGGACGGTGAGGTCCACGTCCTTGAGCACGTCGTGGCCCTCCACGTACGCGTAGGTGACGCCGCGGACCTCGATGCGGTCGTCGGCGGGTGCGGGCACGCCGCTGCGGGGCTCGCCCGCGACCATGCCGATGCCCTTGATGCGGGCGAAGGCCGCGCCGCTGCGCTGGAGCTGCTCCATCCACATCAGCACCCGGTCGAGCGGTTCCACCAACTGCCACATGTAGAGGCTGCCGGCGACGACCACTCCCAGGCTGACGGTGCCGTCGAGGTAGGCGTAGCCGCCGACGAGCAAGGTCACCGCGACGGGCAGGGAGTGTGCGAACTCCGTGACGGGGAACAGCACGGTGCGCAGGAACAGGGTGCGGCGGGCGGCACCGTACGCGCGGCCGATGGCCGCGTCGGCGTCCCGGACGCGGCGGCGGCGCAGGCCGAACGCCTCCACCGTACGGGCGCCCTCGGCGGTGGCGGCGACGATCTCGGCCACCTCCGAGGCGGCTTCGCCCTCGGCGAGGTAGGCGGTCCTGGCCCGGG
The DNA here is from genome assembly GCF_002005225.1 of Streptomyces pactum. Lineage (NCBI taxonomy): Bacteria > Bacillati > Actinomycetota > Actinomycetes > Kitasatosporales > Streptomycetaceae > Streptomyces > Streptomyces pactum. Next base: position 2,233,976 of record NZ_CP019724.1, read on the forward strand.
CGAGGTACCAGCGGGTGACCAGGAACACGAAGGGCATGCCGACCAGGGCCCACAGGCCGAGCATCGGGTGCAGCAGGAAGACGGCGACGAAGATGAACAGCAACTGCATTCCGGCGACGAACACGTCCGGGATGGCGTTGCGCAGTGTGGTGGCGACGGTGCCGACGTCCATCGAGGCACGGGTCGTCAGGTCGCCGGTGCCGGCCTGCTCCACCACCCGGGCGGGCAGGGCGAGCGCCCGGTCCACGACCTCCTCCCGGAGCCGTGCGAGGGCCCGCTCGCCGAACCGGTGGGATTGGTTGAGGGCGAACCGGGTCAGCACCAGTTGGGCGACGGCGCAGACGAGCACGCCGAGGGCGAGCTGGTCGACGGACACGGCGCCGTCGCCGGTCTCGACGCGGGTGACGATCCGGCCGAGCAGCCACGGTCCGGCGAGGCCGGCCACGGCGGCGAGGCCGGCGAGCAGGACGACGACGGTCATGGACCGCCAGTCGGCCTTGATCAGTTCCACGCCGGCCCGGCGTGTGGTCGCGCGGTCCGCGACCGGAAGCCGCCATGGCTCGTTCGGGCGGCTCATCGGCTGGTTCCTTCCTGGAGGGCCGTCGCGTGCGGGGCCGGGGCGCTCTCGTCGCTGCCCCGGAGCACGAGCTCCCGGTAGCCCGGGTGGGTGGCGAGCAGTCCGCCGTGGGTGCCGACGGCGACGACCTCGCCGTCCACCAGGTAGGACACCTGGGCGGCCCGGTCGAGGATGAGGGGTGAAGTGCTGACCACCAGAGTGGTGCGGCCGTCCCGGGCCTCGAGGACGCGCTGGGCCGCGGTGGCCTCGGTGTGCGCGTCGAGCGCCGACGTCGGTTCGACCAGCAGCAGTACTTCGGGGTCGGCGAGAAGGGTCCGTACCAGGCGCAGACGCTGGCGTTGGCCCCCGGAGACGTTGCGGCCCCGGGCTTCCAGCCGGTCGTCGAGGCCTTCGGGCAGGGCCTCCACGATGTCCTCGGCCACGGCGGCCCGCACGGCCCCGGCGAGTTCGTCGGCCGTGTGGTCGTCGTGGACGGAGACGGCCGAGCGCAGGGCCCCGGCGAAGAGGTGGGCGTCGTTGTCCGCGACGAGGACACGGCGCCGCACTTCGGCCAGTTCGATCTCGGAGAGCCGGGTGCCGCCCCAGGTCGCGTCGGAATCGGTGTAGCGGGCGAGCCGGTCGACGACGACGCGTGCCTCGTCGAGGCGGGCGCAGACGAGGGCGGTCATCCGGCCGGGTTCCAGCGTCAGGCCGGAGTGCGGGTCGTGCAGGGCGGCGGGGCCGGCCGGGGCCGCCGCCGGGCTCGCCCCGTCCGCCACGTCGGGCTCCAGAGCCAGGATGTCGATCACCCGTCGGGCGGCGACGAGGCCGCGGGGCAGGTCGTCGGCGCCCTCGATGAAGAACGACACGGGGACCAGGAGCGCGGCGACGTAGCCGTACACGGCGACCATCTCACCGACGGTGATCGTTCCGCTGGCGGCCATCCTGGCACTGATCCAGGTGACGACGGCCAGGAAGATCACCGGGAGGCCCGCGCCGATGGCCTGGACCCAACTGGTGAAGGAGGCGACCCGGTAGCCGTCGGTGAGGACGGCCTGCGACCGTTCCCGGTACCGCTTGCCGAAGGCGGCCTTGCCGCCGATGCCGCACAGCACGCCGAGGCCGGAGACGATGTCGCCGGCGCGGGCCGTCAGCTCCCCCTGCCGTTCCCGGTAGGTGCCCTCCGCGCCATGCAGTTTGCCGAGGAGGGGGCCGACCGCGAGGGCGAGGAGCGGGACGCCCAGCAGGACCACGCCGGCGAGCACCGGGGAGATCGTGAACAGCAGGACGGCGGTGGCCGAGTAGGCGACGACCGCGCCGACGCCGGGGCCGGTGATGGTGAGCGTCACGGCGATCCGCCCCATGTCGCCCGCCTGGAGGTGGGTGAGTTCACCGACGGAGACCCTGCGCGGCAGGGTGGCACCGAGCCTGGTGACCTGCCGGACGACGACCTGCGCCGTCCGGTAGGCCGCGTCCGTGCGGATGAGGGTCATGGTGCGGTGCCGCAGGATGCCGAGGGTGGCGATGGCCGCGCCGGTGACCAGGATGATCACGACCCAGAGGACCAGCGTGTCCGTGTCGCGCCGCCGAAGGCCGTCGTCGATGGCCTTGGCCATGAAGTACGGCGGCAGCATCAGCGCGCACATCCACAGGGAACCCCACAGGGAACCGAGCAGGATCCGGCCGCGCTGCATCACGACCAGCCACCACAGGTAGCGGGCCGGACTGCCAAGGTCCGGCGTGCCGGGGTCGGTGTAGGGGACCCGGCGCTCGCGCGTGGGCAGGGCGGATCCTTCGGTCATCTCGGCCGTCCTTGTACAGGGGGGTTCATCGACGTGGGCCTTGGCTTCGGACCGCGGCGCGGCGGGCGCGGTCATGGGACGTGGGCGCGACGAGGCCGGGGCGGCGGGACACTGCGGGGACGGCCTCGTACGGCCGGGAGCGCTGCGACCGGGTGAGGCTTCCGGCCCACCGGTTTCCCGGCCGGCACGGCCTCGGTGGGCACATGTCAGCAGCGTGCTGGCCATACTCTTAGAGCTTCCCCGGTGTGTCAAGAGAGCGTGATCTTGAGGCCGTACGGCGTCCGACGCGGTGTCAGGACGCGACGAGACGCTTGTTGACGTCGTCCCGGAAGTCCAGCCAGTCCTTGACGGGCGCGGGGTCGAAGTCCGGTGACCGGGCGACCAGTTGGAACAGGCGCGTGCCCACGTCCACGAGGTCCTGGCCGACCTCCTCGGGGCCGCGCCGGAACACCCGGGTCGAGCGCTCGATCTCCGCCGGGTCTCGGCCCGTCTCGGCGCACCAGGCGTCGAGGACGCCGTGTTTGTGCGCCAGTTCCGTGGCATCACCGAAGCCGTGCCAGATGTCGGCATGCCGGGCGGCCAGCCGCAGGGTCTTGCGTTCTCCGTTGCCGCCGACCAGGACGGGGATCTTGCGGGTGGGCGCGGGGTTGAGCCGCTGCCACCGCCGTTCGATCCGCTCCAGCCCCTCGCCCAAGGCCGCGAGCCTGCTCTTCGGCGTCCCGAATTCGTAGCCGTACTCGTCGTAGTCCTTCTCGTTCCAGCCGGCGCCGATGCCGAGGATGAGGCGGCCGTCGCTGATGTGGTCGACCGTGCGCGCCATGTCGGCGAGCAGGTCGGGGTTTCGGTAGGAGTTGCAGCTCACCAGGGGGCCGAACTCGACGCGGGAGGTCGCCTCCGCCCAGGCGCCGAGCATCGTCCAGCACTCGTAGTGCTCGCCGTCGGCGGGACCGTAGACGGGGAAGAAGTGGTCCCAGTTGAACAGGATGTCCACGCCGAGTTCCTCGTACTGGGCGACGGCGCGGCGGATCTCCGCGTAGGAGCAGTACTGCGGCTGGATCTGCACGCCGATGCGGACGGGCCGGGCGGCGGAGTGGGGGTAGGACATGGGCTTCTCTCTTCGGATCGCCGTGGGTGTGGACCGGTCACGGATTGCCGGGCGGTGGGGCCCCGAGATGCCGTGCCATCTTCGCCAGCAGTTCCTCCTCGGCGTCCCGGAGGAAGAAGTGGTCCCCGGCGATCTCCTCGATCGCGGCGGGCCCGCCGCTGTACGCGCTCCACTGCTCCGTGACGTCCCGTCCGGCGTCCTCGTCCCCGCGTCCGTAGAACACGGAGACGGGGCAGTCGAGCGGTTCGGACGGGGGCGCCTTGTAGTGGTCGAGGATGGCGTAGTCGGCCCGGAGGATCGGGATGTACAGCTCCATCAGCTCCTCGTTCTCCAGGAGCTCCTCGGGGGTGCCCCGCAGCCGCCGCAGCCGCTCGGTGAACTCCTCGTCCGACAGGTCGTACGTGGTCTCGGCGGGCGTGGCCAGATGGGGCGCCGGACAGCCGGAGACCAGCAGGCGCCGGGGCGGCGGAAAACCCAGCGCGCGCAGGTGGCGGACGAGTTCGAAGGCGAGGACGCCTCCGAAGCTGTGGCCGAAGACGGCGTACGGGGCGCGGCGTGCCTCCTCCATCCCCCCCGCGAGGTCGTCGAGCAGGGGCTCCAGTTCGGACTTGGCGCGCTCGGGCCAGCGGGCTCCGCGCCCCGGCAGCTCCAGCGGGATGACGGCCACCGACGACGGCAGCCGGGTCTTCCACGGTTCGTACATGCGGGCGGAACTGCCGGCGTACGGGAGGCAGTACAGGTTCAGGACGGGTACGCCGGCCGCCTCGGGCGGAGCGGGGCGCGGCTGCCGCGGCGGTCGCAGTCCGAGGAGTCCGCGGACGGTGGGGTGGTCGTGGATGTGCCGCAGGGGCACGCGGTGGCCGAGCGCCGCGATCAGACGGCGCTGGAGTTCCACCGCGAGGAGGGAGTTGCCCCCGGCCTCGAAGAAGTCCTCGTCGTCCGAGACGGGGTCGGACTCCAGCGTCTCTCGCCAGGCCCTCACTACGGCTTCCCGGCGTGCTTCGGTTTCCGTGTTCATGATGGCGCTTTCCGGTACGGGGGGGGGATCAGGGTGGGCCGTCGCGGGGGCCCGGTGGCGGCACGGGCCGGGTGCCGGCCTCTTCACACCTGGGGCGCTGTGGGCAGGACCACCCTCGACGGGTGGCCTGGGCCCCGGTGGACCCGCACGACCGGCACGGGGTCCCGCTGAGGCACCTGGGCGTTGTCCCGGTCGCAGCAGGTGACGCTGATCCGCAGTCGGCGGCCGGCCGCGAAGACGTTCGACGTGGGGTGCATGTCGGCGACGAGTTCCACCGGTTCGCCCGGGAGCGGCGCGACCGAGTCCGCCGTCCCCGGGTGGTAGGGCAGGCCCATGGCGTCGTGCAGGGGTGTGTCCAGGCCGCGGTGGGATGCGCGGATCACCGCCTCGCTCACGTAGTGGGAGTCGCCCTTCTCGTCCACCTCCTCCAGGTAGACGAAGAACTCGCCGTCCGGGTGGGTGGACGTGACCCACAGGTGGACCAGGGGGTGGCCGGTGACCTCGAGGTCCTCGGTGAGCACCGGCGAGGTGTAGGTCAGGGCCTTGCGGTCGTTCGCCGTGAGGTCGTAGCGGAACCCGGCGCCGTACCCGTCGGACCAGCGGGAGGTCGTCCCGGTGGTGGCGGAGTAGTCGACCTCGTAGGCGTCGGCGCCGTCGGCGGGGCCGGGCCCGGTTCCGTCGTCGGCGAGCAGCAGTCCGTCGTTGGCGGAGGGGACGGTGCCGGTCGGGCCCTCGTGGAAGTGGAACGTCCGGGGCCGCACGTGGGGCGGCGGCCAGTGGCTCGCGGTGCGCCACTCGGTGCCCGGCGGGGCGCTCATGGTGAAGTACCTGACCGGTCGTTCGTCCATGACTCCGTTGTCGACGCCCTTGAGCCAGTGGTCGTACCAGCGCAAGTGCTCACGGGCGATGTCCTCGTCCGACCACTTGTTGTGGCTCCAGGGGCCGATGACGAGACGCTGGGGGTTGGCCAGGTTGCGGTACCAGAGCGTCGTGTCGCGGACCCAGATGTCGTACCAGCCGGTCAGGTGGCACACGGGGACGCCGGAGGCGCTGATGTCGGCCAGCGCGGCGGCGGGGTTGACGTGCTCGTACGGTGTGATGCCCGTCGCCTCGTCCGTGCTGTCACGGAACCGCAGCGTCGCGGCCTGCTCGAACACCCGGGCGTTGAGCCGGTGTCCGGCCACGACACCGGCGACGTCCGCATCCTTCGAATGGGCGGCGCCCGCCTCCGTGTCGAGCCTGCGGACGGTCTCGCCCCAGTTGCGTGCGAAGTCGTCCCGGAAGACTCCGCCGGGGCGCAGGAACGCGTAGAGGTCGAACATCGCCATCTGCGGGACGATCGCCGCCAGGTGCGGTGGCGCCGTACCGGCGGCGAGCAGTTGGCTGATCCCCGAGTACGACATGCCGAACATGCCGACGCGTCCGGTGGACCAGGGCTGCTCGGCCAGCCATTCGGTCACCGTGTGGGCGTCCCGGGCCTCCTGGGGGTCGAACTCGACGGGCCGGGTGCCCTCCGACGCGCCGCCGCCGCGCACGTCGACCACGCCGACCACGTAACCGTTGCGCAGGAGTTCCCGGAGCCAGGGCTGGCTGTCCAGTTTGGTCAGCACGCCGCCGCTGACGTGCTCGGCCCTGCGGTAGCGCTCGTGGCACCAGACAACCGGCAAGGGCTCCTGGACCACCACACCCTCACGTTTGGGACGGTACAGATCGGCGGCCAGGCGCACCCCGTCGGTCATGGTGATCCGTACGGTGCTGCGCTCGGCCAGGTCGGCCTCGGCGAGGAACGCGACGATCTCCGCCTTGCGCGCGAGGAGTTTCTCGCGCAGGGCGGGGGTCACGGCGCCGGCCGGGGCGTCGAAGCGCAGCTTCCCGTGCTCGGCCCACAGGGCTATGCCCTGCGCGCGCAGGGACAGGAGGAGGTCGACGACGCTTTCGGACACGTGCGGGGTCACAGCTCGCCCAGCTCGCGCGCGCCGGTCGTGTCGACGGCCGTCTCCCGGGACCGGAGGGTCCAGCGCAGTGTGTCGATCCGGGCGGCGAGGCCCGCGACTGTCGGCGTGTCGACGACGGCGCGCACCGGGATCTCCAGGTCCTGGGACCGGCGCAGTCGTTCCACGACGGCCAGCAGGGTGAGCGAGTCGCCGCCCAGTTCGAAGAAGGTCGTGTTCACGTCGACCACGTCGAGCTTCAGCACCTCGCTCCACACGGCGGCGACGGCGTGCTCCGTCTCGGTGCTCGGCGGGACCACCACGACCTCGGCCGGTGGCTGGTCGGTGGGCCGGGGCAGCCGGGCCCGGTCCACCTTGCCGGTGGCCGAGGTGGGCATCGTGTCGAGCCGGACGAGGAGGGCGGGCTGCATGACCGCGGGCAGCTTGGGCGCCAGGTACGAGCGCAGCTCCGGATCGTCCGGGCCGCCTTCCGGGGCCGGTACGAGATAGGCGACGAGCCGCTCGCCGGGCTCCAGGACCACCACCGCGTCCGCCACGCCGGGGTGGCCGCGCAGCACGGACTCGATCTCCTCCAGCTCGACCCGCACGCCGCGGATCTTGACCTGGTGATCGGTGCGGCCGAGGAACTCCATCTCGCCGTCCGGCAGCCAGCGGACCATGTCGCCCGTCCGGTAGAGGCGGCGTCCTGGCCTCGCGGGGTCCGGGGCGAAGCGCTCGGCGGTCAGTTCGGGCCGGTTGCGGTAGCCGCGGGCGACGCCGTCCCCGCCGACCAGCAGCTCGCCGGGGACACCTATGGGCTGCTGGTTGCCCCAGCGGTCCACGACGGCGCAGGAGGCGTTGGAGACGAGCTCGCCCAGCGGCATGGAGGCGCGGTCCCGCGAAGCGTGGCCCATGCGCCCGGCGAGGGCCACGCCGGCGGTCTCCGTGGGGCCGTACTCGTTCCAGATCAGGCACCCGGGCGACACGACCTCGCGGATGCGGGCGACCAGGTCTCCGCTGAGGTTCTCGCCTCCCAGGGAGACGTGGCGCAGGGTCGGCAGGGTGACTCCGGTGCCCGTGAGCGCCCGCATCTGGGTGGGCGTGAGGTACAGCATGTGGATGTCGTGATCGTCGACGAACCGGGCCGTGGCCTCGGGGTCCGCCCGTACCTCCAGCGGCAGCATGACCAGGCGGGCACCGGCCGTCAGCGCGTGGAACATCTGCTCCACCGACCAGTCGAAGTGGTACGAGAGGTTGTGCACGACGCGGGTGCCCTCGCCGATGGGCCGGACGTCCTGTGCCCACCGCATCCAGGGGGTGACGGCCGTGTGGGGCAGTCCGACGCCCTTGGGCCTGCCCGTCGTCCCGGAGGTGTACATGAGGTACACGAGCTGTGCCGGGTCCACCGCCGGGTCGGGGCGCGCCCCGGCTGGGGCCGGTGCGGTGCCGCCGTCCGCGTCGACGGGGCCCTCGGCCTCCGCGTGCACCACGTCGACGCCGTCGAGCGCGCCGCCGGGCAGCAGGGGGTGCAGCTCGGCGGTCGTCACGAGCACGCGCAGCCCGCTGTCCTCGACCATGTGGGTCATGCGGTCCTCGGGGGCGAGCGGGTCGATCGGCACGTAGGCCGCACCCGCCTTGAGGATGCCGAGGATGCCGGTCAGGAGGTCCACCGAGGGTGCCGCGCAGAGTCCCACGAGGTGGTCCGTGCTGACGCCGCGTTCCGCGAGCGCGGCGGCCAGCAGATCCGCGCGCCGGTCCAGTTCGCGGTAGGTGACCTCCGTGTCGCCGCTCTCGACGGCCACCGCGTCCGGAGTCCTGCGCGCCTGCTCCTCGAACATGTGGTGGAGGAACGTGTCCGTCGGGTACGGCCCGCAGCGGGCCGCCGACCAGGATTCGATCTGCCGCTGCTCGTCCGCGGGGAGAACCCGCAGGCCGGAGAGCCGCTTCGTCGGCGCGGCGACCGCGTCGGCGGCGAGCGTGCGGAAGTGGTCAAGGATCCGCCACGCCTTGTCCTCGACGAAGAGGTCGGTGTTGTACTCCAGCGCCACCCTGTAGGTGGTCTCGGTCTCGGTCACCGAGAACACCAGGTCGAACTTGGCTGCGTTGCGGTCCAGGTCGACGTCGGTGACCGTGAGGCCGGGCAGCTCCGGTGACGGCATCTCCTGCTGGAAGGCGAGCATGACCCGGAACAGCGACTGCAGCCCGGAGCGGTCCGTGGCCACGGCGTTCACCACCCGCTCGAACGGGACGTCCTGATGCGCGTAGGCGCCCAGCGTCCGCTCGCGTACCTCCCCGAGCAGCCCGAGCACCGTGGGGTCGCCGGAGAGGTCGCAGCGTACGGCGAGGGTGTTCAGGAAGTAGCCGAGCATGCCTTCCAGCTCGGGCAGGTCGCGGTTGGCGCTGGGGGTGCCCACCACGATGTCCGTCTGGCCGCTGTACCGGTGCAGCAGCGCGGCGAGGAGGGTCAGCACGGTCATGAACGGCGTGGCGTCGTTCTGGCGGGCCAGCTCCCGGACGCGGCGCGAGACGGCCCGCGGCAGCTCCACGGCGACGGTCGCGCCCCGGCCGCTCGGGGAGCCCTGCGGGGTGAGGTCCGTGGGCAGGTCGAGTACGGGAAGGGGGCCGCGCAGGCGCTCCTTCCAGTACTCCAGTTGCGCGTCGAACGCGGCGTCGCCGACGGTGCGCCGCTGCCAGGCCGCGAAGTCGGCGTACTGGAGGGCCGGCGGGTCGGCCGCTGGGACGGTGCCCTTGGCGGCCGACGCGTACAGCTCCAGCAGTTCCGCCACGGCGAGCTCGAAGGAGTGGATGTCGGTGATGGCGTGGTGCATGTTGACCAGCAGGACGTGCCACTGGTCCGCCAGCCGGTACAGCTCCGCCCTGAGCAGTGGCCCCCGCTCGACGTCGAACGGGCGCTGCGCCGACGCGCCGATCCGGTCGACGAGGACCTGCTCCCGCTGCTCCTCCGGCTCGCCCTGGAGGTCGATGATCTCCAGCGGCAGTTCCATGGCGGCCTCGACGACCTGGTGGGGCACGCCGCCGACGGCGCGGATGGTCGTGCGGAACGGCTCGTGGCGGTCGACCAGCGTCCGGAGGGCCAGCCGCAGTGCCGCGACGTCGAGGTCCCCCTCGATCTCGACGGCGGCGGGGACGTTGTACCGGGAGCTGGGTCCCAGGATGTGCTCCTCCACCCACAGGCGCTGCTGGGCGAAGGAGGCCGGCGCCTGGAAGGTCCCGTCGGTCCGCTCCGCGAACGCCGGGACGGACGGGCCGGTGAGCGGCGCGTCGTCCCCGCGCAGGTCCTCGATCCTGGCCGCCAGTTCGGCGGCCGTCTGGCTCTCGAAGAGCGCGCTGAGCGGGATGCGGATGCCCAGTTCCTCACGGAGCCGGCCGACCATCCGGGCGCCCTGGAGCGAGTTGCCGCCGAGGGCGAAGAAGTTCGCGTCCGGGTCCGGGGTGTCGATGCGCAGCACGGACGCCCAGACGGAGGTCACGGTGTCCGTGACGGAAGGGGTGTGCGTGTCGCCCTGCGGGGCGGTCCCGTACTGCGAGGTCATGCCGTTCCAGCCTTTCCGTAGAGCGAGACCGCGCCGAGCCGGTCGGTGATGTCCGCCATGACGGCCGTGCGCGCGGAGTGCGGGAAGAAGTGGTCTCCGGGGAACATGCGGCAGTCCGACGGCCCCGTCGTCACCTCGCCCCACCGCGCCAGTACGTCACTGCCGACGCTGCCGTCCTCGGTGCCGCCGTACGCCGTGACGGGACAGGTGAGCAGGGGTTCGCCGCGGTGGACGCGGCTCTCGACCACGGCGAGGTCCGCGCGTATGACGGGGAGGAGCAGCGCCATCAACTCCGGGTCGGTGAGTACGGCCTCCGGGGTCGCGCCCCACTCCCTGAGCCGGTCGCCGAGCCGCTCGTCGGACAGGGTGTGCAGCGGTGGATCCGGTACGTCCCTGATCTGCGGCGGCACACAGCCGGAGGCGAACAGCCGTACCGGCGAGCCCGCTTCGAGCTGCTGCAGCGCCCGGGCCAGTTCCCACGCCACCACGGCCCCCATGCTGTGGCCGAACAGGGCGAACGGGCGGTCCAGCAGCGGGACGACGGCGGGGACCAGGGCGTTGAGCAGGTCGTCCATGCGGTCCAGGGGCGGGGTCAGGACCCGGTCCTCACGGCCGGGCGGCTGAACCGCCCACAGCTCGATGCCGTCGGGCAGCTCGTCGGCCCACGCGCGGTACGCCGAGGCACCGCCTCCGGCGTGCGGCAGGCACAGCAGCCTGATGGCCGCGTGGGGCCTGAGGACCAACGGCCGGACAAGCGTCGTCATCGGGTTTTCTCGTTCTCCATCTTCAGGCGGAGGCTCAGCGGACGCATGTCGGTCCACACCTCCTTGATGTGGGCCAGGCAGGCGTCCTTCGGGCCCTCGTGACCGGCGTGCTTCCAGCCTCCGGGAACCTCGCGGCCCAGCGGCCAGATCGAGTACTGCTCCTCGTGGTTGACCACCACGGCGTACTGGGCTTCTTCCTGCCGCTCGTCCATGGACCTCTTCCTTCTCTGATGAGCGGGTCCGCCGGTTGCCGGACCCGGTTGCGGCCCCGGGCCGCCGTTCCCCTGTCAGGCGCCCGGGGCCCGGGTGGACCGCGGGGCGCCCAGGCGGCGTCGTCCCCTGGGTGCGACGCCGCCTGCCCGCAGGGCCCGCCGCATGGGTCCGGCCAGGGCCGCCAGCGTCGTCCCCGGTTCGGCCGTCACCTCGCGCAGCGCGGCAAGGAAGGCCGCCCGCACCTCGAGGGCCTCCGACTCGGTCAGCCGCAGGGAGTTGTAGGTGAGCCGCATGCTCAGACCGTCCTCGCCCGGCTTGCCGTACAGGCAGATGTCGAGCTGCGAGGTCTGGTTGGCGGGTGGCAGGAAGTCCGTGAACTGGAACGCGGTGGAGAAGACCGGGTTCCGGCCGATCCGGGGCGTGCCGTCGGCGGGCGCCACCTGCTCGGCGATCAGCGTGAACGGGTAGCGGCTGTGGGCGTAGGCGCCGACGCTCTTGCGCTGGGCACGCCGGACCAGTTCCTCGAACGTGTCGGTGTCGCAGAGCGCCAGGCGTACGGCGAGCGGGTTGACGAACATGCCCATCTGGTTGCCCATGCTCTTGCTGTCCCGCCCGGAGAACGGCACGCAGATCACCATGTCGTCGTCCGACCCGATGCCCCGCAGCGCCGCGGCGTACGCGCTGAGGAGGAGGACGTGCACGGTGACGTCCCACTTCCCGGCGAGCGCCGCCACGGCTTCGGACAGGTCCGGGTCGACCGTGAAGTCCACGGTCTCGTTGGACACTTCGGCGCCGGGCGCGTCGTAGTCACCGATGTGCAGCCGGGGCAGCGGGCCGGCCAGCTCGCCCAGCCAGTAGGCCTCGGCAGCCGGGCGCTCGGGACCGGCCAGCCACGCGAACCGGCCGCGGATCAGCTCCTCGTACGTCGATTCCAGCGGCTCCGGCGACGGCTCCCGGCCCTGGGCGAGCGCCTCGTACGTCTCCAGCAGCTCCCGCAGGAAGATCCCGATGCCGGTGCCGTCGGAGATGAGGTGGTGCATGGTGTAGTGCACGCAGTGGTGTTCGGAGCCGAGCCGGTACAGCGCGGCGCGCAGCGGCGGGGTGCCCAGGTCGTCGAAGGGGACGGCGCTGTCCGCGCGGATCAGCCGCTCGGCCTCGGCCTCCGGGTCGGGGTGCGCGCTCAGGTCGATCAGCGGGACGTCGAGGTCGAAAGCGGGCAGGACCCGTTGGCGGGGCCCGTCCGCGGTGTCCCGGAACACGAGGCGGAGCGCCTGGTGCCGGTCGATCAGGTACGCGACGGCCCTGCGGAAGACCTCAGGGTCGACGGCGCGGTGCACGTGCGTCCACACCGGGAGGTTGAGTTCGGCGCGGCCCTCCCCCAACTGGTGCTGCACCCACATGCCGCTCTGGGCGTTCCAGAGGCCGAACCAAGCCGGGTCGGTCTCGTCCGCGGCCGCCCGGCCCGAATCGGTCGCGGTGGTCGTGGTGGGCTCGGTGCCCGGGGTCGTCACCGAGTCCGGGACCGCGGCGGGGTCCGGGTCCTGCGCCTGGTCGGCCGCCTCGTCGTCGGCGGTCAGGTGCCGGGCGAGGTCAGCGACCGTCGGGTGGGCGAACAGGTCGGCGATCGACGTCTTCACGTCGAGGGCCTCCTGCAGGTTGTTCGACAGGCGCAGGGCCAGCAGCGAGTCGCCTCCGAGGTCGAGGAAGGTGGCGGACACGTCGATCTCGCGGATGCCGAACTCGGCGGCCCACAGCCTGCCGAGGGTCTCCTCCATCGGGCTGTACGCGCCGTCGGGCCGCCCCAGCAGTGTCACGTCCGGGACGGATGCCCGGGACCCGGCGGCGGCCCGGGTGGCGGACGCCGCCGACCGGGCGGACACGGCCCGCCGGATCGGCTCGCCCAGGCGGATGGGCGAGGCCGCCATACGGGCCCGCAGCACGGCCGGGTCCAGCACGGCCAGCGCGTCGTGATTGATCTCCCCCACGATCACCTGCCCGTGGTTCGACCGGACGGCGGCGTGGAAGCTCGCCAGCGCGTCCTCGATCTCGACGGACCGGAAGAAGCCCTGGTCACGCTGGACGCCGTGGTCGGCGGCCATGCCGGTGCCCAGCCAGTCGGTCCAGTTCAGGGTGATCGTGCGCAGCCCTCGCTGTCCGCGCCAGGCCGCGTATGCGTCGAGGAAGAGGTTGGCCGCCGTGTAGTCGCCCTGGCCCGGTGAGCCGAACAGGGCGGTGGTCGAGCTGAACATCACCATCAGCTCGGGCGGGTCGTCGGCGGTCACCTCGTCCAGCACCATCGCGCCCATGACCTTCGGGGCCAGGGTGGCCCGGTAGGTGTCGGGCGTCTTGTTCATCAGGAAGCCGTCGCCCGCGGTGCCCGCCGCGTGGATCAGCCAGGTGACGCGGCCGAGGTCGCGGCGGACGGTCGCGAGGACGCGTGCCATGTCGTCGTGGTCGGAGACGTCGCCCGCGCAGACGAGGACGCGGGCGCCGTGGGACTCCATCTCCTGGATCAGGCGGATCCGCCCGGCCTGTCCGGCCGGCCCGTCGCGCAGCACGTCGGGCCACTGCTCGCGGGGCGGCAGTCCGCTCCTGCCGACCAGCGCGATCCTCGCTCCGGGCCGGGCCGCGCCGATGGACCGGGCGACCTCCAGGCCGAGTCCGCCGAGGCCACCGGTGATCAGGTGGACGCCGTCCGGTACCGCCGGAGTGTCCTCCGGTTCGGGGCCCAGGTCCGCTTCGACGAGTTCGAGGACGTAGCGGCCTTCGGAGCGCAGGGCGACCTGCCCGGCCGGGTCCGTCCCGAGGATCTCCCGGGCGAGCGTGCCGGGCGGGACGCCGGCGGCCGTGTCGACGCACCGGCAGCGGACGTCGGGGTGCTCCTGGCCGATGACCTTCGCCAGCCCGAACAGCGCGGAGTGGGCGGGGACGACGTAGGGCTCGTCGCCCGTGACGGTCTCGACGTGCCCCGCGACCACGGTGAGCCGGCGCGGGCCGGTGCTCTGCCTGCCGAGGGTCTGGGCCAGGCTCAGCAGGGCCATGACACCACTGTCCAGGAGGCGTTCCTGAGCGTCTCGGCCGGGGCTGCCCGCCTCGTCCTCGCTCGCCACGAACACGGTCTCCGGCGGCAGCGGCTCCGTCCAGGTGGTCCAGTCGGTGTCGGCGCCGGTCACGTCGACGGTCACGTCGGCGTCCCGCAGCTCGGCGACGACAGCCGCGCGCCGGGGAGAGTCGGCTCCGACCACCAGAACGCGGTCGACCGGCCGCCGTGCGGCACCCGCCGCGCCGGCGGGGTCACCGGCCGCCTCGGTGCGGGCCGCGGGCACCCAGCGCAGGATGTGGTGTGCCGAGGCCCCGCGGGCGTTGTGGACGGTTCGCCGGGGGTCGTGGACACGCTTGGCCGTGAAGCCTTTGACGTCGAGGACGACGGCACCGTCGGGGGCGCAGACCAGGACGTCGACCTTGCGGATCTCGTCGCTCTGCGGGAAGTCCGGGTCGGGCTGGACGAAGCTGACGCACTGGGCGGGCATGGGCCCGTGCACGGTGAGGTGGTCGTAGGCCAGCGGCAGGTAGAAGTCGTGCCCGGACGCGTCGGCGGCGCCGTCGTCGCCTTGGAGCATCGCCCAGCGGTGGAACCCGGTCGCCAGATCGAGCAGCGCGGGGTGGAGCGCGAAGGCACCGGTCTCCTCGTGGTAACGCTCCGGCAGGTTCAGGTGCCCGAGCGCGGCCCGCACGCCGACGTCCACCGAGCGCAGGCTGTCCTGCCAGCGACCGCCGAAGTCCATGACCCGGTGCTCGGCCTGCAGGGTGCCGACGTCCACGGTGGCGAGCCGGCAGCGGGCGGCGAGGGCGGGCAGGTCGGCGTGGCGCGGCGGCCGGGGCCCCGCCGAGAGCCTCCCGCGCACGTGTACGGTCCACCGCCGCCCCTCGGGCGCTGCCGGGTCCTGGCTGACGACCTTGAACGCGGCGCCGTCATCGCCGTCGGAGCGCACGATCGTGTGCGCGACCCGCGGCTGCCGCGCCGTGACCAGAAGGGGGACCTGGAACTCGACGTCGGACAGGACCGTGACCTGCTCGCCGAGGTAATCCGTGCCCGCGGCGCGCGCCATCTCCAGATACGTGGTGCCCGGCACGATGGCCTCCGAGAGCATCTTGTGCTCGCTCAGCACCCAGTGGCGTTCCAGGTCGAAGGAGGTGCGGAATACCGCTTCGTCCACCGTCCGCACCAGCATCTCGTCCAGGAGCGGGTGGGGCCCCGGCGTCAGCGGCGCGCGGGGGGCCGATACGGGCTCCAGCCAGTGGCGCGTGCGCTCGAACGGGTAGGTCGGCAGCGCCACGCGGCGGGGCCGCTCGTCGGCCTGGTAAGCGGTCCAGTCGGGGGTGATGCCGTGGAGCCAGAGCAGGCCCAGGGCGCGCTGGGCGGTTTCCAGCGGCCCGCGGCTGTCCTGCCGGTGCGGCAGCGTGGCGGTCACCAGGCGCGGCGGCTGAGCGCCCGCGAGGTTCCGTGCGGCGAGGCTGCGCAGCGTCTGGCCCGGGCCGACCTCGAGGAAGGCCACGTCCGGGTCGGCCGCCAGGACCTCGACGCCCCGCGCGAACTCGACCGTCGCGAGGACGTGGCGGCCCCAGTAGGCGGGGTCGGTGGCCTCCCGGGTGGTGATCCAGTCGCCGGTCACGTTGGA
The DNA here is from genome assembly GCF_002005225.1 of Streptomyces pactum. NCBI lineage: Bacteria > Bacillati > Actinomycetota > Actinomycetes > Kitasatosporales > Streptomycetaceae > Streptomyces > Streptomyces pactum. Next base: position 2,249,598 of record NZ_CP019724.1, read on the forward strand.
GAGGAACGGCACCGCCGGCTCGTGCCGGGGCACTTGGGCGACGGCGCGGGTGAACTCCTCGACCATCGGGGCCATCAGTGCGCAGTGGAAGGCGTGCGGGGTGGCGACCGGCCGGGTCGCGATCCCCTGCCGCTCGGCGAGGGCCGCGAACGCGGCGATCGCCTCGTGCGGGCCCGACACGACGCAGTCGGACGGGCCGTTGTGCGCCGCCAGGGAGAGTCCGGCGGGCAGGAGCCGTTCCACGGTGGCCCGGTCGGTGGCGACGCTGAGCATCGCGCCGCCCGCCTGCCGCTCCATGAGCCTGCCGCGCAGGGCGACCAGCCGCAGCGCGTCGGCGAGTTCGAAGACCCCCGCGCGGCAGGCGGCCACGTATTCGCCGAGGCTGTGCCCGATCATGGCGGACGGGGTGACGCCCCAGGCGTTCCACAGCTCGGCCAGCGCGTGTTCCAGAGTGAAGAGGGCCGGCTGGGCGAGCGCGGTGGTGCCGAGCCGGCGGGCCGCTTCCTCGTCGTCCGGCGCGGCGAGCAGCAGGTCGCGGACGTCCGTGCCGAGTTCGGGGCGCAGCAGTTCGGCGCACCGGTCGACGGCCGCGCGGAACACCGCCTCGTGAGCGTAGAGCCCGGCCGCCATTCCCGGGTACGCGGAGCCCTGCCCGGTGAAGAGGAACGCGACGGAGGGCGAGGCGGCGTCGGCGGTGCCGGTCGTCATGCTCCCGCCGTCGCGCATTTCCAGGGCGCGTGCCGCGCTGCGCGGGTCCGGGGCGACGACGACGCGGCGGTGGCGGAACTCCTGGCGGCCCTGCGCCAGGGTGAAGGCGACGTCGGCGAGCGACAGGTCCTCCTGCCGCAGTCGCGCGGCCAGCCGGTCGGAGACCCGCTCCAGGGCCTGCGGGGTGCGGGCCGACAGGACGAGTACCTGGGAGGGGCGGGCGGGGCCGGGCGGGGCGGGTTCCGGTGCCTCTTCGAGGACGACATGGGCGTTGGTGCCGCCGAATCCGAAGGCGCTCACCCCGGCTCGTCGGGGGCCGCCGTCGGGGGTGTTCCAGGGGGCGAGCTCCCGCTGGACGTAGAACGGCGTGCTGGGGAAGTCGATGGCCGGGTTGTCCTGGCGGAAGTGGACGGTGGGAGGCAGCGTGCGGTTTCCCAGGGCGAGCGTGGTCTTGAGGAGCCCGGCGATTCCAGCGGCGGCGTCGAGGTGGCCGACGTTCGACTTCACCGAGCCGATCGCGCAGCGGCCGACGCGGTCCGAGCCGGCGCCGAAGGCCCTGGTCAGCGCCTCGATCTCGATGGAGTCGCCGATCCGGGTGCCGCTGCCGTGAGCCTCCACGTAGCTGATGTCGCCGGCCTCGACACCGGCGATCTCCAGGGCCTCCAGTACGACGGCGCTCTGCCCTGCCACACCGGGCGCGGTGAAACTCGCCTTCGCGGAGCCGTCGTTGTTGACGGCGGTGCCCTTGATGACCGCGTACACCGTGTCGTTGGCGCGCAGTGCGTCGTCGAGGCGCTTGAGTACGACGATGCCCGCGCCGTTGTTGAAGACGGTGCCCCGGCTGTCGGCGTCGAAGGGACGGCAGTGCCCGTCGGGGGACAGGATGCCGCTCTCCTGGTACCGGTACCCCTTGCCCGGCGGCACCTTGAACGCCACTCCGCCGGCGATCGCCATGCCGCACTCGTGGTTGAGCAGACTCTGGCAGGCGAGGTGGACCGCCACCAGGGAGCTGGAGCAGGCGGTGTGCACAGGGATGCTCGGGCCGTGCAGGTCGAGTTTGTAGGAGACCCGTGTGGTGAGGAAGCCGAGCTCGTTGCCGAGCCCCACGTTGGAGGCGCCGATGGAGGCGCCGCTCTCCAGGTTGGCGAAGACGTGCGGGAGGTAGGCACTGGTCCCCGCGCCGCCGAAGACACCGACGCTGTCCCCGATCCGCCCGGGGCTGTAGCCGGAGTGCTCCAGTGCCTCCCAGGCCAGTTCGAGGAAGATCCGGTGCTGCGGGTCCATGATGGTGGCTTCGCGGGGGGTGTACCCGAAGAACTCCGCGTCGAAGAGGTCGACGCCCTCCGCACGGGCCCCGGCCTTGACGTAGCCGGGGCGGGAGAACTCCGCCTCGGGGACACCGACGGCGAGCAGTTCGGCGTCGTCGAAGAAGGATACGGACTCGACGCCGTCCCGGAGGTTCGACCAGAACCGGTCCAGGTCGGGTGCGCCCGGGAATCGTCCGGCCATGCCGATGACGGCGATGTCGGTGCCCAGCTCCTGCGAGTCGTCGGCCTCTTCCACAACTCCCCCAATCCGTACTACCGCGTGGTGTTCTGACTGACGCTGCCCGCGCGCGATCGCGCACCGCGGCGACGGGCACGCGGCGGTGTCCGTCGTGGTTCCGGGAGCCGCCCCTGCCGGGCCGGGCGCGCGACAGGCCGGCGCGGACCGGGCGGGGCGGGGCGGGAAGGAGACAACCATCCGGCAGGAGTCCCGGAAGAAGGCCGGGAGCCGGGTATGTCGGTCGCGCTGCGGGAACGTCGATACATTGCGGCAGCGTCCCGCTCATACTCTTAGCCGCCCTTCCCGGTGTCAAGGTCCGTCGGTCGAGGGCCGTTGCGGCCGGGTGGCCTGCCTGCGCCTCATCTGCCGGTGCTGTCGTCTGCCGCGTTCCCTGGCACCGTCCAGGCCGGCGGGCCCGTCCGGGCCGGCGGGCCCGTCCGGGCCGGCGGGCCCGTCCGGGCCGGCGGGCCCGTCCGGGCCGGTCGCGTCCCCCGCGAGGGTGGCCTGGGCGCGGACGGTGGTCGAGCGGAACAACTCCATCAACTCGGTGCGGATGCCCACGTCCGCCGCGAGCCGGCGGTGCAGTTCGATGAGCAGCAGCGAATGGCCACCGAGGTCGAAGAAGTTCTGGTCGAGGCCGATGTCGTGGACGCCCAGGAGGTCACGCCACACGTCGGCGACGGCCCGTTCCGTGTCGTTGCGGGGGGCGATTGCGGGCGCTTCGGTGCGTGCCGGGGCGGGCAGTGCCCTCCGGTCGATCTTGCCGTGCGCGGACAGGGGCAGAGCGGACAGCGCCACGAGCGCGGAGGGAACCATGTGGCGGGGCAGGCGTGCCCGCAGGTGCTCCATCACGGCACTCGTGTCGACGCCGCCCAGGCCCTCGTCCCCGGCGTCCCGCGGGACGAGGTAGCCGACGATCCGGGGCTCGTCCTGCCCCTCCCGCCGGACGGCCACGACCCCCTCCCGTACGAGGGGGCACGCGGTCAGGGCCGCCTCGATCTCGCCCAGCTCGACCCGGAACCCGCGAATCTTCACCTGGTCGTCGCCGCGCCCCAGGAACTCGAGGGTGCCGTCCCCGCGCAGCCGCACGAGGTCACCGGTCCGATACGTCCTGGCCTCGACCTCCCCGCCGGGCGGCTGCGCCGCGCCGGTCGAGCCGAGGTGACCGGGGACGAAGGCGGCCGCGGTGAGGTCCGGTCTGCCCACGTAGCCCCGGGCCACGTTGGCGCCGGAGACGCAGAGTTCCCCGGGGACCCCGGCCGGCACCTGCCGTCCGTCGCGGTCGAGCACGTGGACCGTCGTGTTGGGCAGCGGCCGGCCCAGCGGGGCGTTCACCGCCTCCGGGTCCGCGTCGCGGGGAACGAGCCAGGTCAGCACGCCCACAGTGGTCTCGGTGGGGCCGTAGTGGTTGTACACCCGGCAGTCCGGGCCGGCGGTGCGGGCGACGGAGCGCAGCCACTGCCAGGCCGAGGCCTCGCCGCCGATGACGAGACGGCGGCGGGGCAGCAGATCCGCGCACCGCCCCGAGCGCATGAGGGCCTTCAGATGGGAGGGGGCGATCTTCAGGCAGTCGACCCGGTGTCGCGTCATGTAGTCGGCGAGGGCGTCGGCGTCGAGGGCGCGCTCACGGGTGATCAGGTGCAGCACTCCCCCCGTGACCAGGGGAGGCACCAGCATGGTCAGGCACGAGTCGACGGTGAGCGGCTGCAGCATCGCGTAGCTCAGCGGTTCGTCGACGCCGAGCCGGTCCAGGACCGCGAAGGTGTAGTTGACGATCTGGCGGTGCTCGACGGCGACGCCCTTCGGCGCGCCGGTGGAGCCGGAGGTGTAGAGGACGTACGCGATGTTCCCGGGTGCCGCCCCGCCGTCGGGGCAGTCGGTGGGCCGGTCGCGCAGCGCGGTCCAGCCCGGGTCGAGTCGCACCGTCCTGATCGGGGCCCCGGGGTCCGCGACGCCCGTGTGGACGAGGACGGCGGCACCGGAGTCGGCCAGGACGGCCGCGCGGCGAGCCTCCGGGTCGGCGGGGTCCACCGGCACGTAGGCGCCGCCCGCCTTGAGCACGCCGAGCACGGCGACGGCCATGGCCGGGGTGCGTTCCAGAAGCAGACCGACCGGGCGTTCCGGTCCCACACCCGCCTCCCGCAGAAGGTGCGCCAGTTGGTTGGCGAGCCGGTCGAGTTCGGCGAAGGTGAGCGCGGTGTCCTCAGCCTGTACGGCGACGGCGTCCGGGGTGCGGGCGGCCTGCTCGGCGAACAGCTCGTGCACGCACGAGGCCGCCGCCGGGTACACGGTCCGTTCGGCGGGCGGGGCATGGTCGGCGTCGGTGGGCAGGGGCAGTGCGCCGACCGGGGTGTCCGGCGCCCCGAGAGCGGCGGTCACGAGCTGCCGCAGGTGTGCGGCCAGGCGGGTCACGGTCTCGCGGTCGAAGATCTCCGTGTCGTACTCGAACTGCCCGAGGACGGTGTCGCCGTCCTCGGCGAGGTTCAGGGTGAGGTCGCGCTTGCTGGTCCCGTTGTGGACCGGGAAGTCGGTCAGCCGCAGACCGGCCATGGTGGGGAAACGTGCTGCGGGGCGCAGCGTGCACATCACCTGGAAGTAGGGGACGGCGCCCCCGGTGCGGTCGGGGCGCAGCCGCTCCACGACCTTCTCGAACGGGACCTCCTGGTGGACGAGCGCCTCACCGGTCACCTCCCGGACGTGGCGCAGGACCTCGCGGAACGTCCGGTCGCCGTCGAGCCTGGCCCGCAGCAGCAGCGTGTTGACGAAGAGGCCGATCATCGGCTCGACCTGGGAGTGGCCACGGTTGGCCACCGAGGTGGCGACGAGGAAGTCCGTCCGGCCGGTGTAGCGGTACAGCAGGACGTCGAGGGCGGCCATGACGGCCATGAACAGGGTCGCGCCTTCGTGCCGTCCGAGCTCCCGGAGCCCGGTGACGGTGGCGGCGTCCAGGCCGAAGTCCACCACGTCGCCGCGGTACGCCGGGGTGAGCGGACGGGGCCGGTCGGCCGGAAGCTCCAGGACGGGTGGCGGGTCGGCCAGCACCCGTTCCCAGTAGGCGATCTGGTCGTCGTAGGCCGCGCCGCGCAGCCGGTCGCGGTGCCAGCGCGCGAAGTCGCCGTAGTGGACGGGCGTGGGTTCGGCGGCGGGCCTCTCGCCGCGCAGGACGGCGTCGTATCCGGCGGCGACCTCGCGCAGGAGTACGGCCCAGCTCAGGGCGTCGCCGACGAGGTGGTGCATGTTGAGCACCAGGACGTGGTCGTCCTCGGCGAGGGTGACGAGGTGGACGGCCAGGGGAGGCGCGCAAGTCAGGTCGAACGGGCGGGCCGCGACGGACCTGGCCAGCTCGCGGGCGCGCCGTTCCCGCTCCGGGGCCGGCTGCCCGGTCAAGTCGTGCCGCTGGACGGGTACCCGGTCCGGGTCGGGGGCGAAGTACTGCCGGGGTTCGGAGCCGTCCAGGCCGAACGTGGCGCGGACGACGGCGTGCCGGGCGATCGAGGCGTCCAGAGCGGTCTGGAGGGCCGGGACGTCGAGCGTGCCGGTCAGCCGTACCGCCGCGGGCACGTTGTACGCCCCCGTGCCGGGGAACATCTGCTCGAACAGCCACAGTTGACGTTGCGGGTACGACAGGGGGGCGCTGCCGCGCTCCGGGTGGGCGGCGATCCGCGACTCGGACCTCGTGCTCAGTCCGCGCTGAGCCAGCAGTCGGCGCATGGCCTCCCGCCGCTTGTCGGCGTTGTCTCCGCCGGTGCCGCTCACAGGTCCTCCTGGGTCAGCAGTCGATCGAGGTCGCTGTCGGACAGCTCCGCGACCCGCAGCACCAGCGCCGCGCGCTCGTCGACCTCGTGGCCGGTGCCGGGGTCGTCCCGCAGGGTCCGGACGACACCGGCGATGGTGGCGTCCGCGAAGAACCGGTCCAACGGGAACGCCGCGCCGAAGGCTTCCCGGATGCGTACGGCGAGCCGGGTGGCGAGCAGTGAGTAGCCGCCCGAGGCCCAGTAGTCGTCGTAGACGCCCACCGGTCCCTCGGTGCCGAGCGTCTCCTGCCACAGCACGGCGACCGCCCGTTCGGCGTCGTCGCGCGGTGCGACCGAGGTGGCCGTCGCGGTCCGCGCCTCGGTACGGGCGAGGTTGCTGAGCGCCCGGCGGTCGATCTTGCCGCTCGGGGTCAGGGGCAGCTCGGCGCAGGGCACGAACAGCGTCGGCACCATATAGGCGGGCAGCCGCCCGTGCAGATGCCGGCGCAGCTCCTCCGCGTCGACCCGCTGTCCCTCGGCCGCGAAGCAGTAGGCGGCCAGGACCTCGCCCTCGGCCGTCACGACGGCCTGTTCCAGTGAGGGATGGGCGGCGAGGGCCTGCTCGACCTCGGCGGGCTCGACCCGGAACCCGCGGACCTTGGCCTGCAGGTCGCTCCGGCCGACGTACTCGATCACCCCGTCGGACCGGAACCGCGCCCGGTCACCGGTGCGGTAGAGCAGTCCGCCGGGTCCGTCGGGGAAGGGGTTCGGCACGAAGCGCTCGGCTGTGAGGTCCGGCCGTCCGGCGTAACCCCGGCCGAGGGCGGGCCCGCCGATGTACAGGTCTCCCGCCACCCCGGCGGGGACCGGCCGCATCAGCTCGTCGAGCAGGTATGCGCTGGTGCCCGCGATGGGCCTGCCCAGAGGCACCTTGCCCGCCGCCACGTCGGCGTCGGTGAGCACGTGCCAGGTGACGTCGGCGGAGATCTCGGACGCCCCGTACAGGTTGAGCAGCACCCGGCCCGCAAGGGTCTCGAGGAAGCGGCCCGCGAGGTCGGCCGGAAGGGCTTCACCGCTGCTCACCCACAGGCGCAGGGCGGGCAGTTCGCCGGCGATGCCGGGCACCGTGTCGAGGAGGGTCCGCAGGAGGGACGGGACGAGCACGATGCGGGTGACCCGGTGCTCGGCGAGCGCCGCGACCAGCGCGGGCGGGTCCACGAGCAGGGACTGCGGCAGCACCACGACCGGTACGCCCTGGCAGAGCGGCCCGAAGATCTCCCAGAACGAGTCGAGGAAGTTCAGCGAAGTCTTCTGGCAGAGGACCTCTCCGGGCCGGAAGGGGAACTCCCGCCACATCCACTCCAGTCGGTTGACCATGCCCCCGTGCAGGCCGACGACGCCCTTGGGGACGCCGGTCGAGCCGGAGGTGTAGAGGACGTAGGCGGGCTGGGCGGGATCGACGCGTACGTCGAGGGGGGTGGTGGGCCGGTCGGCGGACGCCCGCCGCAGCGCGTCGACGTCCACCGTCCGCGCGGTGTGCGTGCCCTCGCCGAGGCGCTCCCGGTACTCGCCCTCGACCAGCACCAGGTCGGCTCCGGCGTCGGCCAGCATGAACCGGAGCCGGTCCGTCGGGTACGCGGGGTCGAGGGGCACGTAAGCGGCACCGGCCTTCATGACGGCCAGCAGCAGCACGATCGTCCGCGGGGATCGCTCGGCGCAGACGGCGACGCGTGACTCGGCACCGACGCCCCGTCGCCGCAGTTCCCTGGCGAGCTGGTTGGAGGCGGCCTCGACCTCCCCGAAGGTCAGGGACGCGGCGGGGTCCAGCGCGTCGCGGACAGCGACCGCGTCCGGCGCGGCGGCGGCGCGCTCTTGGAACATCTCGGGCAGGGAGCGCCGACCGACGTGGCCCTCGGGTCCGTGCGCCCACTCGCCGGTGACCTTCGCCCGCTCGGTCTCCGAGAGCAGGTCGAGGCGCGCGAGGGGCCGGTCGGGGTCCGCCACGACCTTGTTCAGCAGGGTGACGAAGTGCGCGCCGATCCGGCGCACGGTCTCCTCGGTGAACAGGTCCGTCGCGTACTCCAGGATGCCGACCGCCTCGTCGCCCGTCTCACGAAGCATGATCATGAGGTCGAACTTGGCGTTGACGGCGGGCATCGGCACCTGTTCGAGGTGCAGTCCGGCGAGGTCGAGGGGAGGCAGCGGGGCGTTCTGCAGGACGAGGACGTTCTGGAACAACTGTCCGTGGCCCAGGCTCCGTTCGGGTGCGACGGCCTCCACGACCAGCTCGAACGGCAGCTCCTGGTGGGCGTAGGCGGCGAGCGTCGTCTCCTTGACCCGCCCCAGCAGGTCGCGGAACGACAGGCCGGGGTCGACGTCGGTGCGCAGGGCCAGCATGTTGACGAAGACGCCGATCAGGTTCTCCACGTCGGGATGGGTGCGCCCGGCGATCGGGGAGCCGACGACCACGTCCCGCTCGCCCGAGTACCGGTGCAGCAGGAAGGTGAAGGCCGCGAGCAGCGTCATGAACAGGGTGGCGCCCTGGCTGCCGCCCAACTGCTGGAGGCCCTTGACCAGCGGGCCGGGCAGTGTGAGCGGCACGGTCGCGCCGGCGAAGCTCTGGGCCGCCGGGCGCGGGTGGTCCGGTGGGAACTCCACGAGCTGGGACGCGCCGGCGAGCTGCGTCCGCCAGTACTCGGCCAGTTCCTCGCGCTTCGGCCCCTCGAGCCGCGCCCGCTGCCAGGCGGAGTAGTCCGCGTACTGGACGGGCAACGACGGCGGTTCCTCGGTGGCCGCGCCGAGACGGCGGGCGTAGTGGATGCCGAGTTCCCGTACGAGGACGCCGGTGGACCAGGCGTCGGACACGCTGTGGTGCATCGTGAGCAGCAGGATGTGCTCCTCGTCGCCCACCCGCAGCAACGCTGCCCGCAGCAGGGGCGCCCGGGTCAGGTCGAACGGCCGCCGCGACTCGGCGAGGGCCAGCTCCTCCCAGCGCTGCCGCCGCTGTTCCTCCGGCAGGTCGCGGAGGTCGGTGACGGGCAGCGGAACGGAGACGTCCGCCGCGATGCGCTGGGTGGGCCGCTCGCCGTCGAGGCCGAAGGACGTCCGCAGGGCCTCGTGCCGGGCCACGATGTCGTCGAGGGACCGCCGCAGCACCTCGGCGTCCAGCAACCCTTCGACGCGCACGACGTCGGGGATGTTGTAGACGGAGTTGCCGGGGGTGAGCTGGTCGATGATCCAGAACCGTTGCTGCCCGTACGACAGGGCCAGCGCCTCGTCGCGCGGCGCGACCGGGATGGGGTCCTGGGCCGCCGCCTCGCTCTCGTCGCTGCGCACGTATTCCGCGAGACCGGCCACGGTCGGCCGGCGCAGCAGGTTGAGCAGCGACAGTTCGACGCCCAGCGCCGCGCGGGCCCGCGACACGATCTGCGTCGCGAGCAGGGAGTGCCCGCCGAGTTCGTAGAAGTCGTCGTCGCGGCCGACCGTGTCGATGCCCAGCATCTCGGCCCAGATCTCCGCGATGACCGTCTCCGTGGCGTCGCACGGCTCCGTGTAGCCGGTGCTCAGCTCCGGTCGCGGGTGGCGGGCCCCGCCGGCGAGTACGGGACCGCGCCTGGCTGCCTCCGGGTGGCGGACCCACCGGTCGAGCCGCTCCTCCAGGTCGGCGGTGACGATGGTGGTCACGCCGGCCTCGGCGCTCTCCGCGATACGGCTCAGCAGCCGGACGCCGTCCGCGACGCCGACGCCGTAGCGGGTGACGCTGGTCATCGGGCGGCCGAGGCCGTCGTCGGGTATCCAGTCCTCCATGTCGACGCTGATCCACCGCGTCCCCGGCTGTTCGGCCCTGGCCTGGGCGAACGAGTCCAGGAACACACAGGCCGAGGTGTAGCCGGCGGTGCCGAGGCCGCCGAGCAGCGCCGCGTTCGAGGAGAACAGCAGCACGAACTCGGGCTCACGTGCGGCCAGGGTCCGTTCCAGTACACGCGTGCCGTCGACCTTGGCGCGCATCACTCCGTCCAGCCACCGCCGGTCGAGGGTGTCGATGGGCGCGAAGGCGTTCTCGCCGACGATGCCGGCGGCGTGGAACACGCCGGTGACGGGTCCGAGCAGCCGCTCCGTCTGCGCCAGGGCCCGTTCCATCCCCGCCTCGTCGGTGACGTCCGCCCGTTGCACGAGGACACGCGCGCCGCGTTCCCGCATGGCGCGCAGCCGCCGGATACTGCGGCTGGTGGGGTCGGCGTCGCCGTGGCGGGCCGTCCAGCCGTCCCACTCCTCCTCGCCGGGGAAGGCGGAACGCCCGATCAGCACGACGGACGCGGCCATGCCGGCCAGGTGGTCGGCCAGTTCCAGGCCGACCGCGCCGAGCCCGCCCGTGATCACGTACACGCCGTCGCCGCGCAGGGGGCCGCGGGCCGTGCCGAGCGTCAGCGGCTGGAAGGTCCGCGTCCACCGGGTACGTCCGCGGTAGGCGATCAGGCGCTCGTCGGGCGCCTCCGCGATGACGTCGACGAGCCGGTCCGCGAGTTCGCCCGCGCCGGAGCCCAGGGTGTCGTCCGGGGCGACGTCGACGCAGTGGACGCTGATTCCCTCGTACTCCTGCGGGACGCACTTGGCGGCACCCAGCAGGGTGGCGACCTCCGGCCTCGGCCGGTCGGCGCGCTCGACGCGGACGAGCCCGTGGGAGACGACCCACAGGTCGACGGGAGCGGCGGCGCTGCGGGCCGAGAGGGCCCTGGACAGCCACAGCAGGCTGTGCATGCCGCGGGTAGCGGGGTCGTCGTCCGGGGCGTCGCCGTCCGCGTCGACACTCCACAGGTGGAGCACCTTCGCGGGCCACCGGTCGCCGTCGAGCACGGCCAGCAGTTCGGCGTAGGCGGCCGGGTCGGCCGGGTCGATCCAGTGGTCGACGGCGCTCCGGGGGCCGTCGGCGGGCGCCGGGGTGCCGGGCGCGACGACGGTCAGCCGGTGTCCGGCCGCCGTGGCGCGGTCCTTGACGCTCCGGGCCAGCGGGTGCGGCAGGCCGTCCCGTCCGACCGGGGCGAGGAGTAGCCAGTGCTCGCCGGCGGGGCGGGGCGGCGCCGGGGGCGGCATGGGCGCCGACTGCCAGGCGGGAGCGAGCAGCCAGGACTCGGGGTCGTTCGGCCGGGTGGTGGCGGGCAGTCGCCGGGAGGGCCCGGAACGCTCGCCCGGCGGGTCGAACCGGCAGCGTGTGCGCTCGAACGGATAGGCGGGCAGCCCGACCCTCCGGCGCCCGTCGGGGTCCGCCAGGGCATCCCAGTCGACGGTCTGGCCGGTGGTCCACAACTGGGCGACGGCGTCCAGGAGATGACTGAGGTCGTCGGGGCGGCGGCGGTCGTAGACGGCCCGGAGCGAGGGCAGCACCACGGGACGCGCCCGCGGGTCCGCCTCGGCGAGGTGCTCCGCCGCCAGCGCGCTCAGCGACTGCCCGGGGCCCACCTCGACGAGGGAGCGGTCCCGATCCGCGCACAGGGTGGCCAGCCCGTCCGCGAACCGGACGGTGCTGACGCTGTGCCGGGCCCAGTACATGGGGTCGGTGGCCTGTTCCGGGGTCATCCAGGTGCCGGTCACGTTGGACACGAGCGGGATGCGGGGCGGCGAGAGCGGTATCCCGGCGATCAGCTCCGCGAGGGGCGCGGCCATGCCGGCGACCATGGGCGAGTGGAAGCCCCGTTCGGCGCGCATCCGCCGGGCGGCGATCCGGCGGTCGGCGAGGCGCCGCTCCAGCGCCTCGATCTCGTCGACCGGCCCCGACACGGCGGTCAGGGCGGGCCCGTTGACGAGGGCGACGGCCAGGGATCCGTCGAGGTGCCCTTCGGTCTCCTCCGCACCGAGCGGGACGGCCAGCATGGCGCCTTCCGGCATCCCGTCGAACAGCTTGGCGCGGGCGACGACCACGTTCAGGGCGTCCTCCAGGGCGAAGACGCCCGCGACGGTGGCGGCGACGTACTCGCCCAGGCTGTGCCCGATGAGCGCGGAGGGCGACACGCCGAGCGACTGCCACAGCCGGGCCAGCGCGTACTCGACGACGAACAGCGCCGGATGGGCGAGCCCGGTACGCCGCAGCGGGTCGTCCTCCTCGTCGGGTCCGCCGAACATCATGCGCCGCAGGTCGAACCCGCCGCTCGCGGGCGCCTCGACGGCCGGGCCGCGCAGCCCCAACTCGTCCCGCAGGTCGCGGCCGAGGAGCGGCAGGAGCAGGTCGCAGCACTCGTCCACGGCCGCCCGGAATTCCGGCATGCCCTGGTACAGGTCCCGGCCCATCCCCCGGTACTGGTCTCCGAGTCCGGCGAACATGAAGGCGACGGGCCGGTCCTGGCGGGCCGCGGTCCCCTCGTGCAGCCGCGCGGGGTCGCCGCCGCCCAGTACGGCGAGGGCGTCCTCGCGGTCCCGCGCCACGAACGCCCCGCGGTACTCGAACGGGACCCGGCCCTGCCGCAGGGTGTGGGCGACGTCCGCCGTCGTCAGCTCGGGCCGCTCCTCCATGTGGCGGGCGAGCCTTGCGGTCATCTCCTCCAGCGCGGAGGGCGTCTTGGCGGACAGGACGAGGAGCTCCGGCCCGGTGCCGTCCGGGGCGAGCGGGATGGCGGGCGTCTGTTCCAGGAGGATGTGGGCGTTGGTGCCGCCGAAGCCGAAGGCACTGACGCCGGCCCGCCGGGGGCCGTCCCGGTCGGGCCAGTCGACGAGCTCCGTGTTGACGTAGAAGGGGCTCGCCGCGAAGTCGATCTGCGGGTTGGGGGCGTCGAAGTTCAGTGACGGCGGGATCTTCCCGTGGTGCAGGGCCAGGGCCGTCTTGATCAGGCCGGCCGCGCCCGCCGCGGCGTCCAGGTGCCCGATGTTGGTCTTGACGGAGCCGATGGCGCAGTACCCGGTGGCGTCGGTGCCCTGCCGGAAGGCCTTGGTCAGCGCGGCGACCTCCACCGGGTCGCCGAGCTTCGTGGCGGTGCCGTGCGTCTCGACGTAGGAGATGGTCCGCGGGTCGACGTCCGCGATCTTCTGCGCGCGCAGGACGACCTCGGCCTGGCCGTCCAGGCTGGGCGCGGTGAAGCCGACCCGGTTGGCGCCGTCGCTGTTGACCGCGGACGCCTTGATGACGGCGTACACGGTGTCGCCGTCCTCCAGGGCGTCGTCCAGCCGCTTGAGGGCGAGGACGCCCGCCCCACTGCCGAAGATCGTGCCGTCACCGGCCGCGTCGAAGGCCCGGCACCGCCCGTCGGAGGAAGCCGTGCCGCCGGGGACGTGGACGTAGCCCGTGCGCTCGGGCAGCACCACCGTGCTTCCGCCGGCCAGAGCCACGTCGCACTGGTAGCTGAGCAGACTGTCGCAGGCGAGGTGGGCGGCGACGAGCGAGGTCGAGCAGCCGGTCTGGACCGTCATGCTGGGGCCGCGCAGATCGAGGTGGTACGAGACCCGGCTGCTCAGGAAGTCCTTGTCGTTGCCGAGCATGGCGAGCTGCGTGTCGGAGTCGCCGATGTCCGGGTGGTCGAGCAGGTTGTACAGCAGGTAGGTGCTCAGGCCCATGCCGGCGTAGACGCCGATGGTGCCGGACCGGCCGGACGCGGTGTGCCCGGCATGCTCCAGCGCGGCCCAGGCGGTCTCCAGGAAGAGCCGCTGCTGCGGGTCGAGCAGCGCCGCCTCGCGCGGGGAGTACCCCCAGAAGCGGTGGTCGAAGCCCTCGGGGTCGTCGATCGGAGCGCCCGCGGGGACGAAGCCGGGCTGCCCCGACACCTCCGGCGGCACGCCCAGCCCGGCCAGTTCCTCCGGGGTGAAGTGCCGGATGGACTCGACTCCGTCGCGCAGGTTCGCCCAGAACGTCTCGACGTCGGGCGCGCCGGGGAACCGGCAGGCCATGCCCACGACGGCGATGTCCGATCCGTGGTCCTGCGCCGGCTCGTTGAGTTCACTCATCACGCCCTGCCCCTTCCACCGAGCCCGCGGGACCTTCGCCTGCTGTCGCGCTGACGGCGCGCTCGTTCCTCGCTGTCGGAGAACACCCGCTGCTCCGTAGCGGCGCCGCCCTCGCCCAGATGGGTGGCGAGCGCGCTGACCGTGGGGTGCTCCAGGAGCTTGATCAGGGGCAGCTCCACGCCCGTTTCACGCTGCAGCCGGTTGTGGACCTGGACCATCAGCATGGAATGTCCGCCGAGGTCGAAGAAGTTGTCGTACAGCCCGACCGACTCGACTCCGAGCACCTCGCTCCAGATCGCGGCGATCGACCGCTCCAGCTCCGTCACGGGTGCCGCCTTGGCGCCGTTCCCGGAGCCTGCCCACTCCAGGGCCGCCAGTGCCTTGACGTCGACCTTGCCGTGTGCGGTGCGCGGCAGGTCGGGCAGGAGGACGAACCCGCTGGGGACCATGGACTGGGGCAGCCGCTCGCGCAGGCCGCGCTGGAGGTCGCGGACGGACGGGGCGGCGCCGTCGGCCGCCACCACGCAGGCGACGAGCCGGGAGCCGGCGGACGTCTCCCGCTGGGCGATCACGACGGCTTCCCGTACGTCCTCGCGGGCCGCCAGGGCCGCCTCGATGTCTCCGAGCTCGATGCGGTGCCCTCGCACCTTGACCTGCCGGTCGATCCGCCCGAGGAACTCGACGCGGCCGTCCGGGCGGTAGCGGGCGAGGTCGCCGGTGCGGTACAGCCGCGCCCCGGGCGTGCGGGTGAACGGGTTCGGTACGAACTTCTCGGCGGTCGCGTCCGGGCGGCCCCAGTAGCCGCGGGCCAGCCCGGCGCCCCCGATCACCAGTTCGCCGGCCACGCCGACCGGGACGGGGCGCAGCCCGTCGTCGACGATGTGGATCTGGGTGTTGGCAATGGGGCCGCCGAGCGGCACCGTCTCCTCCACGTCGGTCACCTCGTGGGTGGCCGACCAGATCGTGGTCTCGGTGGGGCCGTACATGTTGATCAGCCGGGCGGGCAGTTGTTCGCGCAGTTCCCGGGCGAGGTCGGGCGGGAGCGCCTCGCCGCCCAGCAGCAGCGCCCGCAGGGACGTCAGTCCGCTCAGGGCCGCCTTGTCGAGGGCCATCAGCCGCATCGCGGAGGGGGTCGCCTGGAGCAGGGTCGGCCGCCAGGCGGCGATCTGGCCGGCGAGGGACATGTCCTCGCCCCCGGCGGTGCCGGCTTCGGCGGCGGTGTCGCGTCCACTGCGCCGGCGCACCTGGTCGAGGGCCGGCAGCCCGTCCAGGACCGTCCGGCGGGGCAGTCCGAAGTCCACCAGGCAGGCGATCTCGTCGACCCCCGCCTCGGCGCACCGCTCGATCAGCGGGCGTACGGACTCGGGCGTGCCGAACAGCGCGCCGGTGTCGAAGTACCGGTTGAAGGCGAACTCCAGCAGGTCGTCCATGTCGGACTTGCTCATGCCGGCGAGGTCGACGGGCAGGCCGAGCGTGCGCACCAGGTTCTCGATCAGACCGACCGACGACCGCAGGTAGGCGGTGAAGGGTTCGCGGACCTGCTCCTTCACCGCTTCGACGTCGTCACCGATGAAGGTGTGCAGCATCAGGGTCAGCACGCCGGCGTCCGGGTCGTGGCCGTGCTGGAGCCGGGCCTCCCGGTAGCGGCGTACGTTCTCCGCGACCTGCTCGACGGTCTGGCCGAGGAGGTGCGTGAGGACGTTCGCGCCGATGGCTCCCGCCCTGGCGAAGGTGTCGGGGCTGCCGGCGGCGGTGATCCAGGTGGGCAGCGCGGGCTGCAGCGGGGCGGGGCGGATGGCGATGTCCACCGGCTTGCCGGTGCCGCCGGGCAGGGAGACCGTCTCCCCCCGCCACAGCCGCTGCACGGTGTCGATGTCCCGGAACATCTGCTCCTTGCGGTCCTCGTACCGCTCCGGGAAGAAGACGAAGTCGTCGGCGTGCCAGCCGGAGGCGAACGCGACGCCGGCCCGTCCGCCGGAGATGTTGTCGACGAGGGACCACTCCTCCGCCACGCGCACCGGCGAGTGCAGCGGCAGGACGACACTGCCCGCACGGACGGCCACGTCGCGGGTGACGGCGGCGATGGCGGCGCTGAGCACCGAGGGGTTGGGGTAGAGGCCGCCGAACTCGTGGAAGTGCCGCTCGGGGGTCCACACCGCGGTGAAGCCGTGCTGGTCGGCGAAGCGGGCGCTGTCGAAGACGAGGTCGTAGCGCCGGCCGGCGTCGTCCGTGCCGGACCGGGCGTCGCTGGCGAAGAAGAACAGGCTGAAGTCGACGGGCTTGGCCGGGGCCGACGGCGCGGCCTGCCGGGAGAGCACGTCCTGCGCCAGTACCACCTTGGCGCCTCGGGTGAGCGTCCACAGCAGTTCCAGGACGGAGATGTCGAACCCGGCGTTGGTCACGGCGAGCATCGTGTCGTCGGTCCCGCACCCGACCTTCTCGTCCATGGCGGCGAAGAAGTTGCCCACATTGCGGTGGGTGACCACCACGCCCTTGGGGACGCCGGTCGAGCCGGAGGTGTAGAGGAGGTACGCGGCGTTGTCCGCGGATGCCCGGCCGGCCGGGCATCCGGTCCGCCCGTCGGGTGTGGCGAGGACGGTGTCGACGTCGAGGAGGGGGACGGCTCCTTCGGCGACCCGGTGCGCCACGCGGCTGCGGGTCACGAGCAGGTCGAGCCGGGCGTCCGAGACGACCACGTCCAGCCGGTCGCGCGGGTAGTCCGGGTCGAGCGGCACGTACGCGCCGCCGGCTTTGAGGACGCCCAGCATCGCGACGACCAGCTCCGGGGAGCGGTCCAGGCAGATGCCGACCCGGGACTCCGCGCCGACACCCCTCGCCACGAGCTCCCGGGCCAGCCGGTCCGACGCCTGGGACAGCTCCTCGAAGGTCAGCCGCGCCGACCCGAAGACCACGGCGACGACGTCGGGCGTACGCGCGGCCGCGGCCTCGAACTCCTCGTGGACACACAACTCCCCGGGGAGGTCCAGGGCGGTGTCGTTCCAGTCGGCGAGCACCCGCCGGCTCTTCTCGTCGCTCAGCAGCGGCAGCGCGGACAGGGTCCGGTCGGGGTCGGCGGCGATGCCCGCGAGCAGGGTGCGGAAGTTGTCGGCGAGGTCGGCGACGGTGGCGCGGTCGAACAGGTCGGCGTTGAACTGGAGGCGTCCGACGAGACCGTCCCCGTGCTCCGCGACGATCATGGTGAGGTCGAACTGCGCGGTCCGCTGCGGCACGTGGACCGGCGCCAGGTCGAACCCCGCCACGGTGAACGGCCGCGTCCCGTGCCCGGTGGCGACCGCGGCGAGGTCGCCGGGGAAGCGGGAGGGTGCCTGGTGGTGGATGAACATGGCCTGGAAGACGGGGGACCGTGCCGGGTCGCGGCCCGCCTGGAGCTGCTCGGCCAGCAGGCCGAACGGGTACTTCTGGTGGGCCAGCGACTCGGAAACGGTCCGGGAGAACCGGGTCAGCAGCTCGCGGAAGACCGGGTCGCCGCCGAGGTCGCCGCGGATGACGACGGGGTTGACGAAGTAGCCGACGGTGTCCACGTACGCGGGGCGGCCCCGGCCGGACACCGGCGAGCCGACCAGGATGTCGGTCTGGCCGCTGTAGCGGTGCAGCAAGACCTCGAACGCGCACAGCAGCGCGGTGTACAGCGTCGTCCCCGACTGCCGGGCCAGGGCGGTGAGCCCGCCGAGCAGTCCCGCGTCCACGGTGAAGTCGTGGGTGTCCCCGCGGTATGTCTGGACGGGCGGGCGGGGCCGGTCGGTGGGCAGCTCCAGTACGGGCAGTTCGCCGCCGAGCCGCTCTCCCCAGAACGCGGCGGCGGCCTCGCCCTCGGCGCTCTGCGCGTACCGCTTCTGTGCCGCGACGAAGTCCGCGTAGTCGCCGGCCGGCGGAAGTTGCGCGGCCGTGCCGGTCAGCGCCGCCCGGTAGCAGCGCGCCAGTTCGTCCACGACCAGGGACATCGACCAGAAGTCCGCGACGATGTGGTGCATGACGAGCAGCAGTACCCGCCGGCCGTCGGCGCCCGCGTACAGCAGGGCCCGTACGAGGGGTCCTCGCGTCAGGTCGAAGGGCTCGGCGGCGGCGTCCGCGAGCAGGTCTTCCAGGGCGTCCGGCGCGGCGTCCGCGACGTCCGTACGGTCGAGGACGACCTTCCGCCCGGCGTCGATCCGCCGCACCGGGTGCCCGTCACCCGCGGTGTACGAGGTGCGCAGCGCGGCGTGGCGCTCCACCACCCGGTCGAGCGCCCGCTGCAGGGCGCCCGGGTCGACGTCGTCGGGGAGGCGTACGGCGCCCGCGACGTTGTAGGCGGGGCCGCAGCCGGTGACGTGGTCGAGGAACCACAGGCCGCGCTCGCCGTGGCTCAGTTCGTCGGGTGAGGTGGCGGGAGGTGCGTCGGGTCCGGCGGCCTCGGGTACGACCGTGTCCGAGGCGGCCTCGACGGCGGCGACCACGGTCGCGAGGACGTCCCGGACCGGGGCGCCGTGCATGGCCCCGTACCCGAGTTCGACGCCGAACGCCTTCTCCACCTCGTGCTGGATCTCCAGGAGGTCGAGGGAGTCGAGGCCCAGTGCGGGGCCGGACAGGCCGAGGTCCAAGGCGTCGGGGTCGCCGCCCGCGCGCCGCGCGATGCCCGTCCTCAGGAACGCCTCCACCGTCTTCGGTGTGCCTGCCTGGCCGGGTCGCGCGACGCTGGTGGCGGTGGAGGCGTCAGCCGCGTCGTCCTGGCCGTACTCGTGGACGCCGAGCACGGCGAGCGTGCCGGCCAGGTACTGCTCGCGGGCCGCGAACCGCTGGATCTTCCCGCTCGACGTGCGCGGCAGCCGTCCGGGCCGGACCAGCGCGAAGGCGTACGGGGCGATGAGGTGGTCCTCTCCCACGGCGGTCCGCACCGCCGCCGCGACCTCCCGCACGTCGGCGTCGCGGGCGACCCGCTCCGCCTCGTGCGCGACGACCAGCACCTCCTGGCCGTCGACCGGGATGGTGAAGCAGGCTCCGCCGTTGTGCCGGAGTGCCGGGTGGGAACGGAAGGCGGTGTACTCGATGTCCTGCGGGTAGTGGTTCACCCCGCGCATGATGATCAGGTCCTTGATGCGGCCGGAGACGAACAGCTCGCCGTCGACGACGTATCCGAGGTCGCCGGTGCGCAGGAAGGGGCCTTCCTCCGAGCCCTCGATGCGCGCGCCGAACACCTCGGCGCTGGTCTCGGGGCGCTCCCAGTAACCCTGGGCGACGCTCGGGCCGCTGACCCAGATCTCCCCGACCTCTCCGTCCACGCGGCGTCGGCGCGTCTCGGGGTCGACGATGGCCAGTTCCTGTTCCGGGGAGGGCTGTCCGCAGCCCACCTCGCGGCCGGCGCCCTCGGTTTCGCGTACGACGGGTGCCGCCTTGGGCGAGCCGCCGGTGACGATGAGGGTGCCCTCGGCCAGTCCGTAGCAGGGGTAGAACGCCTCGCGGCGGAAGCCGGTGGGCGCCAGGAAGTCCGCGAAGGCGTCCATGACGTCGGCGCGGATGGGCTCGGCGCCGTTGAAGGCGACCTGCCAGCAGCCGAGGTCCAGGCCCTCCATCTGCTCGGGGGAGATCTTGCGCATACACAGCTCGTAGCCGAAGTTCGGTCCGCCGCTGGTCGTGGCGCGGTGGTCGGAGATGGTCCGCAGCCAGCGCAGGGGGTCGGCCGCGAAGGACATCGGCGGCATCAGCACCGTCGGGTATCCGGTGTACAGCGGCTGCAGGATGCCGCCGATGAGGCCCATGTCGTGGTAAGGCGGCAGCCAGATCACGGTTTTGCTGTCGGGTGTGAGCTGGAAGAACCGCTCGATGTCCGCACCGTTGTGCAGCAGGTTCCCGTGGCTGACCATCACCCCCTTGGGGGTGCCGGTGGAGCCGGAGGTGTACTGGAGGAAGGCGAGCGCGTCACGGGGCACCGGGGCCGGCCGCCAGTCGGTCTCCGGGGCCAGGTCGGTGTCGACCCCGATCCACCGGAGCGTGCCCAACAGGGGGTTGGACTCGGCGAACGTGTCGCGCTGCGCCGCGACGGCCCCGAGGGTCAGGGCCGCGGTCGGGCGGGCGTCGGAGACGATCGCCTCCAGCCGGGACAGGCTACGGACCAGAGCGGACCCGTTCGGCGGGTACACGGGAACGGCGATGACCCCGGCGTACAGGCACCCGAAGAACGAGGCGACGTAGTCGAGTCCGGGCGGCAGGACGAGCACGACGCGTTCCCCCGGGGCGCAGTGCCGCCGCAGTGTCGCGCCGATCTGCCGGGCCCGGGCGTCGAGTTCGCCGTAGGTCCAGGAGACCTCGCTGTCGCGCTCCAGGAAGGTGTAGGCGACGGAGTCGGGCTGCTCCGCGGAGCGACGCAGCAACAGGCCGGTGAGCGAGTCGGCGACGCGGCTCGCAGGCCGTCCACTGTTCATCGAGGCTGGTCCTTCCCCCGTGATCGAGGTGTTGTCTGCGGTGGCCGGTTCTGCGGCCCGGGCGACGTACCGGTCGGTGGTCAGCCGCGGCCTACGACCTGCCTGGCGTACTGGCCGAGCATGGACTGCTGGATCTGGGTGGTGCCCTCGATGATCTCCATGACCTTGGCGTCCCTGAAGTGCCGTTCCACCTGGCCGGGAGTGCCGATGCCCTGCGCTCCCTGGATCTGGACGGCGTCGGCGGCGGCCTGGTTGGCCAGCAGCGAGGCACGGTACTTGGCCATGAGGGTGAGGTTGACCGCGTCCGCCTCGCCCTGGTCCTTGCTCAGTCCGGCCTGGTGGCACAGAGCCCTGGTGGCGGCGATGTCGGTGACCATGTCGGCGAGCATGCGCCGCACCAGTTGGTGGTCGCTGACCGGGCCGCCGTACTGGTGGCGCCCGTCGGCGTAGCGGACCGAGGCCTCCATGCACGCCTGGGCCAGTCCCACCGATCCCCACGCGGTGCTGTAGCGGCCCAGGTCGAGGGAGGAGGAGGCGATGAAGGTCAGGCCCATACCGGGCCGGCCCACGAGCGCCTCGGCGGGGATGCGGCAGTCGTCGAAGACGAGCTCACCGAGCATCGAACCCCGCAGCCCCAGCAGGCCGTTGAGGGGGTTGACGGTGAGGCCGGGGGTGTCCCGCTCGACCAGGAACGCGGTGTGCTTGCCGTCCAGTTTGGCGAAGACGAGGAAGAGGTCCGCGATCTGGCCGAAGCTGATCCACTTCTTGCTCCCGCGCAGGACGAAGCCGTCCGCACCGTCCGGGGAGGCGACGGGCTCGGCCTCCATCTCGATGGAGGCCGCGTCGGAGCCGATGCCCGGTTCGGTGAGGGCGAAGGCGGCGAGCGTCTCGCCGCGGCGGATCGGTCCGATCCAGCGGTCGCGCTGCTCGGCGGTGCCCCAGCGGTCGAGGGCCTGGGCCACCATGTCCTCGACCGCGACGAAGTTGCGGATGTTCTGGCAGGCGCGGCCGAACTCCTCACTCATCAGCCCGTACGTCACCCAGTCCATGCCGCCGCCACCGCTGTCCACCCGCACGGGCGCCGCGAGGCAGCCTTCGTCGGCGAGCGCGCGCACCACGTCCGTGGAGATGGCCTGTTCGGCGTCGAACGCGGCGGCGTGCGCAAGGATCTCCTTCTCGGCGAAAACCTTGAACCGGCTCCGGGCCGCCCGCTGATCCACAGACAACTGGACGATCACAAACAAGCACCACCTTGTGTCGCGAGCGGAGGATTGAACTGCCCGCGCCGCGGTGGACGCGCGCGAGCCGAGCGTCATCGGTCGAAGGGACGCTCGTGGAAGTGGGGAAGACCGGGGTGGGCCGCAGGACGCCGGGGCGGTACCGCGTGGCGTCTCAACGGTGCCGGCGTCACCGCCGGGATGGTGCTCCGCCTGACCCGTTCGAAGGACGGTTCGAGGGGCGACCTGCACAGACACCTGTGCAATCTGGCTTTCATGTTCTTAGCCGTCCAACCGGAAGTCAAGAGCCAACTGCCGCCACGCGCAGCCCTCCACGGACGGTGTCAGCCCACGGACTGGAGCACATCGGCCTCGTAGTAGTAGACCCTGCGGCCGTCCGCGCGACGCCGCCAGGCGTTCACCGACGCGAGCCGGTAGACGTTGCTGGTGGACAGGCCCCACAGCTTGGACACCTCCACGACGGTGAGCCACCGCTCGCCGCCCGAGGCGTTCTGCCGGCTCACCTGCCGGTCCAGTTCGCGCCAGCGGTGGGCCGGCCAGGCGTGCTCGGGGTCGACGTCGCAGCGCAGTTCGCTCGGCAGGAGCTGTTCATGGGGCTGGATCACGGCGACGAGGGAGCCGCCGCACCGTTGCTCGACACACGGGCCGACCCTGAACTTGCGCACCCGGTGGGGGTAGGCGGCTCGCTTCGCTGTGGCCGCCGTCTCGGCGATCTCGGCGACGACGTCAGCGGCTGCCGTGTGCGCGCAGAGCCAGTGGGCATGGCGGTGCAGAAAGGCCGCCATGGCGGCGACCGACCGGTCGGGGGCGGCACAGGCCCGCTCGTTGGCGACCAGGTCGGACCACGCCAGCAGGCGCGCCCGGACGAAATCCCGGGCCTCCACGGCACTGGAATTGAGCGAAATCCCCCGACCTGGCTGACGGGACACCTTCTCGCCCTTCTGCGGCGACACCGTCAGCATTTCCTCGCACTGGCGGTAAAGGCGCGGAAGAGATGTCAGATTTCGCCTGAACTGATCGAAACAACTTCCGCACACATGCAGTCGGGCCTGACCGACCTGCCGCATTCGAATGACGTCACATTTGCAACTGTGACACTGATCGCTCTGCTGTACATCGTTCGACACTTCGATTCCCGTCTGCACCATGGGAAGTCCCCGGGCCTCACACTGTCACTGCATACCGCAGACATGAAGGAAGAGAGGGAGAACCGGGCACCCGCTGCGACGCGTGCAGCAGAACGACAAAGGTTAGCGGTTGCAAACCGTAGAAACGCGAGAGGTCGAGCTCGCGCGATCCGCACCGCGGCCGCATTCGCCGCACCATGCCCACCTGCCCCCGTACGAGAAACTCAGAACCGCAAAGGGATATTCAGCAGGCCCCGTTCCCTCACCCCTGCATCAGCTCCATCCCGCTAAATACAACGTCCCGCTTTCCGAGTATGTCACAGACATGACCAGCCTCAACCGAGAATTCTGTGACCTGGCTCACCGGCCCATATTTCCGTCATCGGAATTGACACATCCGAAGTCACCGGATGGCGACTTCACGTCGACGGTGTTATTACTTCGATGGTGTGCGCATGGCGACGAACCGGCTGTCTCCCGGACGCCGGCACGCGCTCGGTCAGGACGGCGCCGCCGGCACTGCGAGGGCGGTGACGATCAGCCCCTGCTCCACAAGCCACCGCCCGGTGAACCCGTCGGCGGGCACCGCGGGATCGGCCGTCAGCAGCCGGGCCGAGAAGGTGCCCTCGTACTCGATCGTGATGTCCGCCTGCTCGAAACCCAGCCATCTGCGGGTGAGCGGGAACCACGCCTTGTACACGCACTCCTTCATGCTGAACAGCAGCCGGTCCCAGTCGACTCCGGGGTCGAGTCGCGCCATGTCCGCGATCCGCAGCCGCTCCGCCTCGAGCCCCACGAGGCGCAGCGCCCCGTCCGGCAGGGGCAGATGGGGTTCGGCGTCGACACCGATCGCGAGCACGCCGTCGGACACCCGGGCCACGGCCGCCCCCTGGTATCCGTCGCAGTGGGTCATGCTGCCGACGAGGCCCTCCGGCCACACGGGGGCGCCGCGCTCGCCCGGCAGGATGGAGACGGGGCCGACACCCAGGTCCGCGAGCGCTCTTCGCGCGCACCGGCGGACGGCGGCGAACTCCCGTCTTCGCTCTTCCACGGCGCGGCTCACGACCTCCGGCTCCCCGTCGAGGAGTGGCGCGTCGGGCGGGTCGCCGCACGTCTCCGCGACGGCCACCGCGGCCGGTAACAGCTTTTCGATCATCAGCGCTCCCCCGCAGATGCGGTGGGCCCTGCAGCCCACCCGTCCCGCGGCCACTCCTCGCACGGGATTCCCGGAGAGTGGGTGACCTCGGTGCCGGCGATACGACTTTTCGACCGAACCGCCGGAGAACACCGGCCATTTACGATCACGCCCGGCCCGAGCCACGCTACGTCAACCGGCGGACCCCGGCAAGCGTTTCCGAGAAGGCTCACACCCGCTTCCCAGACGCCCATCCGGCGCTCAACTCCATACGCGAACTTTCCCGACATGGAGGGCGAGTTGGACAGTAAGCCTTGCATGCCGGAGGAACCTGTCAGAGCATTCGACCGTTCTCGATCCGAGATACACCGGCACCACGACGGAGACGCCTCCGTATTCACCGAATCACGAGGAACCGCACACTGCATCGGAGGAAGCGACAATGGCTGCCTCTGGGCAATCCGACGTGGATGTTTTCCCTCTCTGCCTGAGCGGAAGCGTCTTCGGCCGGACCGTCGACCAGGGCACCTAGCGCCGTCCTCGACGCGTACTTCTCGGCCGGCGGGAATTCGGTCGACACCGCCGGTTCGGCACGCGCAAGGTCCGGGACCAGGTGGTCATCGCCATCGAGGTGGGCCGTAAGGAGGGCACACCCTCTGGAGAAGAAGCCCCGGTGCGGTGGCGCCGGCCCGGTTCGCCGCCGTCCGCCGACGAACCGGACACGACGGCACGACGACCTTCGCCCGTCAGCACACCGTCCTGATCGGTTTCGACTCCTCGAATCTTTCACAAGTGCCGCGCGCCCCGGATACGATAAATACACTACTGCGGAAGAAGCGCCGTCCTGTTTCGCCGTGTTACTCGGGGCCGTCGAGGACGGCGTGGCCCATGTCGCCGAGGTCGAGTTCGCCACCCATGCGCGGGCAAGCGATCCGACCGCCATGGCGGAATTCTCCGGCACCAACACCACGTGCTTCGAACCGGCCTTTGGGAACCTCGCCGGGGGTTCCGGTGCAGTTCCGGGATCTGATACGGATACAACGGCAGGCCAGGGGCACCAGCGGCTCGACATACGGGCCGTACATATGCATCGGGACTCCACATAGGGCCGCCTGCCGAACGGGCACTGACCGGCGGCGAACACCTCATACCGATGGACCGGTACATGTTCGACAACACCAGATATCCGGTTACCACGATCTGTTATCCGGAATCCACCGATGGAAAGCCGTCGTCGGCGCGCGCGCCGCACGGGGGCCGAGCCGCGGTGGACCGAGCCGCCGCGGGACGACCGCGTCGCGGCCCTGCGAGGCCTCGCGACGCGCTCGTCCCGCGGTCGGCGTGGGTGTCGCGTCAGACCGCCCCGCCGTAGGCCCGGGCTCCCTCGCGCACGCGGTCGGGCCAGTCGGCGGAGTCGAGGCCGTACTGGCACAGGAAGGCGTAGACGAGCCGCTCGAGCCCGAACCCGACGCACGCGCTGCGCGCCGCGCCCTGCGTGCCGTAGTCGATGCCGAAGCCGCGCCCGAACAGGTCGTCGTGGAAGTTGAAGGAGCCCACCGCGATGGTCCGCCCGGGTGCGACGGTGAGGCGCAGCTCGTACTTGAGCTCCAGCAACCGCTGCGACCAGATCCGCGCGGAGGTGTCGCCGCCGCCGAAGAACGGGTCGTTGCCCACCTCGCAGAAGCCGCTCAGGCCGAGATCCTCCACGAACCCGAAGATCTTCCGCATGAACAGTTCGCGCGAGGCGAGGACGTCCTCGCGCGGCCCCATGAAGACGATCTCGCGGATGGTGAAGTCCCACAGCCGTTCCATCGTCGTGGCGTAAGCCGCCTCGAAGCGGAAGGACTTGCCCTTGGCCGTGACGACGTGCACCCCGTCCGTGTCCAGCGTCCGCCCCCGGTACTGGTGGAACGTGTGGTAACACATGGTCGGCGGCAGGCAGTAGTCCACGTTGCGGCAGGCGTCGAGGACGGTGGAGTCGACGCCCGTCTCGGCATAGGACTTCTGGAAGCCCTGGTACACGTCGATGTCGTTGTGCAGCCGGGTCACGAACATCAGGTGCTGCGGGAACGAGGCGAAGTAGCCGGCCGTCGCAAGGGCCCCGGTGCTGATCAGCGTCGGGTAGCGGTACTCCGTCGGACTGAAGTCCTCGGCCAGGATCCGCTTCACCGCCCCGTCGAAGTACGCGAGCAGCGACAGCAGCGGCTCACCGACGGCGACCTGTCCCTCGCCCGCCTCGGTCACCGCGCCCGCCCGCGCGAGCAGTTCGAACGTCCCCTCCTCGACCACTCGCTCGTGCGGGGACGTCCACACCGACTTCGGCGGGGTCGTCCGCTGCCGGCGGACGTCACCGTCGACGACCCGGTTCACCTTCTCGGCGAGCTCCCCCGCAGGGAGCGGGGTGGCCGAGCGGAGGGTCACCCCGCGCACCTCGCCGTCGGCCGTGTCCAGTTCGTATCCCGTGATCTTCGAGGACACGAAGAGGAGGCGGCGCTCGATCTCGGCGGCGAGCTCCCCGGCCACCGGGGTGTGCAGCTCGACCCGTGTACGGAACTCCCCGGTCCCCGCGCCCGTCGGCGCGGTGTCCTGTCGGGTGGTGTCGGTCATGTCTCTTGCTCCTGAGCGGCTGGGAGGACAGGGAGGCCGACGAAGGACGCGTGGGCGCCTCTCCGGTGGATCTGGACGACGGGCGGCGGGTGGTGCGCGGAGGTCTCGGCGTTGTCCCGGTCGCAGCAGGTGACGGCGATCCGGAGCCGGTGCCCCGGAGCGAACACGTGGCTGATCGGGTGCAGGTCGAAGACCAGCGCCACCGGCTCCTCGGGCAGCGGTGAGCGGGTCCGCTCCGAGCACGGGTGGTACGGCAGCGAGAGGTTGTCGTACGGAGCGGGGCCCAGCGCCCGGTGGGAGGCGCGCATCACGCCCTCGGTGACGTAGTGGGAGACCCCTTCGGCGTCGACGTCCTCCAGGTAGACGAAGAAGTCGCCGTCCGGATGGGTCGACGTCACCCACAGTTCCGCGACCGGGTGCCCGGTCACCTCCCGTTCCCGTTCCAGCGGGGCCGTCGTGTAGGTGAGGGCCGTCCGGTCGTTGCCGTTCATCGGCTCGTAGCCGAACGGTCCGCCGTAGGCGTCGGTCCAGCGGGTCGCCGTGCCGGAGGTGGCCGTGTAGTCGACGACGAGGTCGTCCACGCCTCCGAGCCGCGAGGGCGCCCGGTCCGTCAGCGTGCCGTCGTTGACGGAGGTCGCGGGCAGGTCCGGGCCGGGACCGAAGTACATCCGCGTGGTACGGACCCCGGCGGGCGGCCACTGGTGCGTGGTGCGCCACTCCTCGCCGGGGGGCGCGTTGCGCCGGCGGTAGCGGATGGGCGGCTCGTCCATGACGCCGGTGTCGACGCCCTTGAGCCAGTGGTCGAACCAGCGCAGGTGCTCGGCCGCCAGGTCGACGCCCTCCCTGCCGTTGTGGGACCAGTCGCCCACGAGGAGCTTGCGCGGCCCGGTGAGATTGGCGTGCCACAGGAACGCGTCCCGCACCCATGTGTCGTGCCAGCCGGTGAGCTGGTACACGGGAACGCCCGCGGCGGCGATCGCCGCGACGCGGGTGGAGGGGCTCTGCCGCGCGTACGGCGGCTCGTCGTCGCCCTCGCCCCGGCTGTCCCGGAAGGGCAGCGCAGCGGCCCTGGCGAAGACGTCCGTGTTGGCCCGGTGCTCCTCGGCGGCCGCGCGCACGGCCGCCGAGTCCTCCCGTACGGGCGCGGCCCCGGTCTCCGTGTCCAGCCGCCGCACCATCGCGCCCCAGTTCCGGATGAAGTCGTGCCGGAACGCGCCTCCGGGACGGAGGAACGAGTAGAGGTCGAAGAGCGCGACCTGCGGGAAGATCGCCTTCAGGCTGGGCGGGGCGGTGCCGGCGGCGAGGAACTGGGTGATTCCGAGATAGGACTCGCCGTACATGCCGACGTTCCCGTCGCACCAGTCCCGCGCGGCGAGCCATTCCGTGATCTCGTAGGCGTCCCGGCTCTCCTCGGGGCCGAACTCCATGCCCCGCACGCCGCTTGAGGCGCCCGTGCCCCGGGCGTCCGCGGCGGCGATCACGTAGCCGTCGTCGAGGATCCGGCGCAGCCAGGGTCGGCTGTCGAGCTTGGTCCAGGTCAGGCCGTCCACCACGTCCGAGCGGTGGTAGCGGTCGTGGCACCAGAGGGCCGGCAGCGGCTCCTCGACCACCCGGCCGTCCCGCTTGGGACGGAGCACGTCCACGGCGATCCGGACGCCGTCGCGCATCGTGACGTAGTGGGTGGAGGACTCGATGCCGTCGACGGCTTCGAGGTAGGCCAGGACGTCCGCCGACCGCTCCTCCAGCAGTGTCCGCAGCTCCTCGTCGACTCCGCCCGGCGGCGTCTCGTGGTGCAGCCGGCCGCCGGCCGCCCACACGCGGACGTTCGAGGCCCGCAGCCGCAGCAGCAGAGGGACGACGGACGCGCCGGCCGCGCCGGGGCCCGGTACGGCGTCCTCGGTCCGCGCCGTCATGTCGTACGCCTTTCTGTCTCGCGGGTCACCGCGGACGACGCCGCGCGTGGCCGTCGGGGACGGCCACGCGCGGCGTTCCCGAGGGTCACGCCGCCGTCGTGGTCTTCGACGTCACCAGGCGGACGAGTCCGTCCACCGTCCGGAAGTTGTCGAACTCCATGTCGTCGGGGGTGAGCTGGAGCGAGAACTCCTGCTCCACGAAGAGCGCCAGTTGCATGGCGAAGAGCGAGTTGACGTATCCCAGCGCGAAGATGTCGTCGCTGTCGGCCAGGGCCCGGCCGTTGAGCTGCGGCGCGAGGAACTCCCGGACCCGGGTGCGCACGTCGTCCTGCATCGTTCTGCCTCCAGTGTGGGGTGGGGTGGGGTGGTCAGTAGGTGTAGAAACCGCGTCCGGCCTTGCGGCCCAGCAGCCTGGCGTCGACCATTCGCTGGAGCAGCGGCGCCGGGCGGTACTTGCTGTCCCGGAAGCTCTCGTACATGACGGTGAGGGAGTTCAGGATCGTGTCGAGGCCGATGAGGTCGCCGGTCTCCAGCGGGCCCATCTTGTGGCCGAAGCAGCCCTTGAACATCCGGTCGACCTGCTCGGCCGTGGCGACCTGGTCCTGAACGCAGAAGATCGCCTCGTTGATCGTCAGCATCAGTACGCGGTTGGTGACGAAGCCCGGGGCGTCCTGGACGACGATGCCCTCCTTGCCGAGGTCCCGCAGGAGCCCCAGCGCGGTGTCCAGGGTCAGCTCCGAGGTGAAGTGGCCCTGGACGACCTCGACCGTGTCCATCAGCGGCACGGGGTTCATGAAGTGCAGCCCGAGCACGTGCTCGGGGCGCTCGGTGACCGAGCCGACCCGGGTGATGGGCACCGCGGAGGTGTTGACGCCGAAGACGACCTCCGGACGGCAGATCTTGTCGATCTTCTCGTAGACGTCGCGCTTGATGTCCCAGTTCTCGGTGACGTTCTCGACGACGAAGTCCGCGGCGCTCAGGGCCGACAGGTCGGTTCCGGTGGTGATGCGGGCGAGGATGGTGGCCGGGTCGTCCTTCAGGCGCTCCGCGCGGAACATGCCCTGCAGCCGCAGGTCGCTCCCGATCTGTGCCGTGGCGGAGGCGAGCTGCTCCTCGGACACGTCGATCAGCAGCACGTCGAACGCCGACTGGGCCAGGGACTGTGCCACTCCACGGCCGATGGTGCCCGCGCCGATGACACCCACCGTACGGATGTTCATGCTGATACCGCCTCAGATGATTGGAAGGGGGCGGCCGAACGGGTTCGCCGTCTCAGCCGTGGGACTTCTTGCCGTCGAGGTGTGTCGCCAGGTCGGCGACCGTGACGTACCGGAACAGGTCGACCATCGACACCCTGACGGCCATGGTCTTCTGGATGCTCTGTGCCATCCGCAGGGCGACGAGGGAGTCCCCGCCCAGCGAGAAGGCGCTCTCATGGATGTTCAGCCGGTCCAGACCGAGTTCCCTGGCCCAGATCCGGGCGAGCTGGTGTTCCGTCTCGCTGTACCCGCCGTCCTCCCGGCCGAGGAGCGTGACGCCTTCGGCCGGTGCGGGCCCGGCGGACGCGTCCGCCGCCGGCCGGCGGGACTCACCGCCGGCCTCGGCGACCCGCTGCCGGACGGACTCCTCCAGGACCAGCGGAGCCCTGCGCAACTGGGCCGCCAGACGGTCGGGGTCCACGGAGCCCAGCACCCCGTAGTTGATCTCGCCGACCACCACGGGCGAGCAGGGCGCGGCGAGGATCTCGTCCAGGCTGCCGAGCCCGTCCTCCACGCTGATCGACCGGAAGAAGCCCTGGTCCCGCTGGACGCCGTGATCGAACGCCATGCCGGTGTCCAGCCAGTCGGTCCAGTCGACGGTGACCGTCCTGCGGCCCAGAGCGGTGCGGTGGTCGGCGAAGTGGTCGAGGTAGGTGTTGGCCGCGGTGTAGTCGCCCTGGCCGGCGACGCCGAACACGGAGGTGGTCGATCCGAAGCAGAGCATCAGCTGCGGCGGATCGTCCGCGGTGACGAGGTCCAGGACGGTCGCGCCGAGCACCTTGGGGGCGAGGGTGGCCCGGAACGTCCCGGCGTCCTTGCGGAAGAGGAAGCCGTCGCCCGCGACGCCCGCCGCGTGGATGACACAGGCGATACGGCCCAGGTCGGCGCGGACGGCACGGACGACGTCCGCCATAGCGGCCTCGTCGGCCACGTCCGCCCGGTAGCAGCGCACCCGGGCACCCAGGTCCTCCAGCTCCCGCAGGGCGGTGAGCTGCCGGTGGCGTCGCGGGTCCTCCGCGCCCGTCTCGTCACGGTGGTCGCGCGGGTCCGGGGCGCCGCGGCTGACAAGCGCCAGACGGATGCCGGGTACGGTGCGGCTCAGATGCCGGGCCACGGCCAGTCCGAGGCCGCCGAGGCCGCCGGTGATGAGGTGGACGCCCTCGGGGCGCTCGTCCTCCTGGCGGGAGCGATCCCGCAGGTGCAGCGGCGCCAGCTCGGTGACATGACGTCCGCCACCGCGGAGCGCGACCATGGTCGGTGACCACGGCCCGAGGAGTTCGGTGCACAGCGCGACCGCGTCGGTGTCCTCGTCGACGTCGAGGCAGAGGACCTCGGTCCCCTCGTGCTCCTGGCCGATGACCTTCGCCAGGCCGAACAGGGTCGCGTGTACGGGGGCCGTGGCCGGCTCGTCGCCCGTCACGCGTGCCACGTGCGGGGCGATCACGGCGAGCCGGCCGGGGACGGCGTCCCGTGCCGCCAGGGCCCGCACCAGGTGGAACAGGCTGTCGGCCCCGCCGCGCAGCCGACGGTCGAGCTCCGCGACCCCGCGCTGGGCGTCGGCGGCGGGGGCGGCGACGAACACCGCTTCG
The DNA here is from genome assembly GCF_002005225.1 of Streptomyces pactum. NCBI lineage: Bacteria > Bacillati > Actinomycetota > Actinomycetes > Kitasatosporales > Streptomycetaceae > Streptomyces > Streptomyces pactum. Next base: position 2,280,795 of record NZ_CP019724.1, read on the forward strand.
CCGGGCACCGCGTCGCCCAGAGTGTCGAGCAGCCGTCCCCACCCCTCGGCCGTGGGGGGAACGCCGTAGTGGTCGTCGCCGGGGGCGCTCCACTCCCCCGCGAGCTCGGCCGTGATCACCCGTACACCTCGGGAGCGCAGCGAGACGCCCAGGTCCCCGGAGAGCCCGCCGCCTTCCGTCACGAGGAGTACGGCGGCGGGCGCCTCTCGCTGCTCCGTGACGTCCGGCGCGGGGATCCAGCGCAGGGTGTGGTGCCGGGAGTGCGGGCGGATGCGGGCGACGGTGTGCCGCGGGTCGGGGACACGCTTGACCGTGAAGCCGAGGATCTCCACCGCGGTGTTGCCGTCGGCGTCGCGGACGGTGACGTCGACCTTGCGGATCTCGGTGCCGCGCCCGGCGTCCGGGTGGGGAGTGATGAGACTGGTCCCGGTGGGCGGCAGCGGCGCGTGGATGCGGAGCACGTCGTACCCGACGGGGAGGAAGAAGGCGCGGCTGCCCCGGTACTCCTGTACGTCCTCCCGGGTCTCGTGGACGGCGAATCCGCTGAAGCCCGTCGCGAGGTCGAGCAGCGCCGGGTGGAGGACGTGGTCCTCGCACTCGGAGCGGTACCGCTCGGGCATGTCGAGGATGCCGAGCGCGGTGCGGACGCCGACGTGCATGGTGCGCAGGCTGTCCGTCCAGCGGCGGCCGAACTCCATCACCTTGTGCTCGGCCTGGGCCCTGCCGAGGTCGACGGTCTCCAGAGCGCACCGCGCAAGCAGGGCGTCCGGGTCCTGGCGCGGCGGCGGGACGAGGCTGCCGGCGGCGGCCTTGCCCTGGACGTGGACGGTCCACACGTCGCGCTCGGGGTCGTGGCCGGCCACGGAGAACTCCACGGTGTCGTCGTCGAGTTCGCGGACGGTGGTGTGCACGGTGCGGGGCTTGTTCTCCTGCACGAGCAGCGGCACCAGGAAGTCGACGTCCCTGATCTCGGTGACGGGGCGGCGCAGATGCGCTGCGGCGGCGGCCCGGCCCATTTCGAGGTAGGTGGTCCCGGGGACGATCGCCTCACCGAGCATGCGGTGTTCGGCGAGCACCCAGTGGCGGTCGAGGGACAGCTCGGATGCGAAGACGGTCTGTCCGGCGGAGCGGAGCAGCACCTCGTCGAGCAGCGGGTGGCGGCCGGGCTCACGGGACACCCGGGGGGCCGCGGGCTCCAGCCAGTAGCGCTTGCGCTCGAAGGGGTACGTGGGCAGGGGAACCCGGCGCCGCCCGTCCTGGCCGTAGTAGCGGGCCCAGTCCGGCGCCACCCCGAGGAGCCACTGCTGGCCCAGGGTGCGGCGCATCGTCTCACCGGCACCGCGCGGGTCGCGGCGGTGCGGCAGCGACGCCGTGGCCGTGACGCCCCCGGTGCCCGCGTCGGCGAGCGTCCGCCGCGCCAGGCTCGCGAGGGTCTGTCCGGGGCCGACTTCCAGGAGCACCGGTGCGCTCTGTGCCAGCAGGCGCACACCGGCGGCGAACTCCACGCACTGCCGTATGTGGCGTCCCCAGTACTCCGGGTCCCGCGCCTGCTCCGCCGTGATCCAGTCACCGGTCACGTTGGAGACGAACGGAATACCGGGCGCCGCCCGCTCCACCCGGGCCACTGCCGAGACGAATCCGTCGACGACCGGTTCCATGAGTACCGAGTGGAACGCGTGGGACACCTCCAGCGGCCGGGTCGCCCACCCGCGTTCGTCGGCCGTCACGGCGAACTCCTCGACCGCGTCGGCGGGCCCCGACACGACGCAGTCGCGGGGGCCGTTGTGCGCGGCCAGGCAGGCCCCGTCGGGCAGCGCGGACTCCACCGCGTCCCGCTCGGCCACCACGCCGAGCATCGCTCCGGCCCCACAGCTCTGCATCAGCTCACCGCGCAGGGCCACCAGCCGCAGCGCGTCCTCCAGCCGGAAGACTCCGGAGACGCACGCCGCGACCCACTCCCCCAGGCTGTGCCCGAGCAGGTGTGAGGGTTCCACACCCCACTCCCGCCACAGCGCGACCAGGGCGTACTCGACGACGAACAGCGCCGGCTGCGCCCACCGCGTCTGTCCCAGGAGCGCGGCTGCGACCGCGTCCTTCGGGAAGAGGACGTCGCGTACGTCCCCGTTCAGGTGGGGCCGCAGGTGCTCCGCGCAGGTGTCCACGGCCGACCGGAAGGCCGGCTCGGACGCGTAGAGTCCGCGCCCCATGCCCGGGTACTGGGCCCCTTGCCCGCTGAACATGAACGCGACGTGCGGCGCGCTCGGCGCGGCCTGCCCGCTCGTCACGTACGCGGGGTCGCGGGTCTCCAGCGCGGCGGCCACCGCCTCGGCGTCGGTCCCGCACACGGTGCGCCGGTACGGGAAGTCGCGTCGGCCCGTGGCCAGGGTGAAGGCGGCGTCGGCCAGTGCGGGACGCTCGCGGCGCAAAAACGCCGCCAGCCGGTCCGAGGCTTGGTCCAGGGCGTGTTCGGAGCGCGCCGACAGCACCAGGAGTTCGGACTCTCGGGGGCTCGGTGCGGGTTCGGGGGCGGGGCCGGCCTCCTCGAGCACCACGTGCGCGTTCGTGCCGCCGAAGCCGAACGCGCTCACCCCGGCGCGGCGCACCCGCCCGGCCGTCCGCGGCCACGCCCCGAGTTCCGTGTGCACCCGGAACGGCCCGTCCGTGAAGTCGATGTCCTTGTTCCCCTCCACATGGTTCAGGGAGGCGGGGAGTTCCTCGTGGCGCAGGGCCAGCACGGTCTTCAGCAGTCCGGCCATCCCGGCGGCGGCGTCCAGGTGCCCCACGTTGGATTTCACGGAGCCGATCCGCCAGGTTCCCGGTGCGCCGGCGAAGGCCCGAGTCAGGGCCTGGACTTCGATCGAGTCACCGATCAGGGTGCCGCTGCCGTGCGCCTCCACGTAGTCGATGTCCCCCGGCTCCAGCCCGGCCGTCGCCAGGGCCTCCGCGATCACCGCGGCCTGCCCCGCGACGCTCGGCGCGGAGAAACTCGCCTTGACGGCACCGTCGTTGTTGACCGCCGTGCCCCTGATCACCGCGTGGACGGTGTCTCCGTCGGCGAGGGCGTCCGCCAGTCGCTTCAGCGCCACCACCCCGACGCCGTTGGCGAAGACCGTCCCTCGGGCGGCGGCGTCGAAGGGCCGGACACGGCCGTCCGGGGAGAGGAACCCGCCCTCCTGGTAGGCGTAGCCGGTCTTCTCCGGGACCTTGTACGAGACCCCGCCGGACAGGGCCATGTCGCACTCGTAGCCCAGGAGGCTCTGGCAGGCGGCGTGCAGGGCGACCAGCGAGCTGGAGCAGGCCGTCTGGACGGGATAGCTCGGTCCCTTGAGATCGAGCTTGTAGGAGACCCGCGTGGTCAGGAAGGCCAGTTCGTTGCCGAGGCCGATGTTCTCCCCGCGGATGCCCTCCCCGTCGTCCATGTTGCTGAGGACGTTCCCGATGTACGCGCTGCTGCTCGCGCCTCCGAAGACCCCGACGGTGCCCGGGTACCGGGCCGGGTCGAGGCCCGCGTGCTCCAGCGCCTCCCAGGCGGTCTCGAGGAACAGCCGGTGTTGCGGGTCCATGATCTTGGCTTCCCTGGCGGTGTAGCCGAAGAACTCCGCGTCGAACAGGTCGATGCCCTCGAACGAGGGGCCTGCCTTCACGTAGTGCGGTTGCCGGGACTCCTCGGCGTCGACCCCGGCCGCCAGCAGATCGTCGTCCCCGAACTCCACGACGGACTCGACGCCGCCGCGCAGGTTCGCCCAGAACTCGGTCAGGTCCCGGGCACCCGGGAAGCGTCCGGACATCCCGATGATGGCGACGCCTTCCGGCACGGACGGGTCGTCGAACCCCTCGTCGTTCGTGTCGCTCATCACTGCTCCCTCCGTCCTGCACGCGTCCATCGGTGCTGCCGAGGCCCCCTGCGGCCTGCTGTCTTCGCGGTGGTGGGCCAGGGCGCTCCCGCCGCGCGGTCGTCCGCGTGCCGGGCGGGCCGCTGCATACCTCAGGTACGGGCGGCCTGCGCGGCCGTGGGCGAGTGCGACGGCGGTGCCGGAGTGACGGACTCCTGGGACCCGAGGGGCAGGAGGCGGGCGTCGGCCTCCTCAGGCCGGACGGCCTCACCGGCCTCGGTTCCATCGGCGTTGTTTGTTGCCCCGTACCGCACTCATTCCCCCAACGACTGCCCTCGAGAATCTCGAAAGAGCAGGAAATCGATGCTGCTCGATGGTCCATCGCTCGGTGTTCGCAGCTCACGTCGATCGGCAGTGAGACTAACCCAGGATCCCACGCGCCACAATGGCTTCCGGCGTGACGTGCGCGATAGGAGGCGAAAGCGCCTGGAACCCACTCCTCACGCTCGCCCCGGAGACAGCTCTGTGGCACGCTGTTCTGGCCGATGAGCAGGACCGGAATCAGAAAGAGGCCGCACATGCACGGCAATGCGCCCACGCGCCCCTGGATCCACCGACTGTCGAAGACGAATCCGCCCGGAAGTATACGGCTGTTCTGTTTTCCTTATGCCGGTGGCGGCGCTTCCACATTCCGCGGTTGGGCCGAGCTGCTGCCGGACGAGATCGACGTCCACGCCATTCAGCCGCCGGGCCGCGAGGACCGGCTGTTCGAGGACCCGGTCGACACCTTGCAGGCGACTCTGGACGCCGTCGTCCCGGAGCTGCTGGAGTACTCCAAGGAGCCGTTTGCCCTGTTCGGACACAGTCTCGGGGCGATCGTCTGCTGGGAGGCAGCCCGCGTTCTGCGCGAGGAGCACAACCTTGAACCGGCCCGTGTGTTCCTCTCGGGATGCCGCGCCCTGCCCGCCGTGCACGACGGCCGGCGGGACCTTCACACACTGCCCGAAGCGGAACTCATAGAGGAACTCCGGCTCATGAACGGAACACCGGAGGAGATTCTCCGGAACGCCGACTTCATGCGGATGCTGCTGCCCGCCGTAAGGGCGGACTATGCGATGCTCTCACGCTATTCCTTTCTTCCGTGCAAGCCTCCTGGCGCACCGGTGACGGTATTCGGCGGAGCGAGCGACCCGGGCGTGGGAATGAATCACCTCCAGCAGTGGTCCGAGTTGATCGAGGGAGAGCTCGACTCGGTGGTCCTGCCCGGCGACCATTTCTTCCTGCATGCGTCGCGGGAGCCCCTTCTCGCGGAAATGGCGAAACGTCTCGTCGGGCCCGTTCAGGCGTCCGGGCGGGAGTCCTCACTCGGTTCGCTCTGACCTCTTCGGCCGTCGTCGATGTCCTTCATGGCGTTTTCGACGGCCTTCAGGGTCGGCTCGTGCGCGATCATCTCGAAATGGTCGACGGGCACCCGGTACTGCTGGTAGTCGGTGAGCCCGAGGTCGGGCCAGTCGGTCACCCGGTGGAGGGTGCGCTCGACGTCCGACGGGTCGTCCCGGTCGTCGGTCGAGAAGAGCCGCACGGCGAAGTCGCCCGGCTCGGGCACGTAACCCGACACCGCCGAGCCGACGGAGCCGAAGACCCGCAGTCCGGCCTGGAACTCCGCGAAGTCGGTCTCGATGGGGTCCGGCCCCTGCGTGCTCACCGCCTGGTACACCTCGGCGGCGTCCGGCTCCTGGCCCTCCGGTATCGCGATGCCCGCCTCGTGCGCGACGGACAGGAGCTTCTCCCCGGCGGCCTCGGCCACCGTCAGCGGCGGGCAGTACAGCGAGGTGTTGAGCAGGACGACGGAGCGCACGTCCCATCCGCGCCGCCGCAGTCCGGCGGCGAGTTCGTAGGCGAGGATGCCTCCCACGCAGTATCCGGCCAGGTGCAGGCTGCGCGGCGCGTCCGCCTTCTCCAGAACTCCGACGAAGTCGTCGACGATCTCCGCGAGCGTTCCGCAGGGCGCACCCTCGGCCGGGTCGAGGCCGCAGGCCTGCAAGCCGAGCACGGGGCGGTCGATCGGGTCGCCTCCGAAGCGGTGGAGGCCGATGACGCCGCCGCTCGCCGCCGGCACCAGCAGGAGCGGGGCGCCGGTGCCGTACGGGTTGAGGGTGAGCAGCCGGCCGCCGGGCCCGGGGGTGTCGTTCCTGATGCGGGCGCTGAGGCCGCCGAACGTGGGCGCCTCGAACAGCGTCTTCAGGGGGACCCGGGTACCGAGGGCGCCCCGCAGAGCGGCGACCAGCTTCGCGGCGAGCAGGGAGGACCCGCCCGACCCGAAGAAGTCGGCGTCCAGGGAGGCGGGCGGCCGGCCCAGCACCCGGGACCACTGGGCGGCCACGACGGCCTCGGTGGCGTCCCGCTCTACGAAATGCGACTGCACGGCGCTTCCTTCCCCTGGTCGCTCTCGGCTGCGCGGGCCGAGAGGAGTTCCGACAGCAGCGGCGTCACCGCCGGAGTACCGAACAGCTCTTTCACGGTCAGTCCGGTGCGGTGCACCGACCGTGCGTCGGCGTCCGGCCACTCGGAGCCCTCGCTGAGGATGACGTGCCCGAGCTGCAAGGGGTCGGTGCGGTCGGCCGCCGCGGACAACGTGAAGCCGAGCCAGGCCCGCTGCGCCTGCGTCAGCTCGTCGGCGATGTCGTCGTCCAGGTCGGGCGCGGTCCGGGTGACAAGGGAGCGGAGGAAGGCACTCGCCTCCCGCAGGGCCTCGGACGCCGGGAGGCCGGTGATGTCGGGCAGCTCGGCGGGGTCCAGCGCGTCGTCCATGTCCAGGGCGAGGTCCAGCAGCAGTTCCCGGGGCGTGCCAGGGCCGGGGACCACGGGGTCGAGGACGACGAGCGGTGTGCCGGGCACGGGCAGTTCGCCGACCAGCAGCGCCGCGAGTTCGACGGCGGAGCAGTAGGCAAGCACGGCCCGTGGCGGGGCGCCGGTCGCGATCCGGGCCGCCCAGTGCCGAGCCTGCGTCGCCAGGTCGGGGACCGTCTCCGCGAGTCCGGGGTAGCGCAGCGGATCGATCCTGAGGCGGTGGGCGTGCAGCTCGGGCGGGAGGACGGGGTCGAAGCTGCGCGGTGGTATCTCGTTGCCGAACTCGATGACGACGACCGGCCGGCCGTCGTGGGGAGTCGTCTCGCCGGACATTCGCTTCAGTCTCCGTTCTTGGGCGCCGCGTCGACCACGGCCGCCAGCTCCGCCAGGACCGGATGGTCGAAGACCGCCTGCAGGCCCACCTTGACGCCGAACCGGTCGCGTACCTTGCCGATCATGCGTGCCGCGAGCAGCGAATGCCCGCCGACGTCGAAGAAGTTGTCGCGGGCGCCCGGCACGATGCCGGTCAGCTCAGTCCATATCCCGGCGATGGCCTCCTCGGTGGAGCCGGGCGGGAAGGCCGCCTCGGGCCGCTGTGCGGGCTCGGACGGCGCGTCCAGCAGGGACTTGCGGTCGATCTTGCCGTTCGGGGTCAGCGGCATGGCGTCCAGCCGCTGGACGCGGGAGGGGACCAGGTACCGGGGCAGCCTCGCCGCCAGCACCTCCTGCACCGTCTCCACGGTGGCCCCGCCGCAGTAGAAGGCGACCAGGGAGCCGCCCGAGCCGTCGTCGCACAGCACGACCGCGGACTGGCTGACCTCCGCCAAGGTCAGCATGGTGTGCTCGATCTCGGCGGGTTCGACGCGGATGCCGCGGACGCTCAGCTGGGCGTCGCGCCGTTCGACGAACTCCAGGTCCCCGGAGTCCGTCCAGCGGCAGACGTCACCCGAGGCGTACCAGCGCTCAGCGGCGGCGGGGCTCCCCCCGGCGGGCCCGGCGTCCGAGACGAGGGCCGCCGCGCCGAACCTCTCCTCGGTGAGAGCGGGGTCACCTCGGTACCCGGCGGCCAGGACCGCCCCGCCGATGAGGAGTTCGCCGGTCGCTCCGGGTCCGGTGACGTCGTGGCCCTGACGATCGACCAGCCGGACGCGCGCGCCGGTGATGGGGGTGCCGATGACCGGAGCGCGGCCGGGGTCGCCGCCGCCGCGCAGGTCCCGGCTGGCGGTCGTGACGACGGTCGCCTCGGTGGGGCCGTAGTGGTTGTGGACGGCGGCGGGGAACGAGGGGCTCGGCCACACCCGCAGCCGGTCACCGCCGGTGAGCAGGACCCGCAGGGAGCGCGGGGGCGAGTCGGAGCCGATCAGTTCCTCGGCGAGCGGTGTGCTCAGGAAGCACTGCTCGATCGCGTTGTCCTGGAGGAAGCCCGTGATGGCCGTCACGTCGGCGCCCGGGGGCTCGGCGGGCAGGACGAGGGTCGCACCGCTGGCGAGCGCCGCCCAGGTCTCCCAGACGGAGGCGTCGAACCCAAGGCCCGCGAAGGCGGCCACGCGCGTGCCGGGCCCGGTCCCGTAGGTGGCCCGGTGCCAGTCCAGCAGGTTCACCAGGCTGGCGTGAGCGACCTCCACCCCCTTCGGCGTCCCGGTGGAGCCGGAGGTGTAGATGACGTACGCGAGGGCGGACCCGACCGCTCGCGGCTCCCGCGCGGGGCCGGGGAGAACGTCCTGCGGCGTGGGCACCGTACGCGGCACCCGGTGGCGCAGATCGGGGCGGGCCAGCACGGCGAACGGCCGCGCGTCGTGGAGGACCGACTCGATGCGCCCGTCCGGGAGGGCCGGGTCCAGGGGCAGGTAGGCGGCCCCGGCGCGCCAGGCCGCCAGTTGGGCGACCACGCCCGGCACGCCCCGCTCGTACAGGACGCCGAGCAGGCAGCCCGGTTCGAAGCCCGGCGTCTCCTGGAGCCGTGCCGCCGCGGTACCGGCCTCGTCCCACAGACGCCGGTACGTCAGCTCGTCCTTGCCGCACTCGACCGCCGTCGCCTCGGGGTCCGAGTCGACGATGCGCCGCAGCAGGCGCACGACCGTCCGTTCCTCTGGAATGTCCTGCATGGGGAGGTGGGGTCCCTTCGAGTGGTGGTCGTTCACAAGCACTGGGAGGCCGGCGGCTTCCCGGACACCAGCAGCTCCTCGTAGACACGGGCGAGGCGGTGCGCGGTGCTCGACGCGACGCGGTCGGCCTGGAAGCTGATGTCCACCCGCAGCCCGCCGTCGGCCGTCGGCCAGATCTCGCAGACGATCTCGTGCATCGCGGCGGGTGGTTCCATCGGCAGGCGCCGCACCGCACACCCGGCGAGGGCGAGCTCCTCGGGCACGCCGTTCTGCACGGCGAACATCGTCTGGTACAGCGGGTTGCGGCCCGTCCTGGGCGGCCGGATCGCGCGGACCACCTCCGAGAACGCCACGTCCTGGCGCGCGAAGGCGTCCTCGACGGCGGGGCGTGCCGCCTTCGCCAGGTCCGCGAGCGCCGGCGCGCCGTCACCTTCCGGCAGCCGCAGGCACACGACGTCCACCAGGCAGGACACGGCCGCCATGGAGGCGGGTCCGGAGCGGCGCACGAGGGGGACGCCGATGCCGAAGTCGTCCTGTCCGGTCACGTCGGCGAGCGCGGCGGCGTATCCGGCCGCGAGGGGCAGGAACAGGGTCGCTCCGAGGCGGCCGGCCTCGGCGCGGAGGCGGGCGGTGACCACCGGGTCCACGGCGAAGCCGAGGCTTTGGGCAGGCTGCTCCGGCTCCGCTCCGGGCGCGGGCAGGGCGAGGTCCGGCAGGTCCGCCAGGTGCCGGGTCCAGTAGGCCAGTTGGGCGGCGGTCTCGTCGGGGTCGTCGAACCGGGCGGCCTCGTCGGCCAGCCCCCGCAGGGTCGGCGCGAGGCTTTCGAAGTGCGGATCGGCGCCGCGGCTGCGGGCTTCATAGGCGTGTGTCAGCTCGGTGATGAGGAGGTCCTGCGACCAGCCGTCGAAGGCGATGTGGTGGACGGTGAGGCCGACCAGCGCCGTGTCGTCGTCCACCGGGGCGCACACGCATCGCCACACCCGCGCGTCCTCGATGCGCAGGGGGCGGTTCATCGCCTCCTCCACCAGGGCCCGCGCGTCCTGGGTCCGGTCGCCGGGGGTGAGCGTCTCGACGCGGACGGCATGCGCGGTCTCGGGCGCCAGAGCCACCGGCTCGGGGTCGAGTCGGTAGGCCGATCTGAGGGCCTCGTGGCGCCGCTGCAGGTCGTTGAGGGCCTGTTCCAGGGCGGTGGTGTTCAGCGGACCGGTGACCTCCCACAGCAGGTGGCACAGGGCGGTGGAGTCGCTCGGGTCCAGCTCGTGCAGCAGGCCGAAGTGGGCCTGGATGCCGTCGAGGCGGACCCGGTCGGTACGGCCGGCCGGTTCCGCCGGGGCGGCGGGGGAGCGGGTTTCCAGGAACTCCGCGAGGCCCTCGGCCGTGGGGTTGCGCAGGAAGCCGGAGACCGGCACGGAGATGCCCGTACGGTCCGAGAGGCGCGCGCAGAGCCGGATGGCGTCGAGGGACGTCCCGCCCAGAACCGCGAACGGCGCGTCGGGCGCCGCGTCGGTCTCCAGGAGGGCGCGGATCTCCTCCAGGACGACCGCCGTCCACGGGCTCCGCGGCTGTGCGGGCCCGCCGGGAGCGGTCGTCTCCTCCGGCGGGCCGGCGGGTGCCCGCCGGGTCGTCGACAGCAGCCGCGCGGTGTCCGTCTTGCCCGTGGGCGACAGCGGGATGGCGTCGACGCTCCGCAGGTCGTCCGGGACGCTGTGGGGAGGCAGCCCGGCGACGAGGTGGGCGCGCACGGCCGCCGGTGCGACGGCGTCCCCGGGGGCTCCGGGCTCCGCGACGTAGAAGAGCACCATGGCGGTGTAGGCGCCGTCCGGGCCCGGGACGGGCACCGCCACCGCCTGCTTGACGTGCGGCAGGGCGAGGCAGACGTTCTCGATCTCCAGCGGCTCGATCCGCCGTCCCCGGATCTTGACCTGGCGGTCGGCCCGGCCGACGTAGTGGAACAGTCCGTCAGGGGTGGTGAACCCGAGGTCCCCGGTCAGGTAGAGGCGGACGGTCCGGCCGCCGACGGGGGTGTCCACGAAGCGTGCGGCCGTGTCCTGCGGCATGTCCAGGTATTCGACGGCGAGGCCGTCCCCGCCGATGCAGATCTCCCCGGTCTCCCCCGGCGGACATGTCCGGCCGTCCCGCAGCACGTGGACGGTCGTGTGCGGCACGGGCCTGCCGATGGGGATGCCGTGCGGGAGTTCCGTGTCCGTCGGCACCACGTCGTGTGTGGTGGTGAAGACGCAGGATTCGACCGGCCCGTAGCCGTTGGTCAGCCGCACCTCCGGGTAGGCGTCCAGGAAGCGGCGCACATGGTGCGGTGACAGCCTCTCGCCGCCGGTGATCACGTGCCGGAGGCCGAGGAAGCAGGAGGGGTCCTCGTCGACGAAGGCGTTGAACAGGGAGGTGGTGAGCCATGCCGTGTCGACGCCCTGGTCGCGTACGAGCGCGGCGAGCCCCGAGGGCAGCAGGTACTCGTCCTCCACCAGGGCCACCGTGCCGCCGCTGGTGAGGGGCCCCCACAGCTCCAGGCTGGCGACGTCCCAGGGGAGCGCGGCCGATGCGAGCATGACATGGCCGGGGCCGAGGTCGGCGAAGCCGCCGGGCTGGAACAGCCGGGTGGTGGCCCGGTGCGGGGTGACGACGCCCTTGGGGACGCCGGTACTCCCCGAGGTGAAGAAGACGGTGGCCTCGCTACCGCCGTCGCAGGCCACGGCCCGGACGCGGCGCCGGCGCCGTACCGCCTCGTCGACGGGGTGGTCGGCCGGGGACCAGGTGGGCACGCGGAGGTCCTGGGGCTTCTCGACGACCGCGAGCGGCGGTCCAAGCCGCCGGAGGATGGAGTCCAGCCGCTCCTCGGACCAGCGCGGGTCCAGGGTGGCGTAGGCGGCCCCGCACTTGAGCACGGCGAGGACGACGGCCGCGTACTCGGGCGAGCGGCTCATCAGCACGGGCACCCGGTGTCCCGCGGAGACGCCCAGGGCACGCAGTTCGGCGGCGTAGTCGTCGCCGGCCGCGTCCAGTTCCCCGTACGTCAGGCGACGGCCGCCCTGCACGACGGCGGCGGCGCCGGGCTGGGCGCGGGCCTGGTGGGCCACCGCCTCATGGATGAGCTCACCGTGGACGTACTCGGTGGTTTCGGCGTCACGCGCCATGGCGGGTCCCCCCTGTGACCTCGAGGTGTTCCAGGACGGTGAGGCCGTAGTGCGACCGGGTCACAGGGGCGGCGGCCTCCTCGATCACGTCCCATCGCTCGCCGAGCCTGCGCAGGGCGACCTCGGCCTCCAGCCGCGCCAGTCCGGCTCCCAGGCAGTAGTGCGCGCCGAATCCGAACGTGAGGTGCCGTCTGATCCCCCGGCCGGGCCGGAGGTGGTCGGGGCCGTCGAAGACGTCCGGATCGCGGTTGGCCGCCCCCAGCATGATCAGGACGAGGTCGCCGGCCGCGATACGCCGCCCCGCCACGTCGACGGGCGCCACCGCGAAGCGGGCGACCTGCTGGACGGAGGTGTCGAAACGCAGCAGTTCCTCCACGACGGCGGCCGGCTCGGCCTTCAGGACGTCCGGCCCGGCCCCGGCGTGCAGGGCCGCCCGTACGGCTTTGCCGATGAAGGTGGAGGTCGTCTCGAAACCCGCGTAGATGAGCAGGCTCGCCGTGGCCCACACGTCCTGGAGTCCGATCTCGCCGCGCCGGTGCGCCTCGCGCAGCAGCCACAGGCCCGAGTCCTCGGGCACCTCTCCCCGGAGCGCCTCGTCGACTGCCGCGGTCACCTCGTGCAGCGCCCGGTACCCGCGGGTGACGACCTCGGGGAGGTAGTCCGCGACGAGCAGCGCGGCGATGTCGGGAGCCCACACGGCGAGGCGGGGCGCGATGTCCTCGGGCAGCCCGAGGATGTGACAGATGACCCGGCTCGACAGCGGTACGGCCAGGTCGTCCATGACGTCGAGGACGTCGCGTTCCGGCGCGAGGAGTTCGTCGACGAGCCCCTCCACGAAGGTGCGTGCCGCCGCCAGGCGTTCGGCCGAGAAGAGCGGGGCGACGATCCTGCGGGCGTCGGCGTGCGCGGGGTCGTCGTTGAACATGAACCACTTGCGCACCAGTTCGGAGGTGCGGCTCCCGTCGCCGCCCTCGCCGTCGGCCGGAGTGTGCAGCCTGCTCCTGCCCTGTTCGGGCCAGGCCGCGGAGAGGGACGGGTTGCGCAGCAGTTCGGTCACCTCGCGGAATCCGGTGACCAGCCATACGCCGAGGTCCTCGTCCCAGCGGACCGGCTCGTCGTCCCGCAGGTGGAGGTAGTCCATGCAGGGGTCGGCCTGCGCCCGGCCGGTCACGTGGTACGGGCACCGGCCCGTGCGCGGAGCGGTGTCCGGGGCCGCCTGCCGTGTGTCACTCATGGGCGGCGTTCCCGTCCTGGGCGGGCGGCGGCGGGCTCACCTTCCGCAGCGGGGCCAGGTCGACGGCGCCCACGGTGTCGGATGCGCCGTCGGCGAGGCTCACCAGCGCGGCCTCCACGGAGGCGAGGAAGCGGCCGGTCGCCCCGGCGCCGAGGTAGTCGTCACTCGCGGTCAGGGACAGGTGCAGGCCGGAGCCCGTGGCGGCCCTGAGGTTGAAACGCGGCCCGCTCTGCCAGGCGCCGGCGAGCCACTCGACGTCGTCGAGCGCGGGTGATCCTTCGGCCGGGGGCCGGGCGATGTCCCCGAGGTAGTTGAAGTAGCAGTCGAACTGCAGGGGGTCGGGGTTGGCGCAGCCGGTCTCCGTGAGCCGGGCGCGGAGTTCGTCGATGCTGTACGAGCCGTGGAGCAGGCGTTCCAGGCTGTTCATGTAGAGCGTGCGCAGGAACACCGCGGGGGCGGCGTCCCGGTCGGCGGCGACGGTCATCGGGGCGAGCTGGTTCATGCTGCTGAGCAGCGCCTGCCAGCGCTTGTCCATGCGGTTGCCGGCGAGCAGGCCGAACGTGGCCCGGTCGCGGCCCTTCAGGTCGAACAGGGCGAGGGCGGCCGCGCCGAGGATCACGGACTGGACGGACACGGCGAGACGTTCGGAGACCGCGCGGGCGGCGTCCTGGGCCCGCTCGGAGTACAGCGCCGCCCGGTAGCGCCGGCTCGTGTCGCCGCCCTGCCGGTCCTCGTCGACGAACCCCCGCCACTCGTCGAGCCAGAACTCGGTCGTCTGCGCACGCTGCTGTGCGTCGCCGTGCTGGTCCAGCGCGAGGTCGACGGGCTGCGGCGGGTCGGGGGCGAGCGTGCCCCCGGAGACGAGCGTGCGGAACTCGTCCTCCAGCAGGGTGCAGGCGGCGCTGTCGACGGCCAGGTGGTGCACGACGCACACCAGGTGCGTGGCGACGCCCTGGTGGACCCCGACGGCGGCGCGCCAGGAGTGCTCCACGTCGACGCGGATCTCCTGCTCCGCCCACTCCCCGGCGACGCTCAGAGCCGCTTCCCGGGTGGGGGCGGGCAGTTCCACCGTGTCGAGCCGGACGCCCTGGAACGGCCGGACCGTCTGGGTGGGCTCCGCGGCACGGCGGTCGTAGACGGTCCGCAGCGCCTCGTGCCGCTCGACCAGCCGCGCCCAGGCCGCGGTGGCCTCGGCCACGCCCGTACCGGGAGGGACGTCGAGGACAAGGGGGAGATTGCCGTCGCTCTGCTCGTCGGGCCCCGACAGGTCGAGGTCCCTCAGCACCGATAGCTGACCGAAGGTCAGCGGAGCGGTCTTCACCTGGCTCAACTCGTTGCCTCCATACGCTTGCTGATGTCCTGGCACGTCGGCGGGGGCGCGCGGCTCTCGTTCCGTGCGAGGCCCCCGTCCGGGGTGGGGCCGGCGGGCGCGGCCCGTGGTCGGCCGCGGTCTCCCGGCGGTCCGGCCGCGTGCCCTACTCGCCGGCCAGGAGCACCCGGTCGACCTTTCCGGCCGTGGTGCGCGGGAGCGCCTCGCGGACGACGATCCGGTTCGGGCAGTGGCTGGCCGGGAGCCGTGCACGCAGCCAGTCCCGGATGTCCTTGCCGGACACGTCGTGCCCGCGGGCCGTGACATGGGCCGTGATCGACGCGTGCTGCGGCCGGTCGGCGTCGCGCAGGACGGCGACCGCGGCGGTGATGTCGGGATGCTCCTCCAGAATCGCCTCGATCTCACCGAGCTCGATGCGGTGGCCGCGCAGTTTGATCTGGTCGTCGGCACGCCCGAGGAACTCCAGGGAGCCGTCCGCCCGGTACCTGGCACGGTCGCCCGTGCGGTAGAGCCGTACCCCGGCGCGGGAGACGTCCCGGCTGGGGAAGCGCTCGGCGGTCAGGTCGTCCCGCTCCAGGTAGCCGAGCGCGATCCCGGCCCCGTACAGGACGATCTCGCCGATCGTGCCGGGCTCGGTGACCGCCTCGTCCAGGTGGGTCGTACCGGCGTCGTCCACGGCGGCCAGGTAGAGGCCGCTGCCGTCCAGCGGGCTCCCCAGGGAGATCACGTCCGGCGACTCGACGCGCGAGGCGGTGGCCCAGATCGTGGCCTCCGTCGGCCCGTACAGGTTCCACAGCTCCGCGCCGCGGGGCAGGAGGCGACGCGCCAGTCCCGGGGTGAGCGCCTCTCCGCCGCACCAGAGCCTGGCGTTCTCGGCGCCCTGCCACTCCGCGGCGAGGAGCATGCGCCAGAAGCTGGGCGTGGCCTGGATGACCTGCGGGGCGTGCTCGTCGACGAAGTCCGTGAAGGAGTACGGGTCGAAGCGCACCTCGTCCGGGACCACGAGGCAGGACGCGCCGACCGTCAGCGGCAGCAGCATCTCCGCCATGGAGATGTCGAAGGACAGGGCCGTCGCGGCGACCATCGTCTCGCCCGCCGTGAGCCCGGGGGTGGTGGCGAGCCCCGCGAGCCGGTCGAGCAGCGCCGTGTGCGGGACCATGACGCCCTTCGGCAGACCGGTCGACCCCGAGGTGTACATGACGTAGGCGACGTCGGCCATGGTCGGCTCACGGGGGACGTAGCGCCCCCCGGCGGCGGGGACGGGCTCGGCGGTGAACGCGCACTCGGCGGTCTCGCGCAGCACCAGGGAGGGCCTGGCGTTCGCCAGGATCCGCTCGCGGTGGGCGGGCGGGCTCTCCCGGTTCAGCGGGAGTACCCCGCACCCGCTGCCGGCGGCGGCGAGGATGCCGAGCGCCCCACCGGCGGGGCCGGCCGCGTCGAGGGCGACCAGTGACCCGGCCGGGGTGTGGGCGAGGATCTCCTCGCCGAGGGCGGCGGCCCGCGCCGAGAGTTCACGGTAGGTGCGGGTGTGGGCGGCCCGCACGGCGATCGCGTCCGGGGTGCGCGTCGCCTGGGCCTCGAAGGCGTCTCGTATCGTCTTCATGTGTCCGCTATTTCGTGCGCGGGTGAACGCGGTCGAGGTGGCGGTCGTGGGCCACGTCGACGCGCGCGAGCGTCTGGGTCAGGCGGCGCCGCTCGGTGTCCGGGCGGTGCGAGGTGCGTTGCTCACATCCCCCTCGCCGTCTGCGGTCCACGTCGGCCCTCCGGCGCCGGAGGGCGGTTTCCGTCCTCGTCCCCGCTGTCTCCACTTCATTCCCCTTTCCAGCGGTTCACGAAAGCGTCGACGAGTTCCACGAGACCGCCCACGGATTCGGCGCGAAACGGGTCGCCCAGCTCCGGGGGGATTTCGAACCGCTCCTCAGAAGCGGCCGTCAGGCGCAGTACGGCGACCGGGTTCACGTGCGGACCCACGAATGAATCGTCAAGTGACACCGATGAAAGGTCGAATCCTCCGGCCACTTCCGCACGTACGTTGTCGGCTAAACTCGCGCGGGCGTCGGACATCCCACTCCTTGAAGGCACTTCCCCGGGCGCGGACGCCTTTTGCCTCACCACGGGGGGTTTCACGGACGTGTCGTCTCACGGCAATACCGAGAACACGGACGGGACTCACGCACGGCGAGGCCGCTGCCTCACCACCACGCCCTGCGGCCGGACGCCAGAACGTCGGCCTTCCGCGGCTCTACGGGCTGAGCACGCGCGAGCGGTCACGCTGACACAGCGGCACCGCACATCGGAAGTACGGCTAAGTGGGCAGCGCCCTGCATTCCATTTCCCCCTTCCACGCCGGCCAGTCTGCGTCCAACGGCAGCGATTCACCCTCCTCGACGGTCAATGACGAGAGGTCCGCTGCCCGCCCCGTGCCCAACCGGGTGATGCGCTGATGATGCACCCGTCCCCCACGAGGAGTCCTGAAGGACGCTCCTCACTGTATGGCGTGTACCCGATTCATGGAAGAGATGATCATCTTTCTTTGCTGGAGCACCTCTTGAGCCCGCGTCAGGGCGGTGACCGGGGCCACACCGGACTTCTTGCGGAGCAGTTCGACTGTTGGGGCATCGGATTGGCTAACGGATAGTTCTTCGCGATCCGGGCATTGCCCTCGCCGTACGGAACCTTCACCCGGCCCGGCCGTACGGGCCCGTCCGTAAGGCCGTTGACAGAATCGCCGGACGCTAAGAACATGGGCGGCACGCTGCGTTTCCTGTGCGCGCGTTCGAAAAGGCCCCGCCACGCGGACTTCGGGGACATCGCCTCCTCTCGACGCCTCCGCCGGTGGGCCGCGGCACCGCCGGGCCCTCTGCCCGGGACGGTACGCGCCGCCGCCACCCGTTCCCCTCTCCCCGGCCCGCCCCTGGCCGGGCACGCGTGCTTCCGCGTGTCCCGCGTGCTCCGCCCGCGCACCGGCGCTCACCCCTCGAGTACCAGGAGATCCCCATGGAGTTGTCACTGAGCGGCGCGAAGATGGCTGGTGCCTCCGGTCTGCGCAGCATCATGGAGGACGTCGCCGCCAGTACGGCGGACGCGTCGGCGGGTGAGTGGCTCAACCTCAGCGTGGGCAATCCGGCCTCCGTCCCGGAGGCGAGCGAGATGTGGCGGACCGCCTTGGCGGACGCGCTGAGCGAGGACTTCGGGCGGGCGAGCTGCCGCTACGGCCCGTCACGCGGCAGCCAGGTCCTGATCGAGGCGGTCGTCGACTACTTCCGCCGCACGTACGGCTGGCGGCTCGGCCCGGACAACGTCGTCGTCGGCCCGGGCAGCCAGATGCTGTGCTTCGCCGCGGCCGCCCTCTTCGCGGGCCCGGGAGCACGAGGGGAGCGGAAGATCGTCCTGCCCATGGTTCCCGACTACACCGGCTACCAGGGCATGTGCATGCACGCAGGGGGCATCGTCGGAGTGCCGCCCCTGATCGAGCGCCAGGGCGACCACGGGTTCCGCTACGTACTGGACCTCGAGGGCCTGAGCCGACGGTCGGACATCGGCATGATGCTGGTCTCCAGCCCCGGCAACCCCACCGGACGCGCCTTGGACCGGGCGGACCTGGACGCCCTGACCGCGCTGGCGGCGGAGCGCGACGTGCCGCTGCTCCTGGACCAGGCATACGGCTCGCCCTTCCCCCGGATCGCCGAGGTGCGCACCGAGCCGGTGCTGCACGACCACCTGATCCACTGCTTCTCCGCGTCCAAGGCCGGACTGCCCGGGGAGCGCGTCGGGTTCGCGATCGGCTCCCCGCGGTACGTCGA
Organism: Streptomyces pactum; assembly: GCF_002005225.1. NCBI lineage: Bacteria > Bacillati > Actinomycetota > Actinomycetes > Kitasatosporales > Streptomycetaceae > Streptomyces > Streptomyces pactum. The sequence continues at coordinate 2,299,099 of NZ_CP019724.1, forward strand.
CGCGCTGGCGTCGTTCATGTCCAACTCCGTCCTGCACGCCCCGCAGCTCCCCCAGGCCGCCCTGGCCCGCGTCATGCGGAACGGGCGGCTCGACGACGTCACCCGGGAGGCGATCACCCCCTACTACCGGGAGAAGAAGTGCCTCGCCGCAAAGCTGCTGGCGGAGGCGATGCCGCCGGACATGGACTGGCGGATGCACTCCGGTGCCGGGGGGATGTTCTGCTGGCTGTGGGTGGACCATCCGTGGTTCGACGACGTCGAGCTGTACCGCAGGCTGAAGGAGAGGCGGGTGTTCGTCGTGCCCGGGCGGCACTTCTTCGTGGACCCGCTCTCCTCCCCCGCCCTGGCCGGCCACGCGACCCGGTGCTTCCGCGTGAGCCTCAGCGCCGAGGAGCAGGTGCTCACCGAGGGCATTCGCCAAGTGGCCGGCGTCCTGCGCGAGATGCGCGCCGAGGCCGCTGTGCCGATCATGTGACGCCGTAGCCTCCGCCGGTCTCCGCGAAGGCGGCCCGGCGTGCCCGTGATGGCCAGGAACGAGGACCGGTGAGCGCGTTCACGCTCGGGAAGGGGACGTGGTGGGGGGTGTGGACCGGCGCTTCGGTGCCCTCGTCTGCGCGTACGCGGTGTCCGGCTACGGCAACTACCTGAACCTGATCGCGCTGAGCCTGTTCTCGTACCGGGTCACCGGCACGGCTTTCGGGGTGGGCGTGGTGATGGCGCTGCGTCTGTTCTCCGGCTTCGTCGCCGGGCTCACCACCGCGTCGCTGTCGGCCAGGACGACCCGCCTGCGGACGATGGTCTTCGCGGACGTCGCCCAGGGCCTCGCCATGACCGCCTTGGCCCTGTGTGCGGCCCGCACGCCGATGTGGCTGCTGTGCTGCGCCGTCGTCGTCATGGGCGCGGGGAACACGTACTTCACCGTCGCCCTGCGCAGCGCGATCCCTGTGATGGTCGGCCAGGAGTCCCGCACCCGCGCGAACGGGCTGCTGGTCACGGCGCGGTCGATCGCCACCGTGCTGGGCTTCGCCTCGGCCGCTCCCGTCATCGGGTTCGGCGGCTACGGCAGCGCGTTCGCCGTCAACGCCGCGAGCTTCGCGGTGTCGGCGGGAGCGCTGCTCGCCCTGCGGCCGCGGACGGACGGCGAGGAGGAGCCCGTGCGGGGGGAGGACGGCCGAGGGGAGGACGGCCGAGGGGAGGACGGCCTGGGGAAGGACGGCCGAGGGGAGGACGGCCGGGGGAAACGCGCGGACCGACCCCGGCGCCCGCGTCTGTGGCACGGCGCGGCCGGTCTTCCCGGCCTGCTGCTCGGCATGGTCCTGCTCCGGGGGGTCGACGCCCTCGCGTCGTCCTCGCACAACGTCGCGCTGCCCGTGGTCGCGCACGCGGGCGCCCCGTCCGATCCGGCGCTGTTCATGACCCGCTTCTGGGTGGCGTGGGCGGTGGGCACCATCGCCGCCCACCTGGTGCTCAGGCGCGCCCGGTGTGGATCGGTGTGGCCCGAACGCGCCTTCGCGATCGGCACGTTGGCGATGTCGGTGTCCTTCGTGGCGGCGTTCACCGGCCTGCCCGCCGCCGGTCTCATGGTCGCCGCCGCGTGCGCGGGCTTCGCGGACGGCTGGACTGAGATCGTCTACACCTCACACCTCCAGGCCTCCCCCGACCGGCAGCGCAGCCGGCTGTTCGGGATGTCCGCCACGGCGGAGACCGCCGGGTTCGCGCTGGGCACGGTGCTCGCCGCGTCGGCTCTCGAAGCGCTGCCCGCCCTGACGGTCGTCGGGATGTTCCACGGTGCGGCGGTGTGCGGGGCACTGCTCCTGCTGCTGTTCGCCGCCGCCGGGGCCCAGTCGCCGTCGTCCACGAGTGAAGAAGAAGGGGACACGCATGGACCGCGTACAAGGACAGGCACTCTGCCGGGGGCCTGAGCCGGAGTACACCGAGGACGACCCGCGCACCGCCGTGGAAGCCCTGCTGCGTGCCGCCGCCGTGGACTCCGGTGCCGGGGTCGTCACGGTCGCCCCGGACGGTGCCACGGTCAGCATGCCCTACCGCGAGCTGCTGTCCCGGGCCCGCCGGCTGCTCGCCGGGCTGCGGGAGCGCGGGCTGCGCGCCGGCGACCCGGTGCTGCTGTGCGGGCTGCCGCTGGCGGAGTTCTTCCCCGCCTTCTGGGCCTGTGTGCTGGGCGGCGCCCGGCCCGCGGCGATCGCGGAGCGGGCCGTCCCGGGCTCACCCGCGTACGAACGCCTGCTGCACGCCTGCACAGTGCTGGACCGGCCGCTGGTGCTGAGCGACGCGGCCGGGGCGCGGGACCTGGCCACCGCCGCTCCCGGCCTGCGGGTCGCGGTCGCGCGGGACTGCCTGGGCGCGCACCCCGCGGACGGCCACGTCGACCCGGCCGGGTCCGACGTCGCACTGCTGATGCTGTCCTCCGGCAGCACCGGTGTGCCCAAGGCGGCGCGGCTCACCCACGCCGGTCTGGTGGACTTCGCCGCGAGCTCCCGGCGGATCATGGACGTTCGGCCGGACGACACGATGGTGAACTGGCTGCCGGTCGACCACAGCGGCGCGTTCCTGCTGTACCACGTGCTGGCGGTCTTCGTGGGCTGTACCAATGTCCACGCTCCGACCGACCGGGTCCTGGCCGAACCGCTGCGCTGGCTCGACCTCGTCGAGTCGTACGCGGCGCAGCACAGTTGGGCGCCGACCTTCGCGTACGGGCTGGTCGCGGACGCGCTCGCCGAGCGGCCGGACCGCGTACGGAACCTGGGCTCCCTCAAGACCCTGCTGTGCGGTGGCGAGCAGATCGTGCTGCCGGTGCTGCACCGCTTCCTCGACGCCACCGCCGCGTCCGGAGTGCGGGAGGGCCACATCGTGCCGGTGTGGGGGATGGCCGAGACGGTCACGGCCGTCACGTACGGGCGGCTGGACCGGCCGGGCACCGTGCACCGCCTGCTCAAGAGCAGCCTCGGCGGCGACCTGGTGCGGGCCGACGCGCGCACCCCCGAGGACGACTGCGTCACCTTCGTCGCGGCCGGCTCGCCGGCCCACGGGGTCACCCTGCGCGTCGTGGACGACCAGGACGAGCCCGCGCCCGCGGGCAGGATCGGCCGCCTCCAGGTGAGCACGCCCGCCCGTCTCACCCCCGGCTACGTGAACAACCCGGAGGCGGACGCCGAGGCGTTCCCGGCGGGGCGGGACTGGCTGGACACGGGCGATCTGGCCTTCCTCGACGGCGGGCAGGTCGTGATCACCGGCCGGCGCAAGGACCTGATCATCCTCAACGGGCACAACGTGTACTGCCACGAGGTCGAGGAGGCGGCGACCGCCGTCGCCGGGGTCCGTCAGGGGGAGGTCGCGGCCTGCGGCGTACCGGACGAGGACAGCGGTACGGAGCGGCTGGCCTTGTTCTTCGTGAGCCGCGGCGCCGACGAGGACGAGCGGATCTTACGGGAGGTGAGGGCGGCTCTCTTCTCCCGGCTGCGCCTGACCGCCTCCCACGTCCTGCCGGTACCGGGCGGCGACTTCCCGAGGACTCCCGCCGGGAAGGTGCGCCGCGCGGAGCTCCGGCACCGCCTGATCGCCGGTGGCTTGCGCACCGGTCCCGCCCCGCACGCCGACGGCGCCGCCTCCGACGACCTGACCGGCATCGTGTGCGAGGAGATCGGCGCCGTACTGGGGCACCCGGTGGACGCGCGTGTGCCGTTCTACGAGCTGGGGCTCGACTCCCTGCACCTCACCCGTCTGCGCTCACTCCTGGAACGGCGGCTCGCGACGCCGATCGCCCAGACCGCGTTCTTCGAGCACCCCACGGCCGCGGCCCTCGCCGCGCATCTGGCCGCCGCCCCCGCTGACCGGCCGCGGCCCGTGACCACCGACTCGGGGGACGACACGGCCGAGCGGCGCGTCGCGATCATCGGCATGTCGCTGCGCTTCCCCGGCGCGGACTCGGCGGACCGGTTCTGGGCGAATCTGCGCGACGGCGTGGACAGCGTCCGGGTCTTCGGCGAAGAGCGGCTCGCCGCGGCCGGCCTGTCCCCGGAGCAGCGGCGCGCCCCCGGCCTGGTGCCGGTCGGGGGCGTCATCGACGGCGTCGACGCCTTCGACGCGGACTTCTTCGGGGTGAGCCCCAAGGAGGCTCGCCTCACCCATCCCGCGCACCGGCTGTTTCTCGAGTGCTGCCACGAGGCGCTCGAGGAGGGCGGCTACGGGGCAGTCGAACCGGGCACCAGGGTGGGGGTGTTCGCCGGTACGGGCATGAACCTCTACGACCACCAGCACCCGCCCGCGAGCGGCGTGCCCGACGCCTCGGACGACGACCCGGCCACCGGCATGCAGGCCGCCATCGGGCAGCAGCCCGACTTCCTCGCCTCCCGCGTCGCCTACCGGCTCGGCCTCACCGGCCCGGCCATCGGCGTGCAGACGGCGTGTTCCACCTCGCTGGTCGCCGTCCACCTCGCCGTGCAGGCCCTGCTGAGCGGCGAGGCGCATATGGCGCTGGCCGGCGCGGCGGCCGTGCACCTGCCGCAGGAGAGCGGCTACCACAGTCACCCGGGGTCGATCCTGTCCCCCACCGGCCGCTGCCGGGCCTTCGACGCGGAGGCCGACGGCACCGTCGGCGGCAACGGTGTCGCGGCGGTACTGCTCAAGCGGCTCGACCGGGCGCTGGCCGACGGCGACACCGTGCAGGCGGTCATCCTGGGCTCCGCCGTCAACAACGACGGGGCGAGCAAGGTCGGGTTCAGCGCGCCCGGCGTCGCGGGCCAGGTGGAGGTCGTGCGCCAGGCGCTGCGCAGGGCGGACGTCCCCGCCGACACGATCTCGTACGTGGAGGCGCACGGAACGGGCACCCGCCTCGGTGATCCGGTGGAACTGGAGGCACTGGGCAGGGCGCTCGGGGAGGGCACACGGCGTACCGGGTTCTGCACCGTCGGCTCGGTGAAGCCGAGCATCGGGCACCTCGACAGTTGCGCCGGGATGGCCGGCCTCCTCAAGACGGTCCTCATGCTGCGCCACCGCACGCTGGTGCCCACACTGCACCTGACACGGCCCAACCCCGACTTGCGCCTGGAGGGCGGCCCGCTCGTCCTGGGCACCGGGCTGCGGCCGTGGCCGGCGCGGGACGGCGTGCCGCGCCGGGCCGGGGTCAGCGCGCTCGGCGTCGGCGGCACGAACGCGCACGTGGTGCTGGAGGAGCCGCCCGTACGGTCCGGACCGCACGCGGCCCGACTTCCCGTACTCGTACCGGTCTCGGCCCGCGACACGGAGGCGCTGGACGAGCTCACCGGCCTGCTCCGCGACCGGCTGCGGCAGCGGCCGGACCTCGCGGCGGCGGACGTGGCGGCCACGATGGCGCTCGGCCGGCCCCACCGGGCGGCGCGGTCCACGGCCGTCGGCCGGACCGCCGGGGAGCTGGCCGACGCCCTGGACGAGCGGCAAGCCGCGCCGCCCGCCCCGCTCGGGCCGCTCGCCTTCGCCTTCGCCGGACAGGGCAGCGGCCGGCGCGGCATGGCGAGCGGCCTGTACGCCGCCCACCCGGCCGCCAGGCGGGTACTCGACCGGTGCGAGGAGCTGTACGCCGACGAGTTCGGCGGCAGTCTGCTCCTGCTGCCGGACGAGTCCGCCGACGACGACGTCTGGCCCACCGAGACAGCGCAGGCCGCCCTGTTCGCCCATCAGGCGGCACTCGTGGAGGTGTGGCGCGCCGTCGGCGTGCGCCCTGCGCTGCTGTTCGGCCACAGCGTCGGGGAGTACGCGGCCCTCTACGCGGGCGGCGCCCTCGCACTCGACGACGGACTGCGGCTCACCGCGTGGCGCGGGCGGCTGATGCAGTCGGCCTGCCCGCCGGGCGGCATGCTCGCCGTCCGCGCCGGGGAGGCCGAGGCGGAGCGGATCGCGCGGGCCGCGGGCGCCGTGTCGGCGGCGGTCAACGGGCCGCGCTCCCAGGTGCTCTCCGGCCCGCCGGACGCCCTGGAGGAGGCGGTGCGCCTGCTGGACGGGGAGGGCCTGCGGTGGCGGGCGCTGCCCGTCGACAGGGCGTTCCACTCCGCCGCGGTCGAACCGGCGCTGCGCGAGTTCCGTTCGCACGCCGAGCGGGTGGCGTACGGTCCGCTGCGCACGCCGTTGATCACGGCGGCCGACGGGCGGGTACGCCCGGTGGGCTGGACCCCGGATGCCGACTACCTCTGCCACCAGGCGCGTCGGCCCGTCCGCTTCGATCTGGCCATGGCCGCGGCGACGCAGCAGGGATGCCGGGACTTCGTGGAAGTCGGTGCCGATGCCACCCTCACCGGCCTCGGCCGCCACTGCGTACCGGAGAGCCGCTGGCTCGTCGGGCAGGGCTCGGGCCCGGAAGCAGCCGACCAGGTGCGCGGGCTCCTGACGTCACTGGGCTCGCTCTACCGCAGGGGGGCCGACCTGGAGTGGGGCGCGGTCAACAGCGGCGGGGGCAGGCTGCCGCTGCCGGGGCATCCCCTGCGCAGACGCCGGGTGGCGTCCCCCGCCACGCCACCGGCCACGCCTGTGAAGGAGTCGACCGTGCCGGACGAACTGCTCGACCACGTACGTCGGCTGACCGCCGACAAGCTCGGCCGCCGGCTGGCGGACGTCGCGCCCGGCACCTCGTTCTTCGAGCTGGGCGCGGACTCGCTCTCCCTGATGGGCATGACGGCGGAGCTGGAGCAGCGGTACGGCGCACGTGTTCCGGTGCGGGAGCTGTTCTCCACGGCCGACACCCCGCGCGCGCTGGCCGAACGCCTGGCGCAACTGGGCGCGGGGCCGGCCCCGGACCCCGCAGGAGCGCGTGGGGAGGAGGGGCAGGAGCCGGATGCCGCGTACGAGCCGCAGCCGCGCCCGGACACGGTGGCCGCGCCCCCGCCAGCACCCACGGCACCAGCACCGCGACCGGCACCGGCACCGGCACCGGCACCGGCACCGGACACCCTCGCCCCGGCACCCGAGGCGTCCTCCGGCCTGCACGAGCTGCTGGCGCGGCAGCTACAGCTCACCGAGCACCTCGTCGACCAGGTGACCGGCGTGCTATCCCGGCAACTCGACCTTCTCGCGTCCACGGGAGCCCGGCCCACCGCTCCCCCGGCGCCCGCGCCCACTCCCGTGTCGGCACCATCCCGACCCCAGCACCAGCCCCAGCCCCAGCCCCAGGCATCGACACCGGCTCCACCCCCGGCGCCCTCCCCGCTCCCGCCCGCGATCCCCGTCCCGCCCGCCCCACCGGTGGAGCACGAGCAGCGCCCGCAGCCGAGGTCCGCCCCCGGGTGCGACTTCAGTCTGTACTTCTTCGGCGACTACCCGCAGGACGCCGACCGCGACAAGTACGCGCTGATCATGGAGGCCTCGAAGTACGCGGACGAACACGAGTTCCACGCCCTGTGGCTGCCGGAGCGCCACTTCAACTCCTTCGGCGCGCTGTTCCCCAACCCCTCCGTGCTCGCCGCCGCGCTCGCGGCGAGCACTCGCCGCATCCGGCTGCACGCGGGCTCGGTCGTGCTGCCGCTGCACCATCCGGTGCGGGTCGCCGAGGAGTGGTCGGTGGTCGACAACATCTCCGGCGGCAGGGCGGGCCTCTGTGTCGCGAGCGGCTGGCACGCCACCGACTTCTCACTCGCCCCGCAGCACTTCGGACGCCACCGCGACGTGATGTACGAGCAGTTGGCGGCCGTGCGACAGCTCTGGTCGGGCCGGTCGCTGCCGACGACCGCCGGTGACGGTGAGCCCGTCGAGATACGTCTCCATCCCCGTCCCCTGCAACGGGAACTCCCCTTGTACGTGGCAGTGGTGGGCAATCCCGACAGCTACCGCCGGGCCGCCGCAGAGGGCCTGGGCGTGGTCACCAACCTGATGACGCAGACCGTCGAGCAACTGGCGGAGAACATCGCGCTGTACCGGCGCACCCGCGCCGAGCACGGGCTCGCCCCGGCGGCGGGCCGCGTCGTGGTGCTGGTGCACACGTACCTCGGTGAGGACGGGGACCGCGCGCGGGCGGAGGCATACCGGCCGTTCGTGTCCTACCTGCGTTCCTCGCTCTCCCTCTTCGGCCAGGTCACCAACAGCCTCGGCTTCACGGCGGACCTGGACAACACCCCCGAGGAAGACGTGGAGTTCCTGCTCGAGCGGGCCTACGCACGCTACTGCGCCTCGCGGGCCCTGATCGGCGACGAGGACATGGCCGCCGAGACGGTGCGCCGCCTGGTGGACGCCGGGGCGGACGAGATCGCCTGCTTCGTGGACTTCGGCGTGCCGAAGGAGAAGGTCCTGGCCGCGCTGCCGGTACTCGACCGGGTCCGCCGCCGCGTGCGGTCCGAAGCCGGAATGCGGGCTGCGCCCCTACCGGGCCGGGCGGCGCCGGTACCGGGCCGGGCGCCCCTCACGCCCGCGCAGCGCCGCATCTGGTTCCTGGAGCAACTGCATCCGGGGACCGGCATGTATCACGAGCCCAAGGCGATCCGGCTGGACGGGCCACTGGACGTGCCGGCCCTGCGCCGTGCGCTCCAGCGGGTCGCGGACCGGCACACGGCGCTGCGTACGGTGTTCCTGGACGACGGCAGCGTCCCGTACCAGGAGATCCGCGACCGGGTACTGCTGGAATGCCCGGTCGACGACCACACGGGGGCGACGGAGGAGGAGGCGCTGCGCGCCGCGCTCGCGACGGAGGGGCGCCGGGTCCTCGACCTGCGCGAGGGACCACTGGTGACGGCGCGACTGCTGCGCCTGTCCGAGGAACGGCACCTGCTCTTTCTCCTGGCCCACCACATCATCTTCGACTCGGCCTCCACGGCGGTGCTCGTCCGCGACCTCGCCGCCTGCTACCGGGCCTCGGAGCACGGCGCCCCCGAGCCGCCGCCCCTGCCGGAGGTGGCTCCGGCCCGCCCGGCGGACCGCGCGGCGTCCCTCGGCTTCTGGCGGCGCGAGCTGGCCGGGGCCCCGGAGCTCGCCCTGCCCACCGACCGGCCCCGCCCACCGGTGAGGTCGGGGGCGGGGGCGAGCCTCACCCACGAACTGGACGCGGAACTCACCGGCGCGCTGCGGGCGTTCACGGCCGGGCACCGGGCCACGTTGTTCATGGCGCTGACCGGCGCGGTCGCGGCGGTGCTCGGCCGGATGAGCGGCCAGGAGGACGTGGTCCTCGGCACCGTGCTCGCCGCCCGGCCCGCCGGCGCCGACCACCATGTCGGCCTCTTCCTCGACACCGTGCCGCTGCGCCTGGACCTCGCCGGTGCCCCGGACTTCCCGGCGCTGCTGCACCGGGTACGGGCCGGCAGCACGGCGGCGTACGAGCACAGCGGGGTCCCCTTCGACGAGCTGGTGGGGGCGCTCAACCCGCACCGGGACCCGGGGCGCAACCCCCTGTTCCAGGTGATGGTGGAGTACGAGAACGAGGGCGAGGTGGAGTTCGACCCGCCCCGGTTGGCGGCGACGCTGCTCGACGTGCCGAGCGCGCGAGCCCCGTTCGACCTGAGCGTCTACTTCACGCACCACCGCGACGGTGTGCGGTTCATGGTCGAGTACGACACGGCCCTGTTCGACGAGACCACCGTGCGCCGCTTCACGCACCACGTGGAGCAGGTGCTGCGCCGCGCCCTCGGCACCCCCGGCGCACCGCTGTGTGAACTGACCGCCGTGACCGGAACCGACCGCGCGGACCTCGCGAGGCTGGGGCGCCTGGACGAACCGTCGCCCGCCGTCGAGGACACCCTGCACGGGCTGTTCGAGCGGCAGGCACGGCGGACACCGGACGCCGTCGCCCTGGTGAGCGGGGCGGAGAGCGTCAGCTACCGGGAGCTGGACGAGCGCGCGAACACGCTCGCCCACGATCTGCGCGCCCGAGGCGCCGTGCGGGGGGAGCGCGTGGCGCTGCTGCTGCCACGCGGTGCGGAACTGATCGCCGCCGTGCTGGGGGTGCTCAAGAGCGGTGCCGCGTATCTGCCGCTCGACCCGTCCCTGCCGGCCCCTCGGGTCGCCACGCTCCTCGACGACGGCGCGCCCGTGCTGCTGCTGACCTCCGCATCCGTCCTCGCGCGTCATCCCGGGCTCGGGACGGACGCCCCCTGCCGGCCAGTACGGCTCGTGGAGGAGGTCGACGGCAACCTCCCGGAAGGCCCCCCGGCCGACGGCGCGCGGCCCGAGGACCCCGCGTACTGCATCTACACCTCGGGCTCGACCGGCCGGCCCAAGGGGGTCGTCGTGCCGCATCGGGGCCCGGTCAACCTCGTGCGCGGGCACCTGGCGGGCCATGCCGCGCTGCGCACCCTGCAGTGGACGTCGCCCGCGTTCGACGTGAGCGTGCAGGAGATCTTCACCACGCTGTGTTCCGGGGCGGCGCTGGTGCTGATCGACGACGAAGTGCGGCACGACCCGGCGGCCGTGGCCCAGGCGGTGCACCGTCACGGGGTGGAGCGGATGTTCATGCCGTGCACCCCGCTCAGGTACCTCGTCGAGACCGGGCCTCGACTGCCGTCCCTGCGGGAGCTGTTCTCAGCCGGGGAGGCGCTGCAGCTCACCGGCGCGTTCCGCCGGTTCCTCGCCGCGCACCCCGACTGCGCGCTGTACAACCAGTACGGGCCGACGGAGACCTCCGTCATCGTCACCTCGCATCGGGTCGACCCCGACGGCGAGGAGTGGCCGCCGATCGGCACGCCGGTTCCGGGAGCGCGGATCACCCTGCTGGACGGCGCCGGGCGGCCGGCCCTGCCGGGAGCGGTCGGTGAGATCCACGTGGGCGGCTCCCCGGTCGCGTACGGCTATCACGCCCGGCCCGCGGAGACGGCCGGCGCGTTCCTCGCGGACGGCTCGGGCTCCGTGCGGTACCGGACGGGGGACCTTGGGCGCTGGCGCACGGACGGCTCGCTCCAGTACTGCGGCCGAGTGGACGACCAGGTCAAGATCAGGGGCCATCGGGTCGAACCGGCCGAAGTGCGACAGGCGTTGAGCGCCCTGGCGGACGTCCGGGACGCGGCCGTCGTGTCCCACCGCGACCAGCACGGCGACCGGGAACTCGTCGCCTACGTGGTGCCCGCGGCGCCGGACGTCGACCTGCGGGCGCTGCGCGTGGCGGCTGCCGCACAGCTCCCCGACCACCTGGTGCCGCGCCGCTGGGTGCGCCTGGAGCGGCTGCCGGTGAACACCTCGGGCAAGCTGGACCGGGAGCGGCTGCCCGCGCCCGGGTCCGAACCGGACGACGCGGCCGAGGACGCGGACGCACAGCCCGCCACCCGCTTGGAAAGGACCCTGCACGATTTGTGGTGCGAGGAGCTCGGCGCGCGCCGGGTGCCGGTGACCCAGTCCTTCTTCGAGCTCGGCGGCCACTCCCTGAGCGCGATCAGGCTGCTGAACCTGATGGCGGACCGACTGGACGTCGACCTGTCCATGGCCGAGTTCTTCCTCAACCCCACGATCCGGGGCGTCGCGAGCCGCGACGAACGTCCCGCGCCCGCGGAGCGGGTGGTGGACACGGTGCCGATGACGTCCACGCTGCGCAGGCTGTGGCACCGGCACCACGAGCACGCCGACCCGGACGTCTACAACGTCGCGCACCGCATCGACCTGCGCGGCGACCTCGACCCGCGGAACCTGGCAGGCGCCCTGGAGGACCTGGTGGGCCGCCATCACGCGCTGCGGAGCAGGACCGTACGACGCGACGGACGGTATCTGGTCGAGGTGCTGGCCCAGGTGTCCGTGGACCTGCCGGTGGACGACCTGACGGTGTACGCCGACGACGACGAGGCCGTCGAGCGGTGGTGCCGCGACCAGGCCACGCGTCCACTCGCCATCGACCGCGCGCCGCTGTTCCGCTTCCGGCTGGCGCGGCTCGGTCCGGATCGCTGGGTGCTGGTGCTCGTGTTTCACCACGCCGTGTGCGACGGCTGGTCCATGGGTGTCATCTGGCACGAGCTGCGGGAGCTCCACGACGCCCGGCACCTGGGCACCGACAGCCGGCTTCCGGCGCCCGCCGCGCAGTTCACCGACTTCGCCCGCGCCGAACACGGACTGGACGGCGAGCGCCGGGCGGAGCTCGAACGGTTCTGGCGCGCGGAACTCGACGGCGTACCCCTGCGTCTGCCGCTGCCCTACGACAGGCCGCGCCCCGCGAAACTGTCCGGCCAGGGCGCCCTGCACACCTGGGCCATCTCCGGGGACACCCCGGGGCAGGTCACGGCGGCCGCCACCCGCCTGGGGAGCACGCCGTACGTCGTGCTGGCCGCGACGTTCGCCACCTGGGCGGCCGAGCTGTGCGGCGGGCTGCCCGACGTGGTACTGGCCGCGTCCAGCGCGAACCGCACCCGCCGCGAGCGGTCCGGCGTGGTGGGGCTGCTGGGCGACGCGGTCCTGCTGCGCGCCCGGCTGGGCGAGGCCGACACGTTCGCCGATCTGGTGAAGCGGCTGGGCGCGACGCTCTTCACCGCGCTCGACCACCAGGAGCTGCCCCTGACGGAGGTGGTGGAGCTGGTGTCGCCGGAGACGGGCGACTCGCTGTTCCCGACCGTGCTGTTCACCGTGGTCACCACACCGGCGCCCACCCTGGACATGCGCTCGCTTTCCGCCTCGGTACGCGACCTCCCGACGTCAGGCGTGGCCCGCAACGAGCTGTACGTGGTCCTGGTCCCCGGCGCCGACACGATCACCGTCACCTTCGAGTACTCCACGGACCTCTTCGACGAAGCCACCATCACGTCCTGGGCGGACACCTTCACCCGGCTCCTGCAACGCATCACGCGAACCCCTCACCACTCTCTGCACGCCCCCTGACCCCCGGGGATGCGAGGGACCGATTCCACGGGCGACACCGTGTCGCCGCCCCACCGGTCGTCGCTGTACCCGATGATCTGTCCCCGGCTCGCTTCGAGCCGGGTGACGTCGTGGTGGAGGCGTTGCGTCACACAGGCCGGGACGGTCCCCGCATCCCCTTCTCGCGGGACGACCCGGAGGTCTGGTCCCGGGCGAGCGGTGTGGCTCCGGCGGCGACACCGGTGCGTCCTCTGATCAGGGGGCGGTGCGAGAGACCGGTGCTCATGAGACCACCCCAGAAGTTCTTCCGACTCGCTCGCGCAGGTATACGGAGGTGCCGGCCGAGACGGAGGCGGCACCCGCCAGCAGGCATACGAACACGGTGACCGACATAGAGACGTACTCCACGGTCGACCCGTCGGAGTACACGCAGGCGTTTCGAAGAGGCCAGTACTGTTGCTTGATGGCCGCCAAGTCGGCGCCGACGTCGTTCCGGCTCGTGCACAGTTCGGGGAAGGGCCCTCCCGTGGTGACGGAGAACCAGCCGTAGCAGTACACCGCCACCGCCGAGGAAGCCAGGATCAGGGCGACAAGCGCGTAGGTCCCGGGCACGGGCAGCGGCGGGTGGTTCAGCAGGACGAGGACCACCACGATGCCCACCGCCGCAGCGACCAGACTTGCAGCCAGCAGCGCGCCCATCAGGAACATGCGATACCTACTTCTTCTCTGCCTACTGCGCGGCGAGGAGCTCACCCGCATGGGCAAGCGCCAACTCGTCACCCGCGAACGCGCCGGCGGTGTCACCGTCACCCTCACCGACACCGGATGCCGGGCCATCACCACCGTGCACCCGGCCTGGACGCCGCGGTAGCCGGCACTTCACCGACAAGCTCTCCGCACGGGAGATCGAAACACAGAGTTCCGTTCGCCGTCGGCTGTAGCCGCCGGACCACGATGCCGACAAGCCGCCGGGGGGCGCGATCACCAGCCCTTGACCAGGTGGCCCCGCCTCCTCTGCCCGACTTGGTACACGTCAGCGAGTACGCGTACGACGCGGCCCACTGCTTCCGTGAACCCAGCACTCCCGGACCAGAGGTCTGGGTCGCCGCGGACCACGTAACCCCGAACCTCCACGGCCGCGCCAGCCGCGCCGCCACCGGCACGACCGCCCGGGCCGAGCGCGCGGCTACGACAGCACCGAGTTCCGTGTATGGGTAGCCCATCTGGGGTTCACGGCCGAGATCGCCCACAAGGGCGTGCCGGCCCCGATCCAGGCCGGCAAGCGCTGGGCGATCGAGCGCACCCACTCGTGGATGAACGACTACCGCAAGCTCCGGCGCTGCACCGAGAAGAGCGGCGAGGCCGTACTTCTACCTCCGCCTCGCCGCCGCTCTCGTCACGCTCCGCATGCTCATCCGACGATCGACGAGCCGCTACCGCTCGGATGGTCGGCCCATCACCCGACGCCTCAGGTGACCCATTTGCCGGTCGGTCCAAGACGTGCGGCCGGGAGAGCGGGTTGCCCTGTCTGCACGAGCACGCCTGCGCCCAGGCGTCAGGTGAACGCCAACATCCGATGTGCGATGCTTCGTCGCCTTTACCACATGTGACTAACGGAAGTCATCTCTCCGTTTCTCCGGCGCGGCTGGTTATGATCGGTACCTCACGTCGCGTCAAAGCCGAACCGGACTCCCCCAATCCTGAGCCCAGGACTGCGTCTGGTCTCGGCGGTCGGGCCGTCCCCCCTGGTTCCCCGCTCTCCGAGGACTGATGTCTCCCATAGAACCCGAAGCCACACGAGGACATCTGGCGACTCGTCGGCGGCGTACTCTGCGCCTGCGTACGCTGCTCATTTGGCTGGCAATCGTCCCTATTCTGGGGATGAGTGCCCAAGTGGCCATGACCGCACAGCCACTGGTACACCAGTCAAAGCAACTACGCGCTGATGTGGCAGTCGGTGAGCGGACCGATGTACCCCTGACCACGCTGATGGTCGAACTGCAGGCTGAGCGGACGATGACCGCCACACGGTGGGCGAGCGGCTCCGTGTCCGAGAAAGAGCTGCGCGAGCAGCGCGCGGCCACGGACCGGGCCGCGGACGAGTTCCGCCGGGCGGCGGACGGAGCTCTGGCGGCGACCGGGCGCGAGGACGATCATCACGTCGCGGAGCTGAAGCACGGCCTCGCGGATCTGGCCGCGTTCCGCGAGCGCGCGGACGCCCGCAGCGGGGACGCGGATCGGACGATCGGCTACTACTCCGACCTCGTCGACCGCATCATCCGGGTCTACCAGAACGAGTTCAGCCATGCGGAAGACGCCGAGCTCATCCAGGAGAGCGGCCTGGTCGTCACGGTGTTCACGGTGTCCGAAATGGTGGCACGCGAGACCACCATCCTCGCCATGGCCGGGCCGTCCAGGCGTCTGAGCCCTTCCGGGTTCGCCGAATTCGTCAACTCCGTCGGATCCCAGCGGTACCAGTACGACGAGTGGGTCGCGCCGTATCTGACGGCCGAGGACAAAGCGGCCTACGACCAGGTCTTCGCCTCGGACGGCTGGAAGACGAAGGTCCGTATCGAGGACGCGGTCATCTCCGACCACCAGAACACCGCGTCCGGCATCGAGCTACCCAAGGAAGCCGACGCCTGGCAGGCCGCGTACGACGAGTTCGCGCCGCGCCTTGCCGCGCTCAACGCGAAACAGGGGCGAGCACTGCTCGTGCACGCCGACGCCAAGGCCACGCACTTGGAGAACGAGGTCATCTGGCTGATCGTCGGAAACGGCGCAGCCGTCTCCGCCGTCGCGGCCGTCATCGTGCTCACCACGCGCTCCGTGCTCCGCCGCCTGCGCGGTCTGCACCAACGCACGGTGGCCATCGCCGAGGACACGCTGCCGGATGTCGTCGCCCGGCTCCAGCGCGGGCAGCCCGTCGACGACGATGCGCTGCCCGCGGTGAGCGGAGACCGGGACGAGGTCGGCCGTATCAGCGACGCGTTCGCCCGGGTCGTCTCCGTATCCGTCGACGGGCATGCGCGGCTCGCGGCCGAGCGTCAGGGTTTCGGTATGTTCGCCGCTGGCATCGCCTCGCGCACCGGAAACCTGGTCAGCCGCCAGTTGGCCCTCACCGACGAACTGCAGGACGCCTTCGGGCACGACGAGGAGCTTCTCGCCCGGTTGATGCGATCCGACCAGTTGACGGTGGGTATGCGGCGGCAGATCGAGAACCTGCTCATCCTGGCAGGTGGGGAGATCCCCGATCCGCACACCGAGCCCATGCGCGTCGCCGACCTGCTGCGCGAAGCCGCCGCGGAAGTCGAGGACTTCCGGCGGATCGAGCGCCAGGCCCTGGACGAGATCAGCGTGGCACCGCGGGTGATCAGCGAGATCAGCCACCTCCTGGCAGAACTCCTGGACAACGCCACCCGGTTCTCCCCGCCGCAGTCGAAGGTGGTCGTCCGTGCCGAACTGGTGACAGACGGGCTGTTGGTCGACATCGAGGACCGCGGGCCTCGGGTGACCGCCGCAACCTACGAGGAGATGAACGGGCGTCTGCACTCGGCCCCGCCGTATTCCGTCCTGGCGGAGAACGCGCACCGGCTCGGACTCTTCGTGGTCGGCCACATCGCCGAACAGCTCGGGGCCACAGTGACGCTGCGCCGCTCGGTATACGGGGGGACGTCGGCCGTGGTGATCCTTCCCGAGGAACTCCTTGTGCCGACCGAACCGGTCCGGGCGGAAAAGGAAGCGCCGCGCACGAACGCGATGCCCGCCCCGGCACCGGGCCCGTCCGACGAACGCAAGCCCGAGCTGGTCCTGCACGCGAAGACCGGGTCGGCCGGCCGTAGGACGCCGGAGCGCTTGCCCGAGCGGCCGGTGGAGAGTAAGCCGTCGGTTCCTTCCCTGACACGGAGCGGTGACGCGAAGCCGGCCCTCCCCGAGCGGGTCCCACAGGCTCACATCGCCGAGCAGCTCCGCGCGCCGCACGCACCGGAGACTGGCGTCCATCAGGATGCGGCGACACCCGAAGAAGTGGCCGACGCCTGGGCGGACTACGAACACGGGACTCAGACAGTGGAAGAAGAACTCCGACGGGATCAGCCATGACGACAACGAACGACATGATCTACAGCGTCCTGGACAACAACCTGAGCAGGATCGCCGGCATCCAGGGAGCCGTGCTCCTGTCCAACGACGGGATCAAGCTCAGCTCGTACGAGCTGGAACGGGACCAGGCGGAGCGCATAGCCGCCGCGTCCTCAGGCATCGCTTCCACGATGAAGGCGATATCCAGGGAGGTCGACGGCGGCCGGGTGATCCGCCAACTGGTCGAGATGGACGACTGCTATCTCTGCATCGTCGGGTGCGGGGAGGGCAGCACGCTCATCGTGGTGACCTCCCGCAAGGCGCGGCTGGGGGAGCTGGGCGGTGAAGCCGTGCGCACCGCCCAGGCGCTCGGTGAGTGGCTGAGCACGCCTGATCGCGGCCAGGCGCAGCCGTCGTAATGGCGGACGAGCCCAGGCCGCGAGAGGGAGGCCACCGCCGGACGCGGCTGTACGCGCTGACCGATGGACGTACGGAGGCTGCACACACCGCCCTCACCATGGACACCACGATCACGGCGGTGGCCGTCGCGGACGGCCACGGCGGCCTGCCCAGCGAGTGGCAGGCCATCCTCGCGATGTGCTCGCCTCCGGGCGGCCTGGCGGTCGCCGAGATCGCGGCGCGCATGCACATCCGCCTCACTCCCATGACGCTTCTTCTCGGCGAACTCGCGGATCGGGGGCTGATCGAGCACCGGCCACCCCTGGAAGGGGCCGAGACAACCAATGTCCACCTGCTCATGAGAATCAGGGACAACCTTGCACGGATATGACACTCCTGCCCAGGAAGCGGACCCCGTCAAGATCCTCATCGCTGGGGGATTCGGCGTCGGCAAGACGACCCTGGTCGAGACGGTCTCCGAGATCGAGCCGTTGCGCACCGAGGAGCGGCTGACGAGCGCGGGCGTCGGCGTCGATGACCTCGACGGCATCGAGTCCAAGGCGGTTACCACCGTCGCGATGGACTTCGGCCGCATCACCCTCACCGACGCACAGGTCGTGCTCTACCTGTTCGGCACACCTGGCCAGGAGCGCTTCTGGTTCATGTGGGACGACCTGCTGAACGGGGCACTCGGGGCGATCGTCCTGGTCGACACACGACGCCTCGACCGCAGTTTCCCGGCCGTCGACTTCTTCGAGAACCGGGGGCTTCCGTTCGTGGTCGCCGCGAACTGTTTCCACGGCGAACAGCCCTACACCGCCCAGGAGATCAGGGCGGCGCTGCATCTGCGTGACCCGAACACCCCCATCCACTTGCTCGATGCCCGCTCCCGTGACGACGCGCGCGGTGCGCTGCTCTCGCTTCTGGACATGCTCATCACCAAAGCCGAGGTCGCGGCGACCGGCTGACTTCGGCCTGCCACGTGGTGGCGTGGAGGTTCACGACCGCGACCGTATACCCGGTCCAGGCCGCCGCCGCGTCGGCCGTCGAGGAATGCCGGCCGGTACCAGCCATCGTCCGTGTACTCGAACCAGCCGTCGTCGTGGAACGCCTCTCGCGACACGGCCCGGACTGAGCTGAGCCGGTTTTCGTAGCGGCCCTGAGACCGGGCATGACTGATCCGGCAGATGAGAAGCACCTCCTGGGAAGTGGTTCCCACCTGATCCGGGCGTTCGGCCCGGCGTCGGAGTGATGATCAAAATGTTCGCCGACGCCCTCATGTCCGCCGAGGCCGACGCTCTCTGCGACACCGAACACGGGCAGGTCAGCGACGAGAGGGTCGACCACCGCAACGGCTATCGCCCACGCGAGTGGGACACCCGCGCCGGCGCCGTCGAGCTCGCCGTCCCCAAGCTGAGGCAGGGCAGCTACTTCCCCCGCCCTGCCCACCGAACTCACCGCGTAGCCTCAAACAGCTCTGCTGCGCCGGATCCCAGATCTGCACCAGCCCCCTCTCTGTGCGCTGAGCACGACCGGCATTCCGTTCAGCTCCGCCGCAACCAGCGATTCGCCGGACGTCGAGCTCAGCTCTCCCCGGAACAGGGGGCTCGTCTGGGACCCAGTCGCCCACCGCGGCGCCCACTCCAGCCTCCGCCCCAACCTTCTCCGGTGTTCCCCCAGCCGGTAACGGGCCGCGTCCACGGCCAGCACCTGGGCCCGTTCGTGTACACACAGATCGCGGTAGAGGTGGGCCGAGGTTCGGTACATCGTGCGTACGTGCTTCGCCTCTCCGCTCCATACACCGTCCATCGCGGCCAGCAACCCGGCCGGTTCCGCATGCACTAGAAACCACGGGTCCTGCAGGAGGTGTTCGAGGTCCCCCGAGGCCGCTGCGTGGCCCGCCAAGTGGGCATGGACGTACGGGTGCGCGCGCTCCCAGTCAGGGCCATCACCGTCGGTCCGCAGCGGCACCGACGCGATCAGCTCAGCTGTCATCCGGAGCTGGTCTTCGCGGCAGCGTCGCGGATCGCGCAAGTGCTCAGCCAGCGCCTCGTGATACAGCCGGAACACCGACCGGTCCTTACCGGCCGGCACCTCCACCACGTACGCCCCCGCCTGCCGCCACAGCCAGTCCACGTCGTCATTGGTGCACTTCTCGCCCGACAGAGCCGCCGCCAGCGGAGCCCACAGCGAATCCCACGGCAGACCGGAGCCCTCCGCATACGCCAGGGGCCGCAGCAGTCGCCGTACCCGCTCCTCGTCCTCACCGTACCGGGCCAGGTACGCGTCGAATGCCTGCCCGACTTTCGAGGGCAGCTCCTCCTCCCAGCCCGGACGAGACAGGTCGGGGGTCAGGTCCCCGTGCAGCAGGGCCCGTACGGTCATCCGGGCGACCAAAAAGGAGCGGTCCGCCCGCCGGGCCACCGCGGCAGCCACGGTCTCCCGGTCCGCCACTGTCAGCCCGCCGGGCATCCCGGCTAGCGTGCGCCGCGCGTAGTGCTCGATGTCGTCGCGGCCGGTGTACGCGTCGGTGTCCAGGTCGATGACCTCGACGGCCCGCCCCAGTTCGGGAATCATCGTCCGCCGGGTGCCGATCAGCAGGCGCAGGTTGTGCAGGACGGACATCGGCCGAAGCAGCTCACGGGCGATGCGCTGCGGTTCCCGCCCGCCGACGGCCGTACCCGCCTCCTCCAAAGCATCGATCAGCACGGTCCGCGGAGCACCCTCGCACTCGGCAAGCCGGGCCAGCAGTTGCGGCGGACTGTCCGCCTCCACGTCCAGCGCGGCGGCAAGCCGGGCGGTGAGCCCCTCCAGGGTGGTGCCGTGTGCGTGCACGGAGACCGTGACCGAAGCGGGTGGCGGCAGCAGATGTGCAGGCGCCTCCGGGTGGTCCGGGCGGGCCAGCGTGAGCAGCCGACCGAGGACGGCCGACTTGCCGGACCCCGGATCTCCGGTCACCACCCGCGCCCGGGCATCGTGGACGGGATCGCGCAGCCAGCTCGCCAGCGTGGTGAGGGCCTGCAAGCGCCCGGTGAACCAGTCACCCGGCTCGCTCGCGTACTCCACACCCCGGCCCCGCGGACCGAAATGCGCGGTCCACTCCCGCTGCGACTCCACGTCTATCGCCTCGTCGGGCAGGCCGCCCCGGTACTTCGGGTTGGGCAAGAACGGCGGGATCGCCCGGCCGGATACCGCGTGATAGCTGGCGCACTGGTCCGGGCGGTGCCCTTGGAAATGGTCGTTGACCTGGTCGATCACCGTTGGGATGTCCAAGTACCGCTGCCGCATCCCGGCCATGCCCGCGCACACGGCCTCCAGAGCGGTCACGAAAGCATGGTCGTACGCGAGCTCGCGGGAGCGGGCTGAGGCCACCAGCCACAGCCCTTCGGCCCCTGGGGGACGGTAGTCCACCAGGGGCCGGTGACGTTCGCAATCTCGGCCGCGCCCAGTTCGGCGTAACAGGTGTCGAGCAGCAGCAGAACGTGCCCGACCTGGGCGTCGGCCAGCAAGTCCGCGAGTTCGCGGGAGGCGAGGGTGGTGCTCACGCGGTTGCGACGGCTGTTGCGGCAGGTAAGCCGGTGGTAGCGGTCGTCGCGCAGGCCATGCCCTGCGTAGTACACAACGAGCACGTCCTCCTGGCTGCGCTCGTCCGCCATGAGCCAGTCCTCCAGACCGGCGCGCACCTGCTGGGCATCGGGTGCACGGGCGAGCTCCGGGAGGATCTCCGCGTATCCGAGGGAGGAGAAGAGAGCCATGACCCGCCCCAGGTCCTCGGCCACGCCCGGCAGGTCTCCCAATAGCGGATCGGCGGTGAACGTGCCGGTGCCGAAGGCGAATACATACCGGTTGAGCCCGTCGGCAGCCGGGCCGTTCGGTGCGCCTGCCGTAGGGGCGCCAGCCATTGGGCCCTGCGTCACCGAGCCAGCCCTATGGCGATCGCCGTCCCGGTCTCCACTGCCGTCAGATAGGCGCGCATGCTGTGCATCTCGGAGCCGTTGTTCACGAGCAGATCCAGGACCTGCGGTCCGAACCGGGGCGCCAGTTCGCGGACGAGCGCAACCACGTCACCGCTGTCGGCCAGGTTTGTCCATTGCTTGACTGGGGTCGGCCAGACCCCTGTCCTGTCCGGCTGCGGTGCAGGCTGTAGGCGGTCGAAGACAAGCCCAGCCAGACCCAGCGGGGAGCCGAGGGTTACCAGGGTCAGCGGCGGCCGCTCCGGAGGGAGCGCGCACAACACCTCGTAGGCAACCACCGAACCCAGCGAGTGACCCACGACCACCCGGGTGTCTGGCGTGATCAGCTCCGCAGCCCGAGTTCGTACGGCTTCCCGCAGCTTGGGCTCCGTGAAGTAGCGACGCACCTGCTTAAGGTCCGAGATGAGTAGCCGGTCGGAGACGGCACCGAAGAATCGGATGCGAGTGAGAGCGTTCAGGGCGCGGCGAACCCGGTCCACAGACAGAGAGCGGCCAGCAATACGGCCGAGGGCGCCACGGGCAGGGGGGCCGTCGTCCGTACCGTCCGGCCTTGTGGTCTCCGGGCCGGGGATACCGGGATCCAGCCGAGCGGCCTCCCGCCACCAGGTCTCCAGCAGCTCGGCCTCGAACCCGGGCTCCACATCCTCCGCCCGGTAGTAGGGCTCGCCGCGCGTGCCAGTCTGCCTGTAGAGGTCCCCATATCCGGCGCAGGCAATGTCGTCGTCCGACAGCCGCCCGAGCGTGGGATCTCGGCGTAAGGCGAGTCCGACTCCGCCGCGCAACGCCGGCGCGATTTCCGCCAACATGGTCTCAGCGGTACCAAGTTGACGCCCCACCCCGTGCACACAACAACCCGGCTCATGTTCCCTCTGATGCGCGTTCCCGTGCTCCCGTCACAAGTTTAGTCGGAGGCATTGTCAGGGTCTGATCTCTTCCCCTCTACGCCGTTCATCGACTTGACGGGCGAAATCCCTGCTGAGATCAACCGCCCCCGTAGAGACCCGGCAGGTCGACCAGGAGGAGATCATCACGTCTGGCCGCCAATTCGACCAGGTCCGGGTAGAAGCCGTGCAGGGAGAACAGGGCCAGCGTGGCGCCTGTGGTGTCGTAGCCCTGGCCGGTGAGCAAGCCCCGGATGTGCTCGAGGCGTTGCAGGTCGCCGGTGCCGCGGCGGGCGGCGGTGGCCTTGGCCTCACCGATCAGGGCGATCCGGGCGCGCGGCGCCTGCGGACGCTCACCCAGGGCGAGGGCGAGCACGTCGACCTCGTGCTTGGTGCGGGCCGCCGGGTCGGCGACCTCGGTGGTGCCGACGGGGCCCGGCAGGCCGCCGGGAAGGAGGGTATGGGCGTAGCGGCGGGTGAAGCTACGGGCGAGATCCTCGAAGTGCGGTCCCAGGATCTTGGAGTTGAAGGTCGTCGTAGCGGCCTGCCACGCCTGTTCCGCGAAGCCCTGCTCGACGGTGGCGGCCTGCGGCAGCGTGATCAGTTGGTTGAAGCGGATGACGGGGTCGGCGAGCGTGATGACCGGGTGGCGCGGGCGCAGGATGTCTTGCTCGCGCTGGATGTAACCGGTGGACTCCAGAACGTCCAACGGGTGCGTGACGGCGTTGCGTTGACGCTCCAGGGCTGCCCCGATCTTCGTCGGGGTCGAGGCACCCTGGGCGATCGCGGTGAGGATGTCGTAGTACAGGGTGTGCTGGGTGATGCGCGGGTCCTCCCGCAGCAGGTACTCGGTCTCTGTGCGCGAGTAGACGGCCCGGCCGGGGTCCAGGAGCGTGCGGGTCAACCAGGCGGCGAAGCCGTCGTTCGGGTGGGGACGGGCGGCTACCGGCCGGTAGCCGGGGGCTCCGCCCAGGACGGCATGGACCTGCAGGGCGGTCAGCGGATCGTCGATCCGCCAGAAGTCGCGTGCGGCCCGGTAGTCGAAAGCGCCCAGCCGGAGGTCGATCACGGCACGGCCCCGCAACGGCTTGGTGCCCGAGAGCAGTTCGTGCATGACGCTCATGGCGGAGCCGCAGAGGATCAGCCGCGGGCCGGGGCGGACGCCGGTGCCGCTTCCGCGCTGGCGCTCGTCGTAGAGCTGCTGGAGCAGCCCGGGGATCTCCGGCGAGTGCTGGAGCAGATACGGCAGTTCGTCGATCACCAGCAGCGGCGCTCCCGAGCGAACGGTTACGTCAAGGGCGTTGGTCAGGACCTCGCGCCAGTCAGACAGCCGCAGCGTGCCAGGCTGCAGACCGGCGTGGGCCGCGACCGCGTCGCCGAACCGCCGGATCGCCGGCAGCCGGCCCTCCTCCCGCACCGCGGTGACATAGAGGCCGCCCACCCGCTCGCACAACGCCTGCAGGAGGTACGACTTCCCGTGCCGCCTGCGCCCCGACACGATGCCCAGGCGCATCGCCGGATCCGGATCCGTGACGAACTCGGCCAGCAGGTCCCACTCCCGGTCCCGGTCGACCACATCTTCAGGCTTGAGCGGCAGGTTCTTGTTCATCAGAGAGACCCCACATCGGGACAGGTCCGCTACATCGCAGGATGTTCAAGTCTACCTGTACAGAATCCAGACAGGCAGACTTGTCAAGGAGAACGTCCGGTCACCCGGCCCAAGGCCACACCAGTGAGATATCACTGTTCGTGGCCGATGCGCAGGCATCCGTAGGTGCGGCTCGCTCCTCGCCACAGCCGACCTGCCTCGCACCGGCCACTCCCCCGAACGGCCCCATGATCCACCGGGATCCGAGCGTCAAACGAGCGTCGAGATTTCCGAAAAGCCGGCGCCGTCGCGCACCGCAGCGCCCCCGACCAGAGGAAACGCGCAGGTCGGGGCCATGTGGGCGGATCGACCTGTTGCAGGGACGAGAACACGTCGAACCCGTGAGGTCAACTACGAAACCGCAGGTCAGGCACCCTTGCCCGCAGGCTCCAGAATCGCAACGCACTCCACATGGTGCGTCATCGGGAACAGATCGAACACCCGCAGCATCCGCACCCGATACCCCCCGTCCCGGAAGTACCCCAGGTCCCGCGCCAGCGCAGCCGGATCGCAGGCCACGTACGCGATCCTCCGCGCGCCCAGCGACGACAGGTGCTGCACCGTCTTCTTGCCCGCCCCCGCGCGCGGGGGGTCCAGGACGATGAGGTCGACCTCGTCGATGCCGGTGCGCGGCAGTACGGACTCCACCTTGCCCTGCTCGATCCGCACCCGGTCGAAGTCGGCGAGGTTGTGCCGGGCGTCCTCGACGGCGCGCTTGCCGGACTCGATGCCGAGGACCGCACCCTTGTCGCCGACGCGATCGGCGAGGGCGCCCGCGAAGAGCCCGACGCCGCAGTAGAGGTCGAGGGCCATGTCGCCCTTGCGTGGGAGCAGGCCCTGCATGACGGCCAGGACCAGGGTGTCGGCGGCCTTGGGGTGGACCTGCCAGAAGCCGCCGGAGCCGACCCGGTAGGTGCGGCCGTCCGCGCGTTCCCGGACGAAGGGGCGGCCGTGGACGCGGTGGACGCCGCCGTCCTTCTCGCCGACGCGCATGACCGAGACGGGGCGGTCCAGCTCGACGATGGGCAGGCGGGCACCGGGTCGCGGGGTGAGGATGACCTGGCGGTCCTGGGAGCCGGTCGCGGCGATCGCCTCGACGGACTCCATGCCCGTCCAGTCCCGCTCCTCGATACCCAGCTCGCTGACGCCCTCGGCGGCGATCATGCAGTGGTCGATCGGTTCGACCTCGTGCGAGCGGTGCTTGCGCAGGCCCGCGTTGCCTTCGGCGTCCACCGCGTACTGCACGCGGGTACGCCACGACGGGACCTGGCCGGCGGGCAGCTTGTCGCCCTCGGCCGGCATCACCGTGCCGTCCCAGCCGGCCTCCTCGGGCGTGAGGCCCGCGAGGCGCTTGAGCTGCTCGGTGACGACCTCGCCCTTCAGGCGGCGCTGGGCGCCCGGCTTGGCGTGCTGCCAGTCGCAGCCACCGCAGCGGCCGGGGCCGGCGAAGGGGCACGGGGCCTCGATGCGGTCCTTGGAGGCGTCCAGGATCTCGACCGCGTCGGCACGCAGGAAGCGTGCGCCCTCCTCGCCCTCGGTCACCCGGGCCACGACCCGCTCGCCGGGCAGCGTGTGCCGGACGAACAGCACCTGGCCCTCGGACGTACGGGCGATGCAGTGGCCGCCGTGGGCGACGGGGCCGATCTCGACCTCGTACTCCTCGCCGACCAGCGAGACCGCCTGGGCCTCCGCCTGCGTTTTCTTCGGTTCTGCGTGCATGGCGGGGTGACTCCAGAGAACGGGGACGACACGAGACGGACGCCGGAAGGCGAGCGACTGAGGACAGCAGCCGTCCAGTCTACGTCGACGAGGAGGACTCCTTCGCCCGGTCGGGCTGCGCCGGACCGCGCCGGACCGCGCCGGGCGCGTTCCAGTCCTGTCGCTTGCGGGCCCGGCGCTTGGCGGCCTCGGAGGACTGGAGCTGGTAGGGGACGGAGGTGACCATGACGCCGGGGGTGAAGAGCAGGCGGCCCTTGAGGCGCAGGGCGCTCTGGTTGTGCAGCAGGTGCTCGTACCAGTGGCCGACCACGTACTCCGGGATGATCACCGAGACCGCGTCGCGCGGGGACTCCTTGCGCAGGCTCTTGACGTACTCGATGACCGGACGCGTGACCTCGCGGTAGGGCGAGTCCAGGACCTTCAGCGGTACGGCGATGCCGCGTCGCTCCCACTCGTCGCGCAGCGCCTTGGTCTCCGCGGGGTCGACGTTGACGCTGAGCGCCTCCAGGGTGTCGGAGCGCATCAGCTTGGCGTAGGCGAGGGCGCGCAGGGTGGGGCGGTGGATCTTGGAGATGAGGACGACGGAGTGGACGCGGGACGGCCGCACCGTGTCGTCGCTCTGTGCCTGGTCGGGGTCCTCGGGGGCGGCGATCTCCTCGGCGACGCGGTCGTAGTGCTTGCGGATCGCCGTCATCGTGGCGAAGAAGATGCACATGCCGAGCAGGGCGACCCAGGCGCCGTGCGTGAACTTGGTCGCCAGGACGACGACCAGGACCAGGCCGGTGAAGAAGGCGCCGAAGGCGTTGATCGCGCGGGAGCGGTGCATGCGGCGGCGCTTGGCCTGGTCCCGTTCGGCGGCCAGGTGGCGGTTCCAGTGGCGGACCATGCCGATCTGGCTGAGCGTGAAGGACACGAACACGCCGACGATGTAGAGCTGGATCAGGCGGGTGGAGTCGGCGCCGTAGACGAAGACGAGGAGCATGGCCGCGCCGGCGAGGAGCACGATGCCGTTCGAGAACGCCAGCCGGTCGCCGCGCGTGTGGAGCTGGCGCGGCAGGTAGCGGTCCTGGGCGAGGATCGAGCCGAGCAGCGGGAAACCGTTGTACGCGGTGTTCGCGGCGAGGAAGAGGACCAGCGCGGTGGCGGCGGCCAGGACGATGAAGAGGAGGCTGCCCTCGCCGAAGACCGCCTCGGCGACCTGCGAGATCACCGGGTGCTGGACGTAGTCCGCACCGACCGCGACGCCGTTGTGGAAGAGGTCGGTGGCCGGGTTCTCCGACATGCGGACGTCGGTCGCGGCGGCCAGCGCGATGATGCCGCAGAACATGGTGACCGCGAGCAGCCCCATCATCGCGAGGGTGTTGCCCGCGTTCTTCGACTTCGGCTTGCGGAACGCCGGGACGCCGTTGGAGATCGCCTCGACGCCGGTCAGCGCGGCACAGCCGGAGGAGAAGGCGCGCAGGAGAAGGAAGACCAGGGCGAAGCCGGCCAGGCCGCCGTGTTCCGGTTTGATCTCGTAGTCCGCCGTCGGGGCGCGCATGGTGTCGTCGAGCACCAGGCCGCGGAACGCGCCCCAGGCGATCATGACGAAGACGCCCGCGACGAAGACGTACGTAGGGATCGCGAACAGGGTGCCCGATTCCCTGACCCCGCGCAGGTTCATCAGCGTCAGCAGCAGGATCACGGCGATCGCGCAGAGCACCTTGTGCTCGACGACGAAGGGGATCGCGGAGCCGAGGTTCTCGATGCCGGAGGAGATGGAGACGGCCACGGTCAGGACGTAGTCCACGAGCAGCGCGCTCGCCACCGTCAGGCCCGCCTTGGGCCCGAGGTTGGTGTTCGCGACCTCGTAGTCGCCGCCGCCGCTCGGATAGGCGTGCACGTTCTGCCGGTAGGAGGCGACCACGGTGAACATCAGCACGACGACCGCGACCGCGATCCAGGGACTGAAGTGGTAGGCCGACACGCCCGCGATGGACAGGACCAGCAGCACCTCGCCCGGCGCGTACGCCACGGAGGAGAGCGGGTCGGAGGCGAAGACGGGTAGGGCGATGCGCTTCGGCAGGAGCGTCTCCCCCAGCCGGTCACTGCGCAGTGCGCGCCCGATGAGAAGCCGTTTGGGCACGTCGGTCAGTTTGGACACAACAGAGGATCGTAAGGGTTCGAACGGGCGCCCGCCCACCCGCCACCCCCGATGGGCCCGCCGTCTGCTCTACGGGTGAATTCACGGGGTGGTACGGCTGCGGATTGCGCAGGTCGCGAGGTTCGCATGCCTATATGACAAGCACCCGCCGATTGCCGTTCGCTTCCCGGCCGTTGCCGCCCCTGGAGGTCCCATGCACCTGAGCGCAGAGCTGATCGGCGGCGCCGCCTCGCTCGTCGGCCTCGGAATCCTGACTCTCGCCAGCATCCGCAGCATCGGCCGCCGGGGGTCGTCGGCCGGGGGGTGAGACGGGCTCTGCGGGCCCCGGAGGCTTGCCGATACGTTGGGTGCGGACAGGTGGAGCCGGCTTCCCGGACGGGGAATCCGGGTTCCCGGGGCCCCGAGAGGCGTCAACGTCGGTGCTCACCGGCATGATGTTCCCCTGCGGCCCGCACACTGGCCGCGACGTGTCGCCAGGCGAGCCGAAAGAGAGACATGAGCAGGACATCCACACAGGCCGGCGGGCCCGCAGAAAGCGGGGTGTGAGGCGATGCACATCGTCATCATGGGCTGCGGGCGCGTGGGCTCGGCCCTCGCGCAGACCCTGGAGCAGCAGGGGCACACGGTCGCGGTGATCGACCAGGACCCCACCGCGTTCCGTCGCCTCGGTTCCACGTTCGGCGGCCGCAGGGTCACCGGTATCGGTTTCGACCAGGACACCCTGCGTGAGGCGGGCGTCGAGGAGGCCGGCGCCTTCGCCGCCGTCTCCAGCGGCGACAATTCGAACATCATCGCCGCCCGCGTGGCCCGCGAGATGTTCGGCGTGGAGAACGTCGCCGCCCGTATCTACGACCCCCGCCGCGCCGAGGTCTACCAGCGACTGGGCATCCCCACGGTCGCCACCGTCCGCTGGACGGCCGACCAGATGCTGCGCCGGCTGCTCCCCTCGGGCGCCGAGCCGCTGTGGCGCGACCCCACCGGCGGGGTCCAGCTCGCTGAGGTGCACACCTCGGCGAGCTGGGTCGGCCACAAGATCAGCCGGCTCCAGGACGAGACCGGTGTGCGGGTGGCGTTCCTCACCCGGCTCGGGGAGGCCATACTGCCGACCTCGCAGACGGTGCTGCAGGAGGGTGACCTGGTGCACGTGATGATGCGCGCCGACGAGGTCCACAAGGTCGAGGCGTCGTTCGCCAAGGGTCCCGAAGAGGAGGGCGGTCACTGATGAGGGTCGCCATTGCCGGAGCCGGTGCGGTCGGCCGTTCGATCGCGGGTGAGCTGCTGGAGAACGGCCACGAGGTCCTGCTCATCGACAAGGCGCCGACCGCCATCTCGGTCGAGCGCGTCCCGATGGCGGAGTGGCTGCTCGCCGACGCGTGCGAGATCACGTCGCTGGACGAGGCGGCGCTCCAGCGCTGCAACGTCGTCATCGCCGCGACGGGCGATGACAAGGTCAACCTGGTCGTCTCCCTGCTGGCCAAGACGGAGTACGGCGTTCCGCGCGTCGTCGCCCGGGTGAACAACCCGAAGAACGAGTGGCTGTTCAACGAGTCCTGGGGCGTGGACGTCGCCGTCTCCACCCCGCGGCTGATGTCGGCCCTGGTGGAGGAGGCGGTGAGCGTCGGCGATCTGGTGCGGCTTCTGCGCTTCAGCCACGGCGACGCTAACCTGGTGGAGCTGACGCTGCCGGAGGAGTCGGCCCTGGCCGGCATCCAGGTCGGTGACGTGGAGTGGCCCCAGGACACCTCGCTGGTCACGATCATCCGCGGCACCCGGGTGCTGACGCCGTCCACGGAGGACTCCCTGGAGGCGGGCGACGAGTTGCTGTTCGTGGCGGCCCAGGCCCGCGAGGAGCAGTTGGAGGACCTGCTGTCGGCACGGCGGACCGACGCCGCGCGCTGAGCTCGGCCAGGGCCCGCGGTACGACGGTGGGGCGCCCGGAGATCTCCGGGCGCCCCACCGTCGTATGCCGTCAGTCCTTGCGGTGCCGGCCGCTGCGTGTGGAGTCCACGGCGGACTCCACGGTTTCGCCCACCAGGGCCTCGCGCTCGGCCTTCTCGCGCTCGGCCTTCTCCTCCTCGGCCTTCTCGGCCGCCTCCATCTCCGCGAACACGTCGATGGGGGCCGGCGCCTTCGCCAGGAAGACCCAGGTCAGCCAGACGGCGAGCAGGAACGGCGGAATCTTCAGGGTGACCAGGACCCAGCCGAGCTGCTCGGTGTCCGCCCACCAGTACAGCGGGAAGAGGATCGCGCTCTTGCCGAGGAGGATCAGACCCCAGGCGTAGCTGGCCTTGGTGTACGCCTTCTTGCGGCCCGGGTTGCGGGTGCGCCAGGAGAGGTTCTCCTTGAAGACCGGGCCGAGGATCAGGCCGATCAGCGGCACCCCGGCCAGGGAGGTGACGATGTAGGCCATGGCCAGGCCCAGGGTGTAGAGCATGCCCGGCAGGTAGAAGTTCTTGGCGTTGTCGGTCATCATCGCGAAGACCACGCCGAAGGCGACGCCGAAGACCCCGCTGAAGGCGTGCTTGACGGTGTCCTTCATCGCCAGCCGGACCACGACCAGGACCAGCGACACGGCGAGCGCCGCGATCGCCGACATGTGCAGGTCGTTGTTGAGCGTGAAGATGGTGACGAAGAGCAGCCCCGGCAGCACCGTCTCGACCATGCCCCGCACGCCGCCGAACGCTTCGAACAGCGCGGCCTCCGTCACCGCCCGGGCGTCGTCCGCTTCCGTTTCTTCGGTCGGCTTGTCGAGCGACGTCACCGGCTACTCCCGTCCGAGGGGTCTCAGTTCGTATTTCGGGTTGAAGAGCACCCGGCGGCCCCGGCTCATCGAGATCCGGCCCGATGCGATGAGCTTGCGCCCCGGCTCTATGCCCACGATCGAGCGTCTGCCCAGCCACACCACGTCCAGGGCGGCGGAACCGTCGAACAGCTCGGCCTCCAGGGCCGGGACGCCCGCACGCGGTCGCAGGGTGACCGTGCGCAAGGTACCAGTAACCGACACGATCTGCCGGTCCTGGCAGTCGCAGATGCGGGTGCAGCCGGCGGTGTCGGCGTCCTCGCGCAGTTCCTCCGACTCCAGGTCCTCCTGCGACGAGGAGAGCCGGTCGAACATGCGCCGGAACCGGCCCACCGGCTTGTCGGAACGCGGAGCAGCACTCATATCTGAAGCGTACCGGGGCGCGCCGACAGCCAGACACCCTCTCCGGGCCGGTATCGCGAGGCTCACTTCTCGAAGCGGTACCCCATGCCCGGCTCGGTGATGAAGTGCCGCGGGTGGGCGGGGTCCGCCTCCAGCTTGCGGCGCAGTTGGGCCATGTAGACGCGCAGGTAGTTCGTCTCCGTCCCGTACGACGGCCCCCACACCTCCTGCAGCAGTTGCTTCTGGCCGACCAGGCGTCCGGTGTTGCGCACCAGCACCTCCAGCAGATGCCACTCGGTGGGAGTGAGCCGTACGTCCTTCCCGCCGCGGTGCACCTTCTTCGCGGCCAGGTCGACGGTGAACCCCGGGGTGTCCACGACCACGCCGTCCTCGCCGCCCGGGACCGGCTCGGCCCGGCGGACGGCGGCGCGCAGCCGGGCCAGCAGTTCGTCCATGCCGAAGGGCTTGGTGACGTAGTCGTCGGCGCCCGCGTCGAGCGCCTCGACCTTCTCGTCGGAGGAGTGCCGGGCGGACAGCACCAGGATCGGCACCCTGGTCCAGCCGCGCAGCCCTCTGATCACCTCGACGCCGTCCATGTCGGGCAGACCCAGGTCCAGCACGACCACGTCCGGCTGGCGGGCGGCGGCGAGCTGGAGGGCGGTGGCGCCGTCGTGGGCGGCGTCGACCTCGTAGTGGCGGGCCTTGAGGTTGATCACGAGGGCACGCACGATCTGGGGTTCGTCGTCGATCACGAGCACCCTCGTAGGGGTCCGGGGTTCTGACCCGGTCAGGCTCGGCATCGGGCGGCCCGCCTTTCCGCTGTGGTGAGGTGGGGGACGCGGGCGGGTGATCCCGCCGCGCGGAGGGTGAGCACCATGGTGAGGCCGCCGCCGGGGGTGTCCTCGGCGTTCAGGGTGCCGCCCATCGCCTCGGCGAAGCCCCGGGCCACGGCCAGGCCGAGTCCCACGCCGGCGCCGCGCGGGGCGTCGCCGTACCGCTGGAAGGGCTCGAAGATGCGGTCCTTGGCCTCGTCCGGCACCCCCGGCCCCCGGTCGACGACCCGTACCTCGACGCGGTCCGCGAGGGCGCTGGCGGCGACCAGGACGGTCCGGTCGGCTGGACTGTACTTGACGGCGTTCTCCACCAGGTTGGCCATCGCCCGCTCCAGCAGGCCGGCGTCGACGGCGACCATGGGCAGCGTCTCGGGGACGTCCAGCTCGACGCCCGCCTCGGGCACCCCGCCGAGCGCCATCGGCACCACCTCGTCGACGTCGATCTCGCGGATCAGCGGCGTGACCGTGCCGGTCTGCAGGCGGGACATGTCCAGCAGATTGCCGACGAGGTGGTCGAGGCGGTCGGCGCCCTCCTCGATGCCTTCGAGCAGTTCCGCCTCGTCCTGCTCGGACCACGCCACGTCGTCGGACCTGAGGCTGGTGACCGCCGCCTTGATCCCGGCGAGCGGCGTACGCAGGTCGTGGCTGACGGCGGCGAGCAGCGCCGTGCGGATGCGGTTGCCCTCGGCCAGCGCGCGGGCCCGGTCGGCCTCCTCGCGCAGGCGCCGCCGGTCCAGGACGACGGCGGCCTGGTTGGCGAAGGCGGCCAGTACCCGGCGGTCCTCGGCGGGCAGGACCCGGCCGGACAGCGCGAGGGCCATGTGGTCGCCGACCGGCATGTCCACGTCCGCGTCCTCCGGGCGCTGGACCGGCGGTCCCGTCCCGGCCCGGCCGGCGCAGGTCCAGGGCGCCACGTCGCCCTCCCGTTCCAGCAGGGCGGCCGACTCCATGCCGAAGGTCTCACGGACCCGTTCCAAGAGTGCCTCGAGGCTGGTCTCGCCGCGCAGGACGTTGCCCGCCAGGAAGGAGAGGATCTCGGACTCGGCACGCAGCCGGGCGGCCTGGTGGGTGCGCCGGGCCGCGACGTCGACGACCGAGGCCACGGAGAGTGCGACGCCCACGAATATGGCGAGCGCGAGCATGTTCCTGGGGTCGGCGATGGTGATCCGGTTGACCGGGGGCGTGAAGAACCAGTTCAGCAGCAGGGATCCGACGGCGGCCGAGGCGAGCGCGGGGTAGAGCCCGCCGAGCAGGGCCGCGGCGACGGTCAGCCCCAGGTAGAGCAGGACGTCGTTGGCGAGGCCGAGGTGGACGGCGTTCAGCAGCAGCGTCAGCAGCACGGGCCCGCCGAGACCCGCGATCCAGCCCCACACGATCCGGGAGCGGCCGAGCCGCGCGCCCCTGGCCACCGGCAGTCCGCGGCCCTTGGCGGCCTCCTCGTGGGTCACGATGTGGACGTCCAGGTCGGGTCCGGACTCGCGGGCGACCGTGGCGCCGACGCCGGGGCCGAAGACGTACTGCCACGCCTTGCGGCGTGAGGAGCCGAGGATGATCTGGGTGGCGTTGACGCCGCGCGCGAAGTCGAGCAGTGCGGCCGGTATGTCCTCGCCGAGCACGTGGTGGAAGGTTCCGCCGAGGTCCTCGACCAGGGTGCGCTGCACCGCCAGTTCCTTCGGGGAGGCGGAGGTCAGCCCGTCGCTGCGGGCTATGCAGACGGCCAGCACCTCGCCGCCGGCGCCCTTCTCCGCGAGGCGCGCGGCCCGCCGTATCAGCGTCCTGCCCTCGGGACCGCCGGTCAGGCCGACGACGATGCGCTCGCGTGAGCCCCAGATCCGCGACACGCGGTGCTCGCTGCGGTACTGCTGCAGGTACTCGTCGACGCGGTCCGCGACCCACAGGAGCGCGAGTTCCCGCAGGGCGGTGAGGTTGCCGGGCCGGAAGTAGTTGGACAGCGCGGCGTCGACCTTGTCCGGCTGGTAGATGTTGCCGTGGGCCATGCGCCGGCGCAGCGCCTGCGGTGACATGTCGACCAGTTCGATCTGGTCCGCGCGCCGCACCACCTCGTCCGGCACGGTCTCCTGCTGCCGCACCCCGGTGATCGACTCCACGACGTCGCCGAGCGACTCGAGGTGCTGGATGTTGACGGTCGAGACCACGTCGATCCCGGCGGCCAGCAGTTCCTCCACGTCCTGCCACCGCTTGGCGTTGCGGGCACCGGGGACGTTGGTGTGGGCCAGCTCGTCCACCAGTGCCACCCGGGGGGACCGGGCCAGCACCGCGTCCGGGTCCAGCTCCGTGAAGACCGCGCCGCGGTGCTCCAGCTCCCGGCGCGGCACCTGCTCCAGGCCGTGCAGCAGCACCTCGGTGCGGGACCTGCCGTGGTGCTCCACGAAGGCCACCACGCAGTCGGTGCCCCGCTCCGTGCGGCGGTGCGCCTCGGACAGCATCGCGTACGTCTTGCCGACGCCCGGCGCCGCGCCGAGGTAGATCCGAAGCTTGCCTCGTCCCATGGCCTCATTGTCTTCCGGTCAACGCTCGTTGCGCAGCGTCGACCCTACGGCGAGGAATCCCGACAAATCAGGGCGGGGTACGGGGAGGGGATGCTCTTTGACGGAACTCTGACGTCCGCGGCCGTCACGGCACTGGCAGGAGGGCTGGAGGGCTGGAGGGCAAAGCCGACACCGTCGCCGCGCAGGCCGGCCGCTCGTCCAGATCCGGCGACGCCAGGTCCGGCGACGCCAGGTCGCGGCCGTCGCCCTCGCCCGTCCGGCGTCGAGCGCGGGGTCGCGTCGGGACCGCGGGCGCCGTCGCGCGGAGTCGTCCGCGGAGACGCACGGGTCAGGCGTGCACGGCGGCGGTGCCGTGGTCGCACGGCTCGCGCACGTCCTCGACGCGCACCATGGCCCCGGTGACCATCTGGCCGGGGGCCCTCCCTACCGGGAACCGGGAACCGGGCACCGGTCTCACGAGCGGACGCCGCTCGGCTCAGCGGTCCGGTCCGGTCCGGTCCGGCGCGGCCCGGCTCGTCATCGTGCCCGGCTGTGCGGAAGGGCCGCGTCCCGTGCGGGGCGCGGCCCTTCCGTGGTGGTACTTGCCTAGCGGACCTCGGTGATCTCCGGTCCGCGCTGGAGCTGGCCCATGCCGCCGGCGAAGCGGGAGCCCTCCTCCTGCTGGACGCCCTCGGGGACCATCTGCGCGTCGTTCGGCAGCTTGAGGACGATCGGGTCGCGGGGGGCCATCGGGCCGTCACCGCGGACCACGACCGTGTCCCGGAAGATCTGCTCCAGCAGACCGGCGGCCTGCGGCTGCACCGCACCCTGGCCCGAGATCACTCCGCGCAGGAACCAGCGGGGACCGTCCACACCGACGAACCGCACGACCTGGAAACCGCCCGTGCCGTCCGGTAGCTGCACCGGCACCTGGGCCCGCAGCTCCCAGCCGAGCGGGCCCTCGACCTCGTCGATGATGCCACCCTGCTGGGTGATGCCGGAGCCGATCTCCTCGCGCACCTCGCCCCAGATGCCCTCGCGCTTGGGCGCTGCGAAACCCTGCAACTGGATGGCGCTGTCACGCAGCACGACGGTCGCGGCGACGATCGCGTCACCCGCGACCTCCACGCGCAGCTCCATGCCGTCGACTCCGGGTACGAACAGGCCGCCCAGGTCCACCCGGCCCTCGGACGGGTCGCGTACCTCGGTGCTGTCCCAGGGCCCGTCGGGCCGCGGTTCGGGCTCGAGCCGCACACGCTCGCGCTCTTCGTCCGCCTCGGTGTCGACGCTGTCGACGACCTGCTCGGTCTCGCCGGCCGCGTCCTCGGCGGCATCCTTCTTCTTGCGACGTCCGAACACGTCACTGTCCTTCCCGGTCGGATACGACCGAAGCGTATCGATTCCCACCCGTCGGGCCGCCCTCGGCGACCTGACCGCTTGTGCCGCTTGCACGGTCCGTCCCGGCGTGACCGCCGGTGGACCCGAAGCCCCCTCCGGCCCGTGCCGAGTCGGGAAGCTCCGCGACCTGGCGGAAGCGGACCCTCTCGACCTGCTGGACGACCAGTTGGGCAATCCGGTCGAAGCGCTCGAACCGCACAGTTTCGCGCGGGTCGAGATTCACCACGATCACCTTGATCTCCCCACGGTACCCGGCATCAATCGTCCCCGGGGCATTCACGAGGGCGACACCGCAGCGGGCGGCCAGCCCGGAACGTGGGTGCACGAAGGCCGCGTACCCCTCCGGGAGCGCCACAGACACACCCGTGGGCAGTACGGCCCGCTCGCCGGGGGCGAGTTCACAGCCGGCGGTGGTGCACAGGTCGGCGCCCGCGTCACCGGGCTGCGCGTACGTCGGAAGGGGCACGTCGGGGTCGACGCGGCGGATCAGGACGTCGAGTTCCGGCCTGGGCTCGCGGCTCACGGGTTCACCTCGAAGGCGCGGGTGCGGCGGACCTGGTCCGGGTCGTCCATGGCGGCGCGGATCTCCTCCTCGCGGCCGTGGTCCACGAAGTGATCGATCTTGACCTCGATGAACAGCGCGTCGGCGCGCACGGCCACCGGTCCGTCGGGGCCGCCGATCCGGCCGGTGGCGGTGGAGTAGATCTTGCGGCCGGCCACCGCGGTCACCTCGGCCTCCAGGTGCAGCGTCGTGTCGACGGGCACCGGCCGCAGGAAGTCCGTCTCCAGCCGTCCGGTCACCGCGATCGTGCGCAGCAGCCAGTTCAGCGAACCGAGGGTCTCGTCCAGGGCCGTGGCCAGCACGCCGCCGTGCGCCAGGCCGGGGGCGCCCTGGTGGGCGGGCTGCACGGTGAACTCGGCGGTGATCGACACGCCTTCGCCGGCCCGCGCCTGGAGGTGCAGCCCGTGGGGCTGGTCGCCGCCGCAGCCGAAGCACTGGCCGTAGTGCGCGCCGAGCAGTTCGCCGGGGGCGGGCGCGTCAGGATGCCGCACGGGTTTCACGGCGTCGGCGGGGGGCTGAAGACCTGGGGAAGTACCACTCACAGGCGCAGACCTTACCCGCGCGTCGGCCGAACACCGATACCGTGCCAAGCTTGGTTCATGCCGCTCTCCACCGCCCCGTACGAAGAACGCCTCACCGCGCCCCGCTCCTGGTGGCTGGTCTCCTTCCTGGTGGGGCTCTCGTTCGCCCTGATCCTGCTGCCCTTCGGCACGCTGCCGATGCTGGGCGGCCTGGCCGGCGGGACGGCGGTGGCGGCGGTGGCGGCCAGTTCGTACGGCGCGGTCCGCATCCGCGTGGTGGGCGACTCGCTGATCGCGGGCGAGGCGAAGGTGCCGGTCTCGGCCCTGGGCGAGGCGGAGATCCTCGACCCGGAGGAGGCCCGCGCCTGGCGCACCCACAAGGCGGACACCCGCGCCTTCCTGCTGCTGCGCGCCTACATCCCGAGGGCCGTGCGTGTGGTGGTCACGGATCCTGAGGACCCGACTCCGTACCTGTACCTGTCGACCCGCGAGCCGGAGCGGCTGGTGGAGGCCCTGACGGCGGCGAAGGCCGCGGCGTAGCGCACGCGCGGGGTCAGCGTTCGCCGTCCCCGCCTGGGCGGCGGCCGAGCCCTTTCGGACCGAATCCCTTCGTGAGAGCGCCCATGTCCAGCGCGTCGCGCGGTCCCTCCAGCGCCGGGAGTTCGCCGAGGGCGCTCCACGGCACCTGCTTCCTGCGCAGGTCCGCGCGGATTCTGGCGGCCAGCTTTCTGGTGTCGCGGCGGTTCATGACGGCGCCGACGGCCGCGCCCACCATGAAGGGCATCAGGTTCGGCAGGTCACGCACCATCCGCTTCATGATCTGCTGACGCAGTTGGCGCTTCATGTGACCGTTCATGGCCGAACCGAGAGTCGACGGCTTGGACACGTCGACGCCGCGCTCGTCCGACCAGGAGTTCAGGTACGCGGTGCTGCGCTGCGCGAGGTTGCCGGGCGGTCGTACGCCGTAGACCTCGTGGAGTTCGGCGATCATCTTCAGTTCGATCGCCGCGACGCCGGTGATCTCGGCGGCCAGTTCCGCGGGCATCGCCGGCGGTACGGGCATCATCGCGGCCGCGCCGATGCCCGCGCCGACGGTCGCGGTGCCCTTGGCGGCGCCCGCCACCAGCCGGTCGGCGAGCTCCTCGGGTCCGAGCCCCGGGAACTGCCCGCGGAGCGTCGCCAGGTCCCGTACGGGCACACGCGGGGCCAGATCGATGATCCGGTCGGCGAGGTGCGCCAGGGCGGCCCTGGCGCGCTGGCCGCCGGTGCGGACGCCCTGGCGCGCCTTGTGCCGGTACGCCGCTGCCCGGCGCCGGGCAGCGGGCGCCGGCGTCTGAGCGGTCGCCGGGAGGTCACCCCGGTCGACCACTGATTCGAGCGAGGCCGTCCCCGTATCGGTCGGGCCCCGCTCGTCGTCACGCGCGCTGTAGGGACCGTCGGACGGTCCTTGGTCCGCTTCCCGCCGGGAGAAGCGGCGCTTCCAGGGAGGGGTCGAGCCAGTCACGGCCGACCCCGCCTCAGTCGCAGTCGCGGCAGATCGGCTGGCCGTTCTTCTCCCGGGCCAGTTGGCTGCGGTGGTGCACCAGGAAGCAGCTCATGCAGGTGAACTCGTCCTGCTGCTTCGGAAGTACACGGACGGCCAGTTCCTCGTTCGAGAGGTCGGCGCCGGGAAGTTCGAGGCCTTCCGCGGCCTCGAACTCGTCGACGTCGACGGCCGAGGCGGACTTGTCGTTCCGCCTGGCCTTCAGCTCTTCGAGGCTGTCCGAGTCGACGTCGTCGTCGGTCTTGCGTGGAGTGTCGTAATCGGTTGCCATGGTCGCTCTCCCCCTCTGGGTGTCTGCGGGTGTCTCCAGCGCACGTAACGCGTGAGAGGCCGGACTTGTGCCCGACCTGAGGCGGAGATTTTGCCTCACATCAAGGTCTGTTACTCAATCGACACCCAACCGGACCCCTCATGAGTGATCGGCTTGGATGGCGATGGGGACCGTACACGGTCCTAATACCGCACTTCAAAGGCGTCCCACCGTGTACTTCCCGTGATCAGGACCCCTGAAAACCGGGATTTTCCCGGCTTTCCGACAGGGTGCATGATCACCGAGAGTGAATGGCGGGAAAGTCTCCGCTGTGATCGATCACACAGGCGACTCCAGGTCCGATGGCCTGCGAATTCCGCCCAAAGCGAACATCCTTGGGTCTCGGTGAGATGTCGGGGTCATGATCTCAGACGGGGAGCGTCACACGCATCACGAGCCCTCCGCCCTCGCACGGCTGTGCGTAGATGTGCCCGCCGTGCGCCCGGGCCACGGACCGCGCGATCGACAGGCCGAGGCCCACGCCCTTGTCGCTGCCCGTGCGCTCGGTCCGCAGCCGCCGGAACGGCTCGAAGAGGTTGTCGATCTCGTACGCCGGCACCACCGGGCCCGTGTTGGTGACCACCAGGACCGCATGGCCGTTCTCGACCGCGGTGGTGACCTCCACCCAGCCCTGTCCGGCCACGTTGTAGCGCACGGCGTTCTGCACCAGGTTCAGGGCGATGCGCTCCAGCAGGACGCCGTTGCCCTGGACCACGGCGGGCTCCCGCGTACCCCGGATCTCCACGTCATTGGTGTCCGCCTCCGCACGCACCTGGTCGATGGCCTGGCCGGCCACCTCGGCGAGGTCGACCGGCTTGCGCTCGACGATCTGGTTGTCGCTGCGGGCGAGCAGCAGCAGGCCCTCGACGAGCTGCTCGCTGCGTTCGTTGGTGGCCAGCAGCGTCTTGCCGAGCTGCTGGAGCTCCACCGGGGCGTTCGGATCGGAGAGGTGCACTTCCAGGAGGGTGCGGTTGATCGCCAGCGGTGTGCGCAGCTCGTGGGAGGCGTTGCCGACGAAGCGCTGCTGGGCGGTGAAGGCGCGCTGCAGCCGCTCCAGCATGTCGTCGAAGGTGTCCGCCAGTTCCTTCAGTTCGTCGTCCGGGCCGTCCAGCTCGATCCGCCGGGAGAGGTCCGAACCCGCCACCGCGCGCGCGGTGCGGGTGATCCGGCCCAGTGGCGACAGGACGCGCCCGGCCATGGCGTAGCCGAAGGCGAACGCGATCACGGCGAGGCCCAGCAGGGCCAGTAGCGAGCGGCTGAGCAGTCGGTCCAGGGCGACCTGGCGCTGGTGGTCGATGCAGTCGCTGATCGCGGCGTTGAACTGCGACAGCGACAGGTTGCCGTTGGTGACTCCGGGACAGTCGTTGCTCGCGACCTGGAGGTCCTGGAAATCGACGATCTTGTAGAGCGGCTGGTTGCCGGTGCGTACCGCCTGGGCGGCGAGCAGGTAGATGATCGACAGCAGCAGTATCCCGGCGATCAGGAACATGCCGCCGTACAGCAGCGTGAGCCTTATCCGGATGGTGGGCCGCAGCCACGGCAGCGGGGTGGCCGACCGCGGGTCCCAGGTGGGCTTCGGAGGCGCCCCGGGGGGCGCGGGTGTCGTCGCCACGGTCGATCAGATCCGGTAGCCGGAGCCGGGGACGGTGACGATGACGGGCGGCTCGCCCAGCTTGCGGCGCAGGGTCATCACCGTCACGCGCACGACGTTGGTGAACGGGTCGGTGTTCTCGTCCCAGGCCTTCTCCAGCAACTGCTCCGCGGAGACGACCGCGCCCTCGCTGCGCATGAGCACCTCCAGCACGGCGAACTCCTTGGGGGCGAGCTGCACCTCCTGGCCGTCCCGGAAGACCTCACGCCGGTTCGGGTCGAGCTTGATGCCGGCACGCTCCAGGACGGGCGGCAGGGGCATGCTGGTGCGCCGGCCCAGGGCGCGCACGCGCGCGATGAGCTCGCTGAACGCGAAGGGCTTGGGCAGATAGTCGTCGGCGCCGATCTCGAGGCCCTCGACCCGGTCGCTGACGTCACCGGAGGCCGTGAGCATCAGCACGCGCGTGGGCATGCCCAACTCGACGATCTTGCGGCAGACGTCGTCGCCGTGCACGAGCGGGAGGTCGCGGTCGAGGACGACCACGTCGTAGTCGTTGACGCCGATGCGCTCCAGGGCGGCCGCACCGTCGTACACGACGTCGACGGCCATGGCCTCCCGGCGCAGTCCGGTGGCCACCGCATCGGCGAGCAGTTGCTCGTCCTCGACGACGAGTACGCGCACGTCGCTTGTCCTTCCTGTGTCCACCCGCGTAGCGCTTCTCGGACGCACGAGGGCAGGGGGTTGGTGGGTGTTGCCTCCATCCTGCCCTTTTCGGCCATAAGTCGGCTGTAAGGCGGGTGGGGAACCGGTGCCGGTCCCGAAGCGGCCCGCGCCGGCCGGCCGGGCCGGGAAAGGCGGCGGACGCGGGAATGCGGGATTTTCTCGCG
This sequence comes from Streptomyces pactum, assembly GCF_002005225.1. NCBI lineage: Bacteria > Bacillati > Actinomycetota > Actinomycetes > Kitasatosporales > Streptomycetaceae > Streptomyces > Streptomyces pactum. Next base: position 2,339,954 of record NZ_CP019724.1, read on the forward strand.
CGGTTGAGGTTTCCGCGGAAGGGAGTGGGGGGAGGACGGCTTTACACCCCGCGATCACGCTCTGCCTGTACCGCGTTACCGCGCGGTACGCCGCGGTCCGCTTCCGCAGAGCGGGCGTGGGTGTCCGGCATCGTCGCCGCCCGGCAGGGCAGCGCTGGGCACTCCACCGGAGACGTGATCGTCCCTTCCGAACGGCACACCCCCGTGCCACCGACCCACGACCCAGGACGAGGGGGCGCAGCATGGACGCTTTCACCGCAGGACTTCTGCAGCGCATAAAGACGACCGAGTCCGACCTGTCCCGGGCCCGCGACGAGGGGGACGAGTTCCTCGTCGAGGTGGAGCTGGGAGAGCTCGACGACCTGCGCCGTCTCGCTGCCGAGCACGGTGTGGAGGTCGGCGCGACCGGCGTCTGATCTGCCCGTGAGCGACGAGGCCCCGGCGGGATCGGCGGATTCTCGGGGTCCTCGCAACACCTGATGGCTTACGCGGCTGTCAGTAGATCACGCAGGCACTCGGCTGGGGTTCTCCAGCCGAGCGTTTTGCGTGGCCGGCCGTTGAGTTGTTGGGCAACGTGTTCGAGGTCTTCGGCGCTGTGCGCGGACAGGTCGGTGCCCTTGGGGAAGTACTGCCGCAGCAGGCCGTTCGTGTTCTCATTCGACCCGCGTTGCCAGGGGGAGTGCGGATCGCAGAAGTAGACCGGCACTCCCGTGGCGACGGTGAGCTGCTTGTGGGAGGCCATCTCGCAGCCCTGATCCCAGGTCAGCGAGCCGCGCAGGTGCTCGGGCAGGGTCTGGATCAGCGGCACCAGCACGTCGCGGACTTCCTCGGCGGTGTGTCCGCCGGGCAGGTGTCCGAGCATGACGTAGCGGGTGGAGCGCTCGACCAGGGTGACGATCGCGCTGTCGCTGCGGGGACCGACGATCAGATCGCCTTCCCAGTGGCCGGGAACCGCCCGGTCTTCCACCTCGGCAGGCCGCTCGGAGATCATCACCATCTCGTCGACGAAGCGGCGAGTGCGCTGCTCCGGGCTGCGGTGAGGCTTGCGGCGGGTGCGACCGCTGCGCAGTGCGACCGCGATCTCACGGCGCAGGCCGCCTCGGGCCTGGACGTAGATGGCCTGGTAGATCGTCTCCGGACTCACCCGCATGCTCTCGTCGTCGGGGAACTCGATGACCACAGCGTGACTGATCTGCTCTGGAGACCAGCGTTCGCGCAGCTTGTCCTCAACGTATCGACGCAGCGGCCCGTCTGCGGCGAGCTTCGAGGTCTTGGGCCGTGACCGGCTCTCGGCCCAGGTCCGCTGGGCCCGGTGCGGCCGGTAGACGCCGTCGACTGCCCGGGCGTCGATCTCCCGTTTGACCGTGGACGCCGGCCGTCCCAGAGCCCGCCCGATCGCCCCCAGCGAGTGGCCGGCCCGGTGCATGTCGGCGATCGTCTCCCGCTCGGCCACGTTCAGGAACCTGGGGTGCAGCGGCGCGTCGACCGCCGCGAGAGGCGGCTGGATGATGGTCACACCGGTCTTATAGACGATCAGGCGGCCGTCAGGGCGCAGTCGCGAATGGCCGATCTGCCGGATGCCCTGGTCCCAGTCGTGGGCCGTGCGCACGTGGACACCGACCTGCGCGGCGGCATCCCGGCGTCGGACTCCGGCCGCACGCAGCCGCTCGTACTCCGCCCGACCGGGATGCCCAGACGTGCCGGACTTACCGCGACCGCGGACACCAGCCTGGCGGGCCCATCCGAACGCCGTATTGCGGTTCACTCCGACCGCGCGAGCAGCAGCGGTGACGCTGCCGCCCTCCCGATCCAGCGCCTCGAAGAACTTCGCCTTCAGCACCTCAAAATCCACGATCCCCGCAGCTCCCTGAACTCCAGGGTGTTGCGGGGATCAGTAGAACCCGGCATCCGGTCGATCCGGCGCCGGGGCCTCGTCGTGCGTGCTGCCGTCCGGCGGTGAGCGGGCGGGGGCCGGGACGCCCGGCGCGAGCGGGGGTACGAGGGTGGACGGCCCGCCGGAGGGACCGCACGCCGGAGGGACCGCACGCCGGTGCCGCCCCGGCCGGGCGGCACCAGGCCGTCGGAGCGGGCCTGCCGCGGGCAGCCGTGCCACCGGGCGATGAGACCCGCTCGAGCGAAGCCGAGCGCTTAGGAAGGCAGTCGCTTGGGAGGCGGGCTCAGCGGCACCCGCCGACACCGTGCCGCGCAACCCGCCCCAGGGACGCGCCGCCGCCACACGCCACCGCCCGCACAGGGACGTTCCACCACCCACACCCGCGAGTCCGTGCCATCGCCCGAGGAGGCCGTCGTCGAGCCGCAGGAGAACCACGTCAGGCGGCAAACCGCGCGAAGGCCCCGCCGGACCGGGCTCCGGACATCAGCACCGGAACACACGAAGGCCGCGGCCCGACCGGCCACCACCGAGGTCACCAACACCGAGCGGCCCCAGGGGTCCCGCTGGACGGCGCACCGGACAGCACCGGGCTGCCGCACACCGCGGCCCGACGGGCGCCACGACGAACACCCGCTCCGAACCGCGCGGGGTACAACGCCCAGCGGGTCGGCCTCGGGCCGCGTCAGTCGGAGATCCTGCCCCGACGACGGCAACCGCCCACGGCGGAGCGCCGCCGGGGAGCGTCAGCCGCTGCCCCTCCCTGTGCCGGTCGGCCGTACGGGCAGTCGGCGCTGGATCCTGTCCTGCGCGGATCACGCCGCAGACACCGGGATGAGGGAGGCGGCGCTTCCTGCCGCGCTGGTCGGGCGCACCGCTCGACCCGATCCGATCCCGACCCGATCCGCCCCACCCCGTCCGCGCCGGCCGGGCCTACGCGCCGAAGTCCACCAGGAGCCGCTGGAGGGGCCCGAACACGTCCGGGGTGGCCGCGATCGTCAGATCGCCGGACGGACGCTCACCGGGGCGTCCACCGGTCACCGCGCCCGCTTCCCGGGCGATCAGGTCGCCCGCCGCGAGATCCCAGGGGTGCAGCCCGCGCTCGTAGTAGCCGTCGAGTCGTCCAGCGGCCACGTCGCACAGGTCGATCGCGGCCGAGCCGCCGCGCCGGATGTCGCGCACCAGCGGAATGAGCCGCCGCGCGATGTCGGCCTGTTCGGCGCGGACGTCGGCGACGTAGTTGAAACCGGTGGAGACCAGCGCCTGGTCGAGCGGTGCCGCGGGGCGGCAGGCGAGCCTGCGTTCGCCCTCCCAGGCTCCCGTCATCCAGGCTCCACCGCCCAGTACCGCGTGGTACGCCTCACCCCTCATCGGGGCCACGACCACCCCGGCCACCCGCTCGCCATCCTGCTCGGCGGCGACCGAGACCGCCCAGGTGGGCAGTCCGTACAGGTAGTTGACCGTGCCGTCGAGCGGGTCGATGACCCAGCGGACACCGCTCGTGCCCTCGGTGGCGGAGCCCTCCTCGCCGAGGACGCCGTCGTCGGGGCGGCGGTCGGCGATCAAGCCGGTGATCAGCTTCTCCGCCGCGATGTCCATCTCGGTGACCACGTCGATCGGACTGGACTTGGTTGCGGCGACCGCGAGGTCGGCCGGGCGGCCGTCGCGCAGCAGCTCGCCCGCGCGGTGCGCGGCCTCCTGGGCGATCTTCAGCAGCTCGGCATGGAGGGGGTCGGGCGTCACGTCGGTCACGGGGCTCCTCATGCGTAAGGGCTGTCGGCGCCCGCGGCGGCGGGGCGTGGGGCACGGGCGGGGCAGCAGCCGACCGGGCACAGGTTGTGGCTCGCGCCGAGCGCGCCGAGCGCGCACGGGGCGACCTCCTGCCCGCGCTCGTCGGCGGCCCGCTCCAGAACGAGGTCCCGGACCGCGGCGGCGAACCGCGGGTCGGCGCCGACGGTGGCGGAGCGGCGCACCGGCAGACCCAGCTCCTCCGCCTTGGCCGTGGCCTCCGTGTCGAGGTCGTACAGGACCTCCATGTGGTCGGAGACGAAACCGATGGGGGCCATGACCACAGCGGGGGCGCCGGCCGCGTGGCGCTCCTCCAGGTGGTCGCAGATGTCGGGCTCCAGCCACGGGATGTGCGGGGCGCCCGACCGCGACTGGTAGACGAGCTGCCAGGGGTGGTCGACGCCGGTGCGCTCGCGGACTGCGTCGGCGATCACCTGCGCCACGTCCAGGTGCTGGCGTACGTACGCTCCGCCGTCACCGTGCTCCTCGAGCGGCCCGGAGGTGTCCGCGGCGGAGGTGGGGATCGAGTGGGTCGAGAAGGCGATGTGCGCGCCGTCCCGGACCTCCTCGGGCAGCTCGGCCAGGGACCGGACGACTCCGTCGGCCATGGGCTCGACGAAGCCCGGGTGGTTGAAGTAGTGCCGGATCTTGTCGATCTCCGGCAACTCCAGTCCCTCCGCCTCCAGGGCGGCGAGCGCGTCCGCGAGGTTCTCGCGGTACTGCCGGCAGCCCGAGTACGAGGCGTAGGCGCTGGTGGCGAGCACGAGGATGCGGCGGCGGCCGTCGCGGACCATTTCCCGAAGGGTGTCCGTCAGGTACGGCGCCCAGTTGCGGTTGCCCCAGTAGACCGGCAGGTCCAGGCCGTGCTCGGCGAAGTCCTTGCGGAGGGCGTCCAGCAGGGCGCGGTTCTGGTCGTTGATGGGGCTGACCCCGCCGAAGAGGAAGTAGTGCTGACCGACTTCCTTGAGGCGTTCCTTGGGGATGCCGCGTCCGCGCGTCACGTTCTCCAGGAACGGGACCACGTCGTCCGGGCCCTCCGGGCCGCCGAACGAGAGCAGGAGCAGGGCGTCGTAGGGGCTGGCATCGAGCACGTCTGGCATGTCTCGATCCTGCCACCCGGCACTGACAGCGGGGAAACGGTGGGGTACCGAGGGTGCGTTCGGCCAGGTCCGCGGGGGTGTTTCCGCGCGACCCGACGAGTAAGCTGTATCGACTGCGTTCGCACCTTACTGAGCTGTACCGAGTCGTTCCCGGAGACCTCGTTGCCCAGCCCCTACCGCGCCCTGTTCGCCGCCCCCGGCACCAAGGCCTTCTCGACCGCGGGCTTCCTCGGCCGCATGCCACTGTCGATGATGGGCATCGGCGTGGTGACGATGATCTCGCAGCTCACCGGGCGGTACGGACTGGCCGGGGCCCTGTCGGCCACCATCGCGCTCGCCGCCGCCGTGGCCGGGCCGCAGGTCTCCCGCCTGGTGGACCGGTACGGCCAGCGACGGGTGCTGCGCCCGGCGACCCTCGTGTCGCTCACCGCGGCGGCCGTGCTGCTGCCGGCCGCGCACTACGGGTGGCCGGACTGGGTGCTGTTCGTCGCGTGCGTCGGCATCGGCTGCGTGCCGAGCCTCGGCGCGATGGTCCGGGCCCGCTGGGCGGCCCTGTACCGGGGCACCCCCCAGTTGCACACCGCGTACTCCTTCGAGTCCGTGGTGGACGAGATCTGCTTCATCTTCGGACCGATCATCTCCATCGGCCTGTCCACGGCCTGGTTCCCGGAGGCCGGACCGCTGCTCGCCGCCTGCTTCCTGGCCACGGGTGTCTTCTGGCTGACCGCGCAGCGTGCCACCGAGCCGGAACCGCATCCGCGCGAGCACAGGGGCGGCGGCACCGCACTGCGCTCCCGGGGGCTTCAGGTCCTGGTCACCACGTTCGTGGCGACGGGCACGATCTTCGGGGCCATCGACGTGGTCACCGTGGCCTTCGCCGAGGAGGAGGGGCACAAGGCCGCGGCCAGCCTGGTGCTCGCCTTGTACGCGGCGGGTTCGTGCACGGCGGCCATGGTCTTCGGGCTGCTGCGCTTCGCCGGACCGCCGGAACGGCGCTGGTTGCTGGGCGTCTGTGCGATGGCCGTGAGTATGATCCCCCTCCTACTGGTCGGAAACCTGCTGTTTCTGGCCGCGGCGCTGTTCGTTGCGGGTCTGTCCATCGCTCCCACGATGATCACGACGATGTCCCTCATCGAAGAGCACGTACCACGCACGCAGCTCACCGAGGGCATGACCTGGGTGAGCACCGGCCTCGCGGTCGGGGTCGCGCTCGGCTCCTCCGCGGGCGGCTGGGTGATCGACGCCTCCGGGGCGCGTGCGGGATACGGGGTTCCGGCGGTGGCCGGGGCCGTCGCGGTCGCGGTCGGTTTCCTCGGGTACCGCCGGCTCAAGCGGCCGGATCCGCGTCGGGGAGGGACCGTTGAGCAGTACACGCACGGCGAGCGGGATGACGAGCGGGAAGAACGGCACATGGCGTAACTGGGGCGGCAACGTCTCCGCGCGCCCCGCGCGGGAGGTCACTCCCGCCTCCGTGGACGAACTGGCCGAGGCCGTTCGCCGGGCGGCCGGGGACGGACTGCCGGTCAAGGCCGTCGGCACCGGACACTCCTTCACGTCCATAGCCGCGACGGACGGTGTGTTGATACGCCCTCAACTGCTGACCGGCATCCGCGATATTGATCGGGACGCCATGACGGTCACGGTCGAGGCCGGCACACCGCTCAAGAGGCTCAACCTGGCCCTCGCGCGGGAGGGCCTGTCGCTGACGAACATGGGCGACATCATGGAGCAGACCGTCTCCGGGGCCACCAGTACCGGCACCCACGGCACGGGACGCGACTCGGCCTCGATCGCCGCCCAGATCCGGGGCCTGGAGCTGGTTACGGCGGACGGCTCGGTGCTGACCTGTTCCGAGCGGGAGAACCCCGAGGTGTTCGCCGCCGCCCGGATCGGCCTGGGCGCGCTGGGCGTCGTCACCGCGATCACCTTCGCCGTGGAGCCGATCTTCCTGCTCACGGCCCGCGAGGAGCCGATGCCGTTCGACCGGGTCCTCGCCGACTTCGACGAACTGTGGACCGAGAACGAGCACTTCGAGTTCTACTGGTTCCCGCACACCGGGAGCACCAACACCAAGCGCAACAACCGCAGTGCCGGCCCCGATCAGCCGGTGGGGCGGCTCCAGGGCTGGTTCGAGGACGAGTTCCTGTCCAACGGCGTCTTCCAGGCGGCCAACTGGGTCGGCCGCGCGGTGCCCGCCACCATTCCCTCGATCGCCCGGATCTCCAGCAGGGCGCTGTCCGCGCGGACGTACACGGACACCCCCTACAAGGTCTTCACTTCTCCGCGCCGGGTGCGTTTCGTTGAGATGGAGTACGCCGTTTCGCACGAGGCCGTCGTCGAGATCCTGCGTGAGCTGAGGGCGATGGTGGACCGGTCCCGGCTCCGGATCAGCTTCCCGGTCGAGGTCCGTACGGCTCCGGCCGACGACATCACGCTGTCCACGGCATCGGGCCGCGACAGCGCGTACATCGCCGTCCACATGTTCCGGGGCACGCCCTACCAGGCGTACTTCACCGCCGCCGAACGCATCTTCACGGCGCACGAGGGGCGGCCGCACTGGGGCAAGATCCACACCAGGGACGCCGAGTACCTCTCCCGGGTGTATCCGCGCTTCGGCGAGTTCACGGCGCTGCGGAACCGTCTAGATCCTGACCGGCTGTTCCGGAACGACTACCTGCGCCGGGTACTGGGACCGTAGCCGAGGCGTCGGGGGCCGGGCTCGTGGCGTCGCCGGAGCCGTCGGTCCCGGTGGCCTCCGGGGTGGGCGTCGCGCTGGGCTCCGTACCGCCGTCCTCGGTGGAGGTGCCGCCCGACGACGCGCCGTCGCCGGCTTCGCCCGGGGGTCCGGACGGGGTGGCCGCCGGGGTGTCGTCGCCGGAGCCGGAGCCCGTCGAGCCGCCGGTCCCGTCGGAGTCCTGGTTGCCCCGGTCGTCCTGATCGCCCTGCGAGCCCTCCTCGGACCCACCGGAACCGCCCGACTCGGACCCACCGGAACCGCCCGACTCCCCCGGGTCCGACGCGGACTTGTCGTGGCCGGTGAGGGCGCTGCCGACGGTGGTGCTGCGGCCGCCGCTCAGGCTCTCGCCGGAGACGAGTTCGTACGTGGTGATCCCGGCCATGGTGACGCCGAAGACGAGGGCCGCCGCGATCACCGGGCGCTTCCAGCCCTTGGTCCGCGCACGGTAGACGGTGCCCTCGGTGAACCCGCCCGGAACCGGTGCGGCCCGCCCGCCCGCCCGCACGGCGCCGACGGAGCGCTTGACCCTGATCTGCTCGCCGGTGCGCTTGAAGAAGTGCTGGAGGACCGACCCTCCGCACGTGGCCACCACACTGATCAGGCCGGCCCCGAGGATCGTGCCGTACACGCCGAAGGAGGAGGCGAGTTTCGCGGCCACCACCGCCGCGAGGGCACTGCCGGCGACCTGGGGCATGCTCAGGTCGATTCGCTTGGCCTTCACCTCCGTACGCGCATCCATCTCGCCTGCGTCATCGGGCTTTTCGTGCATCACCGGACCTTGCCTGTCTTTCCCATACATGATCGATCAACTGCACGAGAAAGGGACGTGCGGACGAAACCATTAGTTCCGTTTCTGGCGATTCCGTGAAGTACGCCACGTCCAAGATCGCGAAAATCCGGCCGGGGCGGCCAAGTGCCGCCTCTCGTCAGAAGTTGGGCGGCGCGCCAATCCACGCACGTGGCCCGAATGGAGTACTGTTGCGAGCCCTGGGTCCGGTCTCCCGACAGGGGGTTCAGGATCTTGAAGGACCGCCGGGAGGGGGCTAGTTGCACAGGGTGACGCAGTTGGTCACTTAGCGTTGCGAATAGGTAACCGTGCCATAACGGCGATCCAGGGCCCGTGCCCGACACGCCGGGCAACTCGGCAAGGTTGTGGCAGGCTGCACCCGGGCAGGCCACACTCGACAGAGCGGGAGCAGCGACGCACGTGACGTCGGCAGGCACCACCCGGGAGGTCCCCATGCCCGAACTGCGTGTCGTGGCCGTCTCGAATGACGGCACACGACTGGTGCTGAAGGCTGCGGACAGCACGGAGTACACGCTTCCGATCGACGAGCGGCTCCGGGCCGCCGTACGCGGCGACCGTCCCCGCCTCGGCCAGATCGAGATCGAGGTGGAGAGTCATCTCCGCCCCCGCGACATCCAGGCCCGTATACGAGCCGGCGCGACCGCGGAAGAGGTCGCCCAGATGGCCGGCATCCCCGTCGACCGCGTACGGCGTTTCGAGGGACCCGTGCTGGCCGAGCGCGCGTTCATGGCGGAGCGGGCCCGCAAGACCCCCGTCCGTCGTCCCGGCGAGAACTCCGGGCCGCCCCTCGGCGAGGCCGTCCAGGAACGGCTGCTGCTGCGCGGCGCCGACAAGGACACCGTCCAGTGGGACTCCTGGCGCCGCGACGACGGCACCTGGGAAGTCCTGCTGGTCTACCTGGTCGCGGGTGAGCCGCACTCGGCGAGCTGGACCTACGACCCGCCCCGGCGACTCGTCCAGGCCGTCGACGCCGAGGCACGCACGCTGATCGGCGAGTCCGACGACGACCTCGCCGCGCCCGAGCCGAGCTTCCCGTTCGTCCCGCGCATCGCCCGGCTGCCACGCGACCGGCCGCTGGACCGCACTCTCGACCGGGAACAGCGGGAGCGGCCGAGCCTGCCTCCGCCGCCGTCCGAGCCGGCCGAGGAGACCGCGGCCACCGCGTCGGCCGAACGCGAACGCGACTCCCTCACCAGCCTGCTGGAGGCGGTACCGAGCTTCCGTGGCGACCTGGTGGTGCCCGAGCGCGCTCCGGAACCGGCGGAGGAACCGGTCGAGGAGCCCGAGGTGGAGGAGCCCCCGGCACCTGCGGCGTCGGCGGGGTCGGCCTATGCGGACGTGCTCATGCCGCGCTCCGTGGCCAGCCACCGCGACCGCCTCACCGGCTCCACCGACCGTCAGGCCGAGGCCGACGGCGTCCGCCCGGGCCGCCGGGCGGCGGTGCCGAGCTGGGACGAGATCGTGTTCGGGACGCGGCGGAAGAAGCAGGAGTAGAGCGGCCTTCGACGAGCGTGACCGGGGGCACGCCCACGCGGGTGCGCCCCCGGTCACGCTCGTCCGACCTGCCGGGCGGCGGGGCCCGCCGCCGCGGCTTCGTCGCCCGGGACCCGCACCGCCACGCCCTCATCGGCTCCGCTCAAAATCGGCTCCGCTCGGAGCCGATCCCACCATGCCGTCGTCAACGCTGCTCGGGGACGTCCCCACCTGCTCGGAAGCCCGCGCGCCGCTCCCTCCCCCGGTCTACTGCGGGTCCGGCCCCACCGCGACCGGCCGGCCCGGGTCCGACGACCACTCCGACCACGAGCCCACGTACAGCGCCGCCGGGATGCCCGCCACCGCCAGCGCCAGCACCTCGTGGGCGCCCGACACGCCCGAGCCGCAGTACACGCCCACCTCATCGTCCTCCGTGGCGCCCAACGCCTTGAAGCGCGCCCGCAGTTCATCCGCCGGCCGGAACCGGCCGTCCGCCGCCACGTTGTCCGTCGTCGGCGCGGACACGGCCCCCGGGATGTGACCACCGACCCGATCGATCGGCTCGACCTCGCCCCGGTAACGCTCCCCCGCGCGGGCGTCGAGCAGCAGCCCGGAGCGGGCCAGGGCGGCGGCCCCGTCGGCGTCCAGCAGACCCGCCGCGCCCGGCTCCGGAGTGAAGTCGCCCTCCGCGGGCGCGGGGACGTCCGTCGACAGCGCCGCCTCCCAGGCCGGCAACCCGCCGTCCAGGACCCGCACGTTCGGGTGACCCGTCCAGCGCAGCAGCCACCAGGCGCGGGCCGCCGCCCACCCCTGCCCCCCGTCGTACACGACGACCGGCCGGCCGGACGACACGCCCGCCCGGCGCATAGCCGCGCCGAACTCCGCCACGTCGGGCAGCGGATGGCGACCGCGCCCGCCGGGTGCGGAGGCGAGTTCCCTGTCCAGGTCCACGAAGACGGCACCGGGAAGATGCCCTGCCGCGTACGCGGCCCCGCCGTCGAAGGGCGCGGCGCCGGCCGCCTTGGCCGTGCTCAGTTGCCAGCGGACGTCGAGCAGGACGGGCGGGTTCCCGTCCGCCAGTTCGTTCTCGAGTTCGGATGCGGAGATGATGGCGTTCATGGCCCCATCCTGGCCTACCGAGTGGCCGCCGCGTCGATGTCGGGCTACTCTGCCCGCCGGACAGTACCGATCACGAGGCGTACGGGTTCGGGCACAAGCTGTGCCACCCGGGCAGCCGGGCTGCCCCACGGGCGCGCCCGAAGCGCGCGGCACCAGGCCCGGTGCCGGCATCGGCGCGAAGGTCCGTCAGAGCGGAAGCGGACGCACGGCCCGCGAAGGGCCGAGAAGAGAGTGACGATGACCGACGCACGGGGGTCGGCCGGCCGGAACGGCGAGACGAACGCCCGGCGCACGCCCGGCACACCCTGCTGGGTGAGTCTGATGGTGCACGGGCCGGCCGCGACCCAGGAGTTCTACGGCACACTGTTCGGCTGGGAGTTCCAGCCCGGCCCGCAGCAGTTGGGCCCCTATGTGCGGGCCCTGCTCGACGGGCGCGAGGTGGCGGGTATCGGCCAACTGCCCCCGGACCGGCAGTTGCCGATCGCGTGGACGCCCTACTTCGCCTCCGACGACGTCAACCGGACGGCCGAAACGGTACGCCTGTGCGGTGGCACGCTCGGCGTGGGCCCGCTGGACGCGGGCGCGGCCGGTCGCCTGGCCCTCTGCTCCGACCCGTCGGGCGCCGTCTTCGGCATCTGGCAGGCTGCGGCGCACCTCGGCACGGCCGTCACCGACGTACCCGGCACACCGGCGTGGAACGAGCTGGTGACCGCCGAGTCGGCGAGTGTCGCGAAGTTCTACGAGACGGTGTTCGGCTTCGAACTGGTGCCGGAGGTCTCCGCGGACCTCGACTACGTGACCCTTCGCCTCGAAGGCCGCCCCGTCGCCGGTATCCACGGTGTCGGAAACGCCCTGCCCCGCGACCGGGGGCCGCACTGGATGACGTACTTCGAGGTGGCCGACGCGGAGGAGTCCCTGGAGCACCTCGCCGATCTCGGCGGGCATGTACTCAAGCCCGTCCAGGACACGCCTCACGGCCGGGTGGCGTTGGTGGCGGATCCGGAGGGGGCGCGGTTGTCACTGCTGGAGGGCCGTCGGGGCACGGGCGCGGGGTCCCTGGGGCGCTCAGGCGGGTGATACCGGCAGCACGTCCGGCGACAGCGCCGCGGCGTGGGCCGTCGCGGCGGTCGTACGGCGCCGGTGGTGCCGTCGGCACAGCACTTCGTAGCCGACCTCGTCGGGGGACTGGGCCACGTCGCCGACGACCACCTGGGCCCCCTCGACGACCATGACGCCGCCCACGGTGCGGGCGTTGTGCGTGGCGCGGGCACCGCACCAGCACAGGGCCTCGACCTGGAGCACCTCGACGCGGTCGGCGAGTTCGACCAGGCGCTGGGAGCCGGGGAAGAGCTTGGAGCGGAAATCGGTGGTGATGCCGAAGGCGTACACGTCGATGCCGAGATCGTCGACCACGCGCGCGAGCTGGTCGATCTGGTCCGGCGCGAGGAACTGCGCCTCGTCCGCGATCACGTAATCCGCGCGACCGCCCTGCGAGAGGTGGTCGACGAGGTAGGCGTACAGGTCCTGTCCGTCCTCGACCTCCACCGCGTCGGTGACCAGGCCGAGGCGGGAGGAGAGCTTGCCCTCGCCCGCGCGGTCGTCCCGGGTGAAGATCATGCCGACCAGGCCGCGTGCCGAGCGGTTGTGCTCGATCTGGAGAGCCAGTGTCGACTTCCCGCAGTCCATCGTTCCGGAGAAGAAGACCAGCTCGGACATGAGGGGTCGAGCACCTTTCGACAGCGGCGGCGGGGGCGGGGCAGGGCGTGGAGGAGGGCTTCAGGAGCGTACTTCGAGCAGGGGGACGAGTTGCTCGGCAGGGGTCATCGACCCGTGGTTGCCGACCATCGCCGACTCCTTCGGCTCCCGCTCGGAGGCGATGAGCAGGACGTCGTCCCGGGCGGCGGCGACCACGTCGCCGATGCGGTCGTACACCCGGTCGTCGATGCGGGGGCCGAACCAGCCCGCCGCGATCGCCTCGTCCCGCGACGCCACCCAGAACTGCTCGCCGAGCACCTCGCGCCAGCAGGTCAGCACGTCGTTCGCCGCACCGGGGACGGCGTACACGTGCCGGGCGCGGCCCTCGCCGCCGAGGAGGGCGACGCCCGCCTTCAGCTCCCAGTCGTCGTCGAAGTCGATGCGGTGGTCCTCGTCGAAGGGCACGTCGATCATGCCGTGGTCGGCGGTGACGTACAGGGCGCTGCGTGGCGGTAGCTGCTCGGCGAGGCGCTGGACCAGCCGGTCGACGTGCCCGAGCTGGCCGCGCCAGGTGTCGGAGTCGACGCCGAAGCGGTGGCCCGCGCCGTCGACCTCGGCGTAGTACGTGTAGACCAGGGCACGGTCGGCGCCGGCCAGTTGCTCGGCGGCGCAGTCCATGCGGTCCTCGCCGGACAGCCGCCCGTGGAACGTGCCGCCGCTGAGCGCGACCTTGGTCAGCGGGGTGTTGGCGAAGGTCGGGGAGGAGACCTGGGCGGCGCGCACACCCGCCTCGTGGGCGGTGTGGAAGACCGTGGGATACGGCTGCCAGGGGCCCGGCGCGGTCCACGGCTGCCAGCGGAGCTGGTTCATCAGCTCGCCGGTGGCCGGATCACGCACCGTGTAGCCGGGCAGGCCGTGGGCGCCCGGCGGCAGGCCGGTGCCGACGGAGGCGAGGGAGGTCGCGGTGGTCGCCGGGTAACCGGCGGTGATCGGGCGCCCGGTGCCGCCGCGTGAGCTGCTCAGGAGCGAACTCATGAAGGGGGCGTCCTCCGGGTGCGCCCGCAACTGCTCCCAGCCGAGGCCGTCGATCAGGAACACGCAGTTCCGGTCGGCGGGGGCCAGTTCCGTGATGCCGGCGGTCATGCCGGGGACGCCGAGGCCGGCGGCGAGGGTGGGCAGCAGGTCGGCGAGCGAGCCGCTGCCGTACTCGGGTACGGGGGCGGAATCGACGGGGAGGGGCTCCGGGGCGGTGTCCCAGGCGGCGGGCTGCACCATCAGCGGGCGGAGTCCGCGGTCGCCTCGGACAGGGCCTGGGCGAAGGTGAGCGCCTGGCGCACCGTCTCCGGGCCGTCTCCGGCCTCGCTGACCCGCAGGCTCAGGTCGTCGGCCGTCGAGCTGCCCGTGTAGCCGTGGTCCGCCTCGCAGTTGGGGTCGCCGCAGGCGGCGGGCTCCAGGTCGATGCGGGAGACGGCGCCCCAGCCGATGGTCAGCACGATCTCGCGGGGCAGCGTGCCCGGCTTGTACTGCTCCGGGTTGGCGACCACGCGGCTGACGACGATGGACGAGATCCGGCCGAGCTTGACGGACTCCGTGGAGGTCGTGGCGTACGGCGACGGGGAGGTGTCGTCGGCGGCCTGCTCGTCGGTGTGGCTGACGATGAACCGGTTGCCGGTGAGCACGAGGACGGTCACGTGCCGGCGCACCTCGTTCTGGTCGAACGTCGTCTCCTGGTGGACCAGGTACGACCTGACGGGCTCGCCGCCCACGGCGGCCTCCACCGCCTCGCCCACGAGGGCCGGGTAGTAGCCGCTGCGCTCGATCGCCGCTCGCAGCCCCTGGGTCGTCGTACTGGTCTTGGCCATGCCGTCCATCCTACGGTGGCCCACTGACTGCGCGGCACGCTCGTGCGGTACCCGTCCCGGGCCGTGGGCCGTCAGTACGCCGGCAGGGTCCGCGGGCCGAGGTCGTCCCTGGCGGGAGGGGGCGCGAGGCGGACGGTGGCACCGAGGACGCTCAGGCCGCGCGGGGCGACGACGACCGGTTCCAGGGTGACCGCGACGACCTCCGGGTGGTCGTCTACCAGCCGGGAGACCCGCAGCAGCAGCTCCTCCAGGGCGGAGCTGTCGACCGGGGCCGAGCCGCGCCACCCGAAGAGCAGGGGCGCCGTGCGGATCGAACGGATGAGCGAGGTGGCTTCCCGGTCGGTGACCGGGATCAGCCGGTGCGCCATGTCGCCGAGCAACTGGGTGGCGGCCCCGGCGAGCCCGAAGGAGAGCACGGCACCGGCCGCCGGGTCGATGACCGCGCGTACGACCGTGTCGACGCCGCGCGGTGCCATGCCCTGCACCACCGGGCGCAGCTCCGCGGGCTTGCCGAACAGCTCGGTCAACTCCGCGTACGCCCGTCGCAGTTGTTCCTCGTCCGCGAGGTCCAGCCGCACACCGCCCAGGTCGGCGCGGTGGCGCAGGTGCGGGGCGGTGGCCTTGAGGGCGACGGGGTAGCCGATGGTCCGCGCGGCGGCGACGGCGTCGTCGGGGGTGGGGGCGGGCAGGGCGCGGTGGACGTGGATGCCGTACCTGCCGAGCAGGTCGCAGGTCTCCCGCGTGCCGAGTGTGAGCCCCTGCCCGCGCGCGAGGTGCCCGGCTATCAGCTCGGCGGTGCCCTTCTCCTCGATGTCCTCGTACTCCGGCACCTTGCCGGGGTCGGCGGCGTCGCGGCGCCACTGGGCGTAGGCGACGGCCTGGGCGAGGGCGCGGACGGCTCGTTCGGCGGCGGGGTAGGCGGGGATGGGGCGGGCTCCGTCGGGGGCTCGGGCGGGCTCGGACGCGGGAGTGGCCGGTCGGGCGGAACCCGCCGCGGAGGACGGGGTCGCTCGGGTCTCGGCGGGCGAGGCCGCCTGCCGCTCGGCAGCCGGGGTCGCCTGCGACCCGACGGCCGGGATCGCCCCGTTCTCAGCGGACGCGGCCGCCCGCGACTCGGGCGCCCGCGACTCGGGTGCCCTCGGCTCGGGTGCCGCGGCCGCCCGGGGCCGCGCGGGCGGGGCGGCCCGGGGGCCGGCGGGCGAGGTCGTCCGCACCTCGCCGGGCAGGGCCGCCTGCGGCGCCGTGCTCGCCGCCGCGGACAGGGCTTCCGCCAGACCTCCCAGTTCCACGTGGACCACCAGGACCGGCTTGGCGGGCACCGCGGCCGCCGCCGATCGCAGGGCCTCGGCCAGCGCCGCGTCACCCGCCGACCCCTCCCCCACCGCCGGGATGGCGGTCACCACCACCGCGTCGCAGGTGTCGTCGCCCAGGGCACGGGAGAGAGCCGCGTGGAAGTCGTCCGCCGAGGCCGCCGTCGTCAGGTCCAGGGGCGGGTGCGGCCGCAGCCCCTTGGAGAGGCAGGCGTCGTATGTCAGCAGTCCCAGTGATTCGGAGTTGCCCAGGATCGCCACCCGCGGCCCGGCGGGCAGGGGCTGGCGGGCGAGGAGCAGCCCCGCGTCGACCAGGTCGGTGATCGTGTCGACGCGGATCACGCCGGCCTGCCTCAGCAGCGCGGAGACCGTCGCGTGGGGCAGCCGCGTCGCCCGTACCGCGTGCCCCTGTGGCGCCACGCCGCCGTGCCGGGCGCCCTGCACCACTACCAGCGGCTTGACCGCCGCCGTGCGCCGGGCCAGGCGGGTGAACTTGCGCGGGTTGCCGATGGACTCCAGGTACATCAGCGCGACGTCGGTCTCCGGGTCGTCGTACCAGTACTGGAGGACGTCGTTGCCGGAGACGTCGGCCCGGTTGCCGGACGAGACGAAGGTCGACACCCCGGTGACGCCGGTGACCCCGCCGCCGCGCCGGTGCAGCCGGGACAGCAGGGCGATGCCGATGGCGCCGGACTGGGCGAACAGGCCGATCCGGCCGGGGCGCGGCGTCTCGGGGGCGAGGGAGGCGTTGAGCCGCACATCCGGGGAGGTGTTGATGATCCCGAAGGCGTTGGGTCCGATGATCCGCATGCCGTACGTGCGCGCCTGGCGCACGAGGGCGCGCTGGCGTTCACGTCCCTCGGGGCCGCTGTCGGCGTACCCGGCGGAGATCACGACGAGGCCCTGCACGCCGTGCTCACCGCACTCGGTGACGACCCCGGGCACGTGCTCGGCGGGCACGGTGACGACGGCGAGGTCGACGGGGCCGTCGATGTCGCGCACCGAGCGGCGGGCGGGCACCTGGTCGAGTTCCCTCAGGTCCTCGGGGAAGGCCTTGTTCACGGCGTACAGCCGGCCGGTGTAGCCCGCGTCCCGGATGTTGCCGAGGATGCTGCGGCCGACGCCTCCCGGTGTGCGGCCGGTGCCGATGACCGCCACCGAGCCCGGCTGCAACAGCCGCTGAACGGAACGCGCCTCCGCGCGGTGCTCGCGCGCGTACTGCACGGCGAGCGAGCGGTCGGTGGGTTCGAGGTCGAATTCCAGCCGGACCACGCCGTCCTCGAAGCTGCGCTTCTGGGTGTACCCGGCGTCCATGAACACTTTGATCATCTTGGTGTTGGCGGGCAGTACCTCGGCGGCGAAGCGGCGGATGTCGCGCTCGCGGGCGACGGCGGCGATGTGTTCCAGCAGCGCGGAGGCGACGCCGCGTCCCTGGTGGGCGTCCTGGACGAGGAAGGCGACCTCGGCCTCGTCGGAGACGGGAGGGGCGGGCGCGACGGGCCCTCCGGAAGGAGTGGTGGCGGGCGGCGGATGGGACGAGGCGGGTGTTCCGCCGGCGCCGATCCGGTCGTAGCGTACGGTGGCGATGAACTCGCCGCCGATGGTGGCCGCGAGTCCCACCCGGTCCACAAAGTCGTGGTGCGTGAAGCGGTGGACGTCCTTGGCGGACAGGCGAGGGTACGGCGCGAAGAAGCGGTAGTACTTCGACTCGTCGGAGACCTGCTCGTAGAAGCTGACCAGGCGCTCGGCGTCATCAACGGTGATGGGGCGGACGCGCGCGGTGCCGCCGTCGCGCAGCACCACGTCGGCCTCCCAGTGGGCGGGGTACTCGTGCCGGTCCGACGAGGTCTGCATGGGCCCCAGAGTACGGCTCGCGTACGACAACGGCGCGAGGCAGTCTGTGGAGGACGGAAGGTCGGGCCGAGGCCGCGGTCCGACGACCACACGGGACGGCGCACGGTGCCGTACACCCACGCTTCACGATATGGGAAACTGGTCTAGACAAGACTGGTCTAGACAACATGAAACCTTGAACACCTGAAGGGCAGCATCACATGGCTGAGCGCCGCGTCAACGTCGGCTGGGCCGAGGGTCTCCACGCCCGCCCCGCCTCCATCTTCGTCCGAGCCGCCACGGCCACAGGCGTCCCGGTGACGATCGCCAAGGCCGACGGTTCCCCCGTCAACGCGGCCTCCATGCTGGCCGTCCTCGGCCTCGGCGCCCAGGGCGGCGAGGAGATCGTCCTCGCCGCCGACGCCGAGGGCGCGGACGCCGCCCTGGACCGGCTCGCGAAGCTGGTCTCCGAGGGGCTCGAGGAACTCCCCGAAACCGTCTGACAACGGCAGCACGAAAGGCCCGCCCGGAAAACTGGGCGGGCCTTTCGCTTTCCACTTTCCAATCGCTCACCTTTTGAAGGCAGCAGAAAGCGACCCCCGCTTTTCCCTCTCTTTGTATACGGTGCCCGTGTTAATACCGCAGGCTCGGAGTGTTTACGGCACGTTGCGAGTTCCTCACACGTTCCGCCCGTCCCCCGCCGGAGGAGAATCGCAGCCTGTGCGCCGACGTCGACCGCTCGGTGTGCAGCGTCATGAGCGCACGCGCGCGCTCGCCGTCGCCCCGGGCCACCGCGTCGACGATCGCACCGTGCTCCGCCCAGTTCTCCACGGGCCCGGCCGGCGGCTCCACGGCGTACATCCAGGCGATCTTGTGGCGCAGTTGGGCCAGCATGGCCGTCAGGGAAGGGCTGCCGACGGACTGGGCGAGGGTGTCGTGGAACCAGCCGTCCAGTGAGCGCAGGTCCTCGCTGTTGCCCTGCCTGGCGCGTTCCCGTCCGAGCCTGACCAGCCCGCGGAGCACCTTGAGGTGCGCCTCGGTGCGGCGCCGGGCGGCCCGGGATGCGCCCAGGGGTTCAAGGAGCATGCGCGTCTCCAGGAGGTCGGCGGCCTCCTGCTCGGTGGGTTCCGCGACGCACGCGCCCGCGTGCCGCCGTGTCACCACGAAGCCCTCGGCCTCCAGCGTGCGCAGGGCCTCACGGACGGGGACGCGGGAGACGCCGTAGCGGCGGGCCAGGAGTTCCTCGGTCAGCCGGCTGCCTCGCCCGTGGACGCCGGTGACGATGTCGTCCCGGATCGCCGTGCACACCGAATGCGCCGGAATACGCATGCCCGACCTCCGACTTAATCCCCGTGAAACGTCGACCATTGACGTGTGTTCAGTGACTCTAGGGCAATCACGCGGATATTCCGACGGCGAGGCGGATTTCATGGACATTTTTTGGGACGACGGCGGTACCGGAGCCGCGGCCGGAAACCGCGAAAGCCCCGGCTCGTGAAGCCGGGGCTCTCGGGTGCCGCACCGTCCGTCGTCAGAGGTTGACGCCGTGGGAGCGGAGATACGCGAGGGGGTCCATGTCCGAGCCGTACTCGGGGCTCGTGCGAGCCTCGAAGTGCAGGTGCGGTCCGGTGACGTTGCCGGTGGCGCCGGAGAGGCCGATCTGCTGCCCGGGGACGACCGACTGGCCGACCGAGACGCCGATGGACGACAGGTGGCCGTACTGCGTGTACGTACCGTCGTGCATCTTGATGACGACCTGGTTGCCGTACGCCCCGCCCCAGCCGGCCTCCACGACGGTGCCGACGCCGACCGCGTGGACGGTGGTACCGCTGGAGGCGTGGAAGTCGATGCCGGTGTGGCTGCCGGAGGACCACAGGGAGCTGCCCGCCTGATAGGCGGTGGAGACGTAGGACGCGGTGATCGGCGACACGAAGGTGTTGAGCCGCTTGCGCTCCGCCTCACGTGCGGCGCGCTCCTTGGCCTCGCGCGCCTGCTCGGCCGCCTCGGCCGCCCGCTCGCGCGCGGCCTCCTGGGCCGCCTCACGGGCGGCGGCGTGCAGTGCCGCCCGCTCCTGGGCGGTGGCCTGGGCGTCGATCTCGTCGGCTATGGAGTCGCCGATGGTGATGACCGGGGTGAGTCCGCTCTGCTCCGCCTCGGACTCGGCGGCGAGCGCCGGAGCCGCGAGGGTGCCGACGACGCCGGTGGTGGCGAGGGCCGCGACACCCGCCGCGCGGGCGGTGGTGCGGTGCACCCGGCTGGGACGGCGGTGCTTCCCGGTGGCGCGCGTGAACGCCATGTAGAGGCTGGTCCTTTCCTTCCCTCTCGCCTACCGGGTTAGCTGACGGGTTCGGAGGTGGAAGGTCTCCTACGGACCCCCTCGCTGCGCGCGGGCGTCCGATTCACCCCAGGGACTGCATGGGTCCCCGGCTCCCCTGGCTCGCGCCGTACGGGGACTCGGCGATGACTGTCCGGTGCCGCGGATGCGGCGCACTGCCTGACGAACAGCCCGGATGACGCTAAACGCGGCTGTCTTCAATCCTCAAACGCAACAAGCTTTTTGTAGCGCACGCCACAGGGCAGACGGGCAGCCTCTCCCCCAATTCGGACAAATGGCGGCCCTGGTGACACTCGGGTCACCAGGGCCGCCACGCGCGCGTGCCGCTACTCGGCCGCCACCACGGTGACTTCACCGATACCGAGGGCCTCGACGGGCTCCTTGATCTGTGCCGCGTCGCCGACGAGGACGGTGACCAGCCGGTCCACCGGGAAGGCGTTCACGACCGCCGCCGTGGCCTCCACCGTGCCCGTGGCGGCGAGTTGGCGGTACAGCGTCGCCTGGTAGTCGTCGGGCAGGTGCTGCTCGACCTGGTCGGCCAGGGTGCTCGCCACGGCCGCCGCCGTCTCGTACTTCAGCGGCGCCACGCCCACCAGGTTCTGCACGGCCACGTCCCGCTCGGCGTCGGTGAGCCCCTCCGCGGCGAGCTTGCGCAGCACCGTCCACAGGTCGTCCAGGGCGGGACCCGTGTTGGGGGTGTCCACGGAGCCGCTGATGGCGAGCATGGCGGCGCCCGTGCCGTCGGGCGCGGAACGCAGGACCTGCCCGAACGCCCGTACGCCGTAGGTGTAGCCCTTCTCCTCGCGCAGGACGCGGTCCAGGCGCGAGGTGAGGGTGCCGCCGAGGCAGTACGTCCCGAGCACCTGCGCGGGCCACACCCGGTCGTGCCGGTCCGCGCCGGTGCGGCCGATGAGCAACTGGGTCTGGACGGCACCGGGCCGGTCCACGATGACGACCCGGCCGGTGTCGTCGGCGGTGATCGGGGCTACGGGCCGCGCCTCGGCCGCGGAGCCGGCCCACGCGCCCAGCGTCTCTCCGAGCAGCGCGTCGAGGTCGACGCCGGTGAGGTCGCCGACGACCACGGCGGTGGCCGTGGCGGGCCGGACGTGCTTCTCGTAGAAGGCCCGCACGGCCGCCGAGTCGATGCTCGCCACCGTCTCCTCGGTGCCCTGCCGCGGGCGCGACATGCGCGTGCCGGCCGGGAACAGCTCCTTGTACAGCTCCTTGGCCGCCCGGCGGGCGGGGTTGGCCAGCTCGTGCGGAATCTCGTCGAGCCGGTTCCGGACCAGCCGTTCGACCTCCCCGTCCGCGAAGGCGGGCGCCCTGAGGGCGTCGGCGACCAGGCCGAGGGCCTTGGCGAGGCGCGAGACGGGCACCTCCAGGCTCAGCCGGACGCCGGGGTGGTCTGCGTGTGCGTCCAGGGTCGCGCCGCAGCGCTCGAGCTCGGCGGCGAACTCCTCGGCGGAGTGCTTGTCCGTGCCCTCGGAGAAGGCGCGCGCCATGATCGTGGCGACACCGTCGAGACCGGTGGGCTCGGCGTCCAGGGGCGCGTCGAGGAGCACCTCCACGGCGACGACCTGCTGGCCGGGGCGATGGCAGCGCAGGACGGTGAGGCCGTTGCCGAGGCTGCCGCGCCCGGGGGCCGGGAACGCCCACGGCTTGGGCTCGCCGGCCTGCGGCTGGGCGTGGAATTCCATGGTGGCGAGCTCGGTCACTTGGCCGCCTCCTCGTTCTCGTCGGTGGCGTCGTTCGGGTCGGCTTCGGCGTCGTCGGCGGGGGCGGTCGGCTCGTAGACGAGCACCGCGCGGTTGTCGGGGCGCAGGCGGGCCTTGGCGACCTCCTGGACCTCCTCGGCCGTCACCTCGAGCACCCGCTGTACGGCGGTGAGGGCGAGCTGCGGGTCACCGAACAGGACGGCGTACCGGCACAGTTCGTCGGCGCGGCCCGCGACCGTGCCCAGGCGGTCCAGCCACTCGCGTTCCAACTGGGCCTGGGCGCGCTCCATCTCCTCGGCCGTGGGGCCCTCCTCGGCGAACCGGGCGAGCTCCTCGTCGATGGCGGTCTCGATGACCGGCACCTCGACGTCACCGGACGTCTTCACGTCCAGCCACCCGAGGGAGGGTGCTCCGGCGAGCCGCAGCAGGCCGAATCCGGCGGCGACGGCTGTGCGGTCACGCCGTACCAGCCGGTTGTACAGGCGGGACGACTCGCCACCGCCCAGGACGGTGAGGGCCAGGTCCGCCGCGTCGCACGCGCGCGTGCCGTCCTCCGGCAGACGGTAGGCCGCCATCAGGGCGCGGGCCGGGACCTCCTCCTCGACGATCTCGCGCAACTGCCCGCCCATGACGTCGGGCAGTGAGCCGTCCCGGGGGGGCTGCTTGCCGTCGTGCGAGGCGATGGAGCCGAAGTACTTCTCGATCCAGGCGAGCGTCTGCTCGGGGTCGATGTCGCCGACGACCGAGAGCACCGCGTTGTTCGGCGCGTAGTAGGTGCGGAAGAACGCGCGCGCGTCCTCCAGCGTGGCCGCGTCCAGGTCGGCCATGGAGCCGATCGGCGTGTGGTGGTAGGGGTGGCCCTCCGGGTAGGCGAGGGCGGTCAGCTTCTCGAAGGCCGTGCCGTAGGGCACGTTGTCGTAGCGCTGGCGGCGTTCGTTCTTGACGACGTCCCGCTGGTTCTCCATCGACTCGTCGTCCAGCGCGGCCAGCAGGGAGCCCATGCGGTCGGCCTCCAGCCAGAGGGCGAGCTCGAGCTGGTGGGCGGGCATGGTCTCGAAGTAGTTGGTGCGCTCGAAGCTGGTGGTGCCGTTGAGCGAGCCGCCGGCTCCCTGTACCAGCTCGAAATGGCCGTTGCCCTTGACCTGGGCGGAGCCCTGGAACATGAGGTGCTCGAAAAGGTGAGCCAGGCCGGTGCGCCCCTTGACCTCGTGGCGCGAGCCGACGTCGTACCAGAGGCACACCGCCGCGACCGGGGTCAGGTGGTCCTCGGAGAGCACCACGCGCAGGCCGTTGGCCAGGCGGTGCTCGGTCGCTGTCAGGCCGCCGGAGTCTGCCTGGGCTGTGGCCGTGTGACCCATGGGCATGTACGTCCCTTCGATCGCGGAATCCTTGGTGGAATCACTTGGTGGATCATTGGGCGGAACTGCGGAATTCCGCCGATCCTGCCACTGTATGCAAGCGTGCGGGACACCGGTGGAGTTCCCGGACCCCGTACGCCGAGAGCGAGAACGGGGCCGGCGGCCAGACGGGGGGCGAGCGCGCGGGACGAGGGCGTACCCTGCGGGCAGCGCCGGGCCGGGCAGCCCGTGACGGGTCCTGGTCGGTCGCTGTCAGTGCCGCAGTCCACAATGGACCTCGTCAGATCACCGTTCACGCTTCAGCAAGGAGCCGGCAGCGATGGCCCGCCGTAGTACGAAGACCCCGCCGCCCGACGACTCGTACGAGGAGAAGATCCTCGACATCGACGTCGTCGACGAGATGCAGGGCTCCTTCCTCGAGTACGCGTACTCGGTCATCTACTCCCGTGCACTGCCGGACGCCCGCGACGGCCTCAAGCCGGTGCACCGCCGCATCGTGTACCAGATGAACGAGATGGGCCTGCGGCCCGAGCGCAGCTATGTGAAGTGCGCCCGCGTCGTCGGCGAGGTCATGGGCAAGCTGCACCCGCACGGCGACGCGTCGATCTACGACGCGCTGGTGCGCATGGCCCAGCCCTTCTCGATGCGCGTCCCCCTGGTGGACGGCCACGGCAACTTCGGTTCCCTGGGCAACGACGACCCGCCGGCCGCCATGCGGTACACCGAGTGCCGGATGGCCGAGGCCACCAGCCTGATGACGGAGTCCATCGACGAGGACACCGTCGACTTCGGCCCCAACTACGACGGCCAGGAACTCGAGCCGGTGGCGCTGCCCGCCGCCTTCCCGAACCTGCTGGTCAACGGCGCCTCCGGCATCGCGGTCGGCATGGCCACGAACATGCCGCCGCACAATCTGCGCGAGGTGATCGCGGCCGCCCGGCACCTGATCCGGTACCCGAACGCCGACCTCGAAGCTCTCATGAAGCACGTTCCGGGCCCCGACCTGCCCACCGGCGGCCGGATCGTCGGCCTGCCCGGCATCCGGGACGCCTACGAGACGGGCCGCGGCACCTTCAAGATCCGGGCGACCGTCGCCGTCGACACGGTGACGGCCCGCCGCAAGGGTCTCGTCGTGACCGAGCTGCCCTTCGCGGTCGGCCCGGAGAAGGTCATCGCCAAGATCAAGGACCTGGTCGGCTCGAAGAAGCTCCAGGGCATCGCCGACGTCAAGGACCTCACCGACCGCGAGCACGGGCTGCGCCTGGTCATCGAGATCAAGAACGGCTTCGTGCCGGAGGCCGTCCTGGAGCAGCTCTACAAGCTGACGCCGATGGAGGAGTCCTTCGGCATCAACAACGTCGCCCTGGTGGACGGCCAGCCGCTCACCCTGGGCCTCAAGGAACTGCTGGAGGTCTACCTCGACCACCGGTTCAACGTCGTCCGGCGCCGCAGCGAGTTCCGCCGCGGCAAGAAGCGCGACCGTCTGCACCTGGTCGAGGGCCTGCTCACCGCCCTGGTCGACATCGACGAGGTCATCCGCCTCATCCGCTCCAGTGAGAACTCCGCACAGGCCAAGCAGCGCCTGATGGAGCACTTCTCGCTCAGCGACGTCCAGACCCAGTACATCCTGGACACACCGCTGCGCCGGCTCACCAAGTTCGACCGCATCGAGCTGGAGTCGGAGAAGGAACGGCTGAAGGCGGAGATCGAGGAGCTGACCCGGATCCTCGACTCGGACGCGGAGCTGCGCAAGCTGGTCTCCGCCGAACTCGCCTCGGTGGCCAAGAAGTTCGGCACCGACCGCCGTACGACGCTGCTGGAGTCGTCCGGTGCCCCGGTCGCCGCCGTTCCGCTCCAGGTGGCGGACGACCCGTGCCGGGTGCTGCTGTCCTCGACGGGCCTGCTGGCCCGCACCGCGAACGACGAGCCGCTCGTCACGGAGGCGGGCGCCAAGCGCGTCAAGCACGACCTGATCGTCTCGGCGGTGCCGGCCACGGCGCGCGGCGAGGTGGGCGTGGTGACGTCGGCCGGGCGTCTGCTGCGGGTGAACGTCGTGGACCTGCCCCAGCTCCCGGAGCCCATGCCGACGCCGAACCTCTCGGGGGGCGCACCGCTGGCGGAGTTCGTGACCCTGGAGGACGACGAGACGGTCGTCTGCCTGACCACGCTGGACGAGTCCTCGCCCGGTCTGGCGCTCGGCACCGAGCAGGGTGTCGTCAAGCGCGTGGTGCCCGACTACCCCTCCAACAAGGACGAGTTGGAGGTCATCACCCTCAAGGATGGCGACCGGATCGTCGGCGGCGCCGAGCTGCGCACCGGCGACGAGGACCTGGTCTTCATCACGGACGACGCGCAACTGCTGCGCTACCAGGCCTCGCAGGTCCGACCGCAGGGCCGTCCGGCGGGCGGTGTGGCGGGCGTCAAGCTCACCGACGGCGCCAAGGTCATCTCCTTCACCGCGGTGGACCCGGCCGCGGAGGCCGTGGTCTTCACGGTCGCCGGTTCGCGCGGCACGCTGGACGACTCCGTCCAGACCACGGCCAAGCTCACCCCGTTCGACCAGTACCCGCGCAAGGGCCGCGCCACGGGTGGCGTGCGCTGCCAGCGGTTCCTGAAGGGCGAGGACTGCCTGGCCTTCGCCTGGGCGGGCGCCACCCCGGCGCTCGCCGCGCAGAAGAACGGCACCCCGGCCCAGCTCCCGGACATCGACCCGCGCCGCGACGGCTCGGGCGTGTCGCTGCCGAAGACGGTGTCGGTGGTGGCGGGGCCCGCCTAAGGGGCGGGCGGCCACTCCTCGCCGCCCGGTTCCTCGGCGTGGAGCTCCTCGGCCTGGGGCTCCTCGCCGTCAGGGTCCGGTACGTAGCGCAGGACGCCCCACATACCGTGCTCGTCGGCGGGTGAGGCGTCGGCGTCCCCGCGGCACGCGTCGAGTTCCTCGGCGAGGGCGGGGGCGTCGATGCCGGAGCCGATGAGCACGAGCTGGGTGCGGCGGGCGTCGGCGGGCTTCCAGGGTTCGGGGTAGAAGCGCAGAAATCTGCCGACGGCGTGTACGGCGTACCGGTTGCGCGTGTCGTACGGGCCGAAGTCGACGTACCCCTTGATCCGGTACAGGCCCTCGGGCCGGCTGTCGAGGAACCGCATGAGCCGGCGCGGGTCGAGCGGCAGGTCGGAGACGAACGAGAGGGTGTCGTAGGCGGCGTGCAGGTGCTCGGCGTGTGCGCCGCCCCCGGAGTGGTCGTGCAGGTCGTCGAAGGAGAGCTGCCCCACGCGCTCCTCGCTCGGCCGGCAGTCGTAGAGGAACTCGGGGTCGATGCGGCCGTAGGTGGCGGGCACGACGGCGGCGCGGTCGCCGAGCGACCGGACGAGCGCGAGTACGGCCTCGGCGTCCGGGGCCCGGTCGGTCTTGTTGACCACGATCAGGTCGGCGAGCGCCAGGTGCCGGTCGATCTCCGGGTGCTTGGCGCGCGTGTCGTCGAACTCGGCGGCGTCGACGACCTCGACGAGTCCGCCGTAGACCACCCCGGTCTGCTCGCTGGCGAGGAGCATGCGCACGAGTTCCTGCGGCTCGGCGAGACCGCTGGCCTCGATGACGATGACGTCGATGCCCGCGTCGGGGCGGGCGAGCCGCTCCAGGTACCCGTCGAGTTCACTCGCGTCGACGGCGCAGCACAGGCACCCGTTGCCGAGCGACACGGTGGAGTCGCCGAGTGCGCCGGCGACGGCCATCGCGTCGATCTCGATCGAACCGAAGTCGTTGACGATGGCGCCGATGCGGCTGCCTCCGCTGCGGTGGAGGAAGTGGTTGAGGAGTGTGGTCTTTCCGGAGCCGAGGAATCCGGCGAGCACGACGACCGGGATCTGCTGCGGAGTCGGGCGATGCCCCACCGTGCGACCTCTCTCTCACCTACGCGTACGCCGGCCCGCGGCAGGGCGTACGCCCACGTACGGAATTGCCTGCTCAGGATACGAGCCGGCGGAGTGCCCGGGGAGTGAACGATTGTTAGCAGCACTTGCTGGGCAGACGTTTTGCATGGCGCCGGACCGTGCGACCCTCGCTTCCCTCCGTGCGCCGCCTCTCCGCCTCCCCGCCGGTCAGCGCCGCTCGGCACTCTGGAGGCGGCAGCACCACCCATCGCTCGCCGGTCCCCGTCAGCCGACCCGCACTCGACGACCGGCGGGCGGTCGCCTGATTCGGGGGTTGACATGGTCACACGGAAGAACATCACGGGGAGGTTCGGCTCCGCCGCGGCCGGCATGCTGCTCGCCACGGGGGTGACGCTGGCCGCGCGCCGGCGAGGGCTGGAGAAGGCCCGTCTGCACGAGCGACAGTTGGAGCTGGAGGAACTGGCCATCCGGCGCGAGTCGCTGCGGCATCAGCAGCGCATGCACTGGGAGTTGCTGGCCAGGGCGATCGACGACCCGTCCCTGGCCGAGGTCATCGACACGTACGACAAGGACGTCCCGGCCGCGAGGCGCCGCCAGTTCTTCTACGCCAACGCCTGGTACACGTACCTGTTCCACACCCACCGCATGGGGTTGCTGGACCGGGAGGAGCTGTACAGGCACCTGCGTGAGTTCTTCCAGAGTCCCGTATTCCGCGCGTACTGGCAGGCGTCGGGGAACATGCGCGACTCCCTCAACGAGGCCTCCGAGGAAGCGCGGCTGGGACGCATGGTCGACGACCTCGTCAGGGACCTCGAGGAGGCCGACACGGAGGAATGGTGGGTCGTGGGCAATCCCCCGACCGACTGAACAGCCGCCCGCTCCGCGGCGCGGTCAACACACCCATCTCGGGGACACGTCGGAGTGGGTTCGACCATCGAGTCACAAGAGTCCCGAAATCCCCAGTACCGTGTGCTCGCCATCACTCCGCAGACTCTCTGTTCATAAGGACCGGTACCTTTGAAGATCGTGCGCCGCATCGGTGTGCCTCCCAGCGCCCGGGGCAGTAACTCGGGATCCACCTGCCCCGATGTGTTCGAACTGAGCGACGGCAACTTCGCCGTCATCGGCACCGAGGCCACCGAGGCGCTTGAGCGTGAGCTGCCCGCCGACGCCGGGCGTGCCGACTACGAACGCATCGTCGTGGTCAGCCGGGAAACCCTGATCCGCGCCAAGGCGGACATCCCCGACGCCTGACGTCACCGCCCGCGTCTCCGGCCGCCTCCACCGTCACCCGCGCCGGACGCCCCACCGCCGAGCAGCCCGGCACCCCGTCCCGCTCGACGCTCCCCGACCAGGCCTGGCGCCCGAACGGCACCAGGCCGCTCGCGTGCTCAGCCCGCCGCGGGTACCCCGACCGGCGCCTGGGGACCCACGTACCGCGCCGCCGGACGGATGATCTTCGAGTCCGAGGCCTGCTCCAGGATGTTGGCGCTCCACCCCACCACCCGCGCTGCCGCGAACGTCGGCGTGAACATCTCGCGCGGCAGACCGCACAGCTCCATGACCACGCCCGCGTAGAACTCGACGTTCGTGTGGAGCTCGCGCCCCGGTTTCAGCTCCGCGAGGATCACCTCGACCTGTCGCTCCACCTCGACGGCGAACTCCACGCGCGGACCACCGAACCGCTGTGCCACCCCTCGCAGCATCCGGGAGCGCGGGTCCTCCGTGCGGTAGACCGCGTGACCGAAACCCATGATGCGGTCGCCGGCCAGTACCCGCTCACGGATCCAGGGGTCGATGCGGTCGGGAGTGCCGATCGCGTCCAGGGTGTCCAGTGCCCGGCTCGGCGCGCCGCCGTGCAGCGGACCGGACAACGCCGACACCGCTCCGGCCAGGCAGGCCGCCACGTCCGCACCCGTCGAGGCGATGACCCGCGCGGTGAAGGTCGACGCGTTGAAGCCGTGATCAATGGTGGAGATCAAGTACTGCTCGACCGCGCGCGTCCGCTGCTCGTCCGGCTCGGTACCGGTCAGCATGTAGAGGTAGTTGGCGGCGTACGGCAGGTCCTCGCGAGGTTCCACGGGTTCGAGTCCCCGCCCCAACCGGTGCAGCGCGGTGAGCAGCGTCGGTACGGCCGCGGCGGCCACCAAGGTCTCCTGGCGGCGCTGGTCGGCCGACAGGTCGTACACGGGCCGGAAGCCCAGCGCCGCGCCCAGCAGGGAAAGGCCCGTGCGCATGCCGGCGAGCGGGCCGGAGCGTCCGCCGGCCGCGGCGATGGCGGGCAGCGCCGTGCGTACCGCGTCGGGAAGCCGGCGCAGGGCCGCGGTCTCGGCGGCGAAGGCGGCGCCCTGCCGGACGTCGGGCAGTTCGCCGTGGACCAGGAGATGCCAGACGTCCTCGAAGCCGCGGCTCTGTGCGAGCTCGACGGCCGAGTACTGACGGTAGTGGTAGAAGCCCTCGAGGCCTCGCACGTCACCGACCTCGGTGTCGGCCACCACGACGCCCGCGAGCCCTCGCGGCACCTCGACGGGTGTTGCGGCGGGTGTTGCGGCGGGTGCGGTTCTATTGACGGACATGATTACCTCCTCCGACTGCACCTAACTGTCCATACTTGACTGAAAGTCTGTCAATATTGATTGAATCAATGCACGGCTCAAGTCAGTACCGGCAGGATCGATACGGTGGCCTCCATGCGCGATCAAGAGCCCGAGCACCCCGACCACGGCGAGCACCGCCTGACCACCAGGGAGGCGGCCGAACTGCTCGGGGTGAAACCCGAGACCGTGTACGCGTACGTCAGCCGCGGCCGGCTCGGCAGCCGACGCACGCCCGGCGGCCGGGGCAGCACCTTCGACGCCGGGGAGGTACGGGCCCTCGCCCGACGCAACCGGCGCGACGGCGGCACCCCTGCGGCATCCGGCCAGGAGTTGGCCGTGCGCACCGGCATCACCCTCATCGAGGGCGACCGGTTCTACTACCGGGGCGTCGACGCGGTCGAACTCACCGCGCGCCACAGCTACGAAGAGGTGGCCGAGTGGCTCTGGACCGGGCAGTTGCGCCCCGGCGTCGCCTTCACCGCGCCCGAGGCCTCCGTGGCCCTCGCCCGCCGGGCCGTCGACGCCCTGCCCGAGCACGCCGGCCCCACCGACCGACTGCGCGTCGCGGCCATCGCCGCCGCGGCCGCGGACCCACTCCGTTTCGACCTGTCCGAGGACGCCGTGCTGGGGACCGCGCGCGTCCTCATCCCCACCCTCGTCGCCGCGCTGCCGCCCGTACTCGACGACGGGCACGACCGGGACCCGCTCGCCCATCGCCTGTGGACGCGGCTCAGCGGACGGCCCGCCGACGAGGCGGCGCTGCATGCCCTCGACCGGGCGCTCTCCTTGCTCGTCGACCACGACCTGGCCGCCTCGACGCTCGCCGTACGCGTCGCGGCGTCGGCCCGGGCGCATGCCTACGCGGCCGTGTCCGCAGGGCTCGGCGTGATCGAGGGCCATCTGCACGGCGCCGCCGGCGGACTCGCCCACCGGCTGCTGCTGGAAGTGCTCGACCAGGGCAGCGCGGCACCGGTGGTCGCGGAGGAGCTGCGGGCCGGCCGCCGCATCCCCGGACTCGGTCACCGGCTCTACCCCGGAGAGGACCCACGCGCGCGTGCACTCTTCGCCCTCCTGGAGGACATGCCCCGGGCGGCGCCCGCACTCGCGGCGGCCCGCGACATCCAGGCCACCGCCGCCCGCCACACCCCGTTGCACGCAAACGTCGACCTGGCACTCGCCGTGCTCACCGCATCCTGCGGCATGCCCTCCACGGCAGCGGAGACGATCTTCGCGGTGGCCCGGACGGCGGGCTGGATCGCGCACGCGCTGGAGGAGTACGGGGAGCGGCCGCTGCGTATGCGTCCGAGCGGACTCTACTCGGGTCCCAGGCCGCCTCAGCCACTGCCGGAGTAGCGTTCAGGCGCGGTTGGAAGTCACCACGGCACAAGTCAGGTTAGGCTCACCTCTGTGAGTACGTGCTCAACCGTCTCCCGAAGCCTCGCCGAGCCCGTCTCGGGCACCGCGCCCGTCGCGAGGACCTGGTTGCTGCTCGAACAATCCGGCCCGTGGGGCCCGAAGGCGCTCACTGCGAGCCACCTGGATCCCGCGCTGGGGCGCGCCCTGGAGACGGCGGCGAAGGGCACCGGAGTACGCGTCGCGCTCATCCGCCGTCCCGGGCGCCACGCGGACGCCGACCGTGGCGCCCCCACGGAGCGCCGGGTGTACGCGGCCCACACCGTGCCGGGAAACGTGTGGTTGCACGCCACCAGGATCACCGAGCCCCGTCGGCTGCTCGACCTCGATTTCGCCGCGCTCGGCAGCGGCGATCGCCATACCTTCGACTCGGTACTCGACGGCGGTCCCCATGCGGGTGATCCACTCGCTCTCGTCTGCACCAACGGCAAGCGCGACCGGTGCTGCGCACTCCTCGGTCGGCCGCTGGCGGCCGAGCTCGCGGCGTCCGGGGCCGAGGGCGTCTGGGAGGTCACTCATCTGGGTGGTCACCGCTTCTCGCCGACGGTACTTGTACTGCCCCACGGATACACGTACGGCCGGGTCCGGGCCCACACGGTCAAGGACATCCTGCACGGGGCCGCCGAGGGGCGGATCGTCCTCGAGGGCTGCCGCGGCAACTCCGCGTGGGAGCGCCCCGGCCAGGCGGCCGAGCTGGCCGTGCGCGCGGCCGTGGGCGAGGACGCAGCCCGGGCGCTGAACGTCGTACGCACGGACGGTGCGGCCCCGTGCTGGGAGGTGACCCTGGCCCACGCCGACGGCCGGCACTGGCGGGTCACCGTCGAGCAGGGCGCGTCGGCGCCACCGCGTCCGGAGAGCTGCGGGGCCTCGGTGCTGGGCTCACCGGCGCGGATGGAGGTCACTGCGGTGCGCGAACTGTCGGTGACGGCGGCGCTCGCGAGCTGACTCTTCGGCCCGGAGGCCGGCGGGGGCCGCCGCACGAGGGCGGAGAGACTCGGGAACGGCGTGAGAGCCGGCGGAACGACGCGACAGCCGTGGGAGCGTCCGGAGAGCCCGCGAGAGCGGCACAGAAGCCCGGAGGTAGCACGGAAGCCCGGTAAACGGTGCGCGAGGCCGGGAGCGGCACCGAAGCCCGAGAGCAGCGCGCAAGGCCGGGAGCAGCGCGCGAACCACGCAGGGCGCGTCAGCCCGGGAGCAGCGCACTCCCCCCGGGGAGCGGCGGCCGGCGCAGGGCTGCGAGCCCGCCGAACCACTCGCTCCGGAGGCGCTCGGGAGATCCGCGCCACACCCCGTACGGCATGCCGCCACCTCCCACGTACCGTCTTGGGTATGAGCCCCACTCCCCCCGCACGCCGCCTGCGCCTCGGCCTGCCGCGGCGGGTGTTCTCGCAGGTGCTGCTGATGCAACTGGCGATCGCCGCGGGAGTGGCCGTGCTCGCGACCGGTCTGTTCCTGGCGCCGCTCGGTGACCAGCTCGACGACCAGGCGATGCGCCGTGCCCTCGCGATCGCGCAGACCACCGCGCAGCAGCCACAGGTCGTACGGGACCTGCGCACGACCCGCCCGGCGCCGGACGGCCCGGTACAGCGGGAAACGGAACGGATCCGGAAGGCCACCAAGGCGGAGTACGTCGTGGTGATGGACCGGCAGGGCGTGCGCTGGTCGCACACCGACCCGGAGCGGATCGGCGAGGTCGTCTCGACCGACCCCGGGCAGGCGCTGGCGGGCCACGAGGTCATGGAGATCGACGACGGCACCCTGGGCCGCTCCGCGCGCGGCAAGGTGCCGCTGCGCGACAGCGACGGCGACATCGTCGGCGCGGTCTCGGTCGGCATCGCGTACGACAGCGTCCGGGCCCGGCTGATCCACGCCATCCCCGGGCTGTTCGCGTACGCCGGTGGCGCGCTGGCCGTCGGCGCGCTGGCCGCCTGGCTCATCTCGCGCCGGGTCCAGCGGCAGACCCGGGACCTGGCCTTCTCGGACATCGCGGGCCTGCTCGCGGAGCGCGAGGCCATGCTGCACGGCATCCGGGAGGGCGTCGTCGCCCTGGACCGCGGCGGCAGGGTGCGCCTGCTCAACGACGAGGCGCAACGCCTGCTGGGCATCGGCGGCGAGGCCGTCGGCTGCTCACCCGAGGAAGCGCTCGGCCAGGGGCGTACGGCCGACGTCCTGGCCGGCCGGGTGACCGGCACCGACCTGCTGACCGTGCGCGGCCAGCGGGTCCTGGTCGCCAACCGGATGCCGACCGACGACGGCGGTGCC
Organism: Streptomyces pactum; assembly: GCF_002005225.1. Taxonomy (NCBI): domain Bacteria; kingdom Bacillati; phylum Actinomycetota; class Actinomycetes; order Kitasatosporales; family Streptomycetaceae; genus Streptomyces; species Streptomyces pactum. Next base: position 2,373,135 of record NZ_CP019724.1, read on the forward strand.
GTCGCCACTCTGCGCGACCGCACCGAGCTGGAGCAGCTCGGCCGGGAACTGGACTCGACGCAGGGCCTGATCGACGCGCTGCGCGCCCAGGACCACGAGCACGCCAACCGCATGCACACCCTGCTGGGTCTGCTCGAACTGGAGATGTACGACGACGCCGTGGAGTTTGTCGGCGAGGTGGTCGGCGACCATCGGGTCACCGCTGAGCAGATCACCGAGCGGATCCAGGACCCCCGCCTCGCCGCCCTGCTGGTCGGCAAGGCGACCGTCGCGGCCGAACGCGGAGTCGTTCTGTGCGTGTCGGACCGGACCCGGCTGCCCGACCGGCTGGTCGACCCCTCGGGTGTGGTCACGGTCGTCGGCAACCTGGTCGACAACGCGCTCGACGCCGTCGCGGGAACACCGCACGCGCGCGTGGAGGTCGAATTGCGTGCGCAGGGACGAAGCGCCACGCTCCGGGTGCGTGACACGGGACCCGGGATTCCGGCGGAACGCCGCGAGCTGGTGTTCACGGCCGGGTGGTCCACCAAAGAGCCGCCGGCGCACCGTCGGCGCGGTATCGGGCTGTCGCTGGTCCGCAGGCTCGCCGAGCGGCAGGGCGGCAGCGCCACCGTCTGTGAGGCGCGCGGCGGTGGCGCCGAGTTCGTCGTCGTCCTGCCGGAGGCACTGGCCGAACCGGACCTGGGCCCCGCCCTCACCGCCCCCGCCGCCCCCGTGAACACCACTGCCGAGGAGGAGTCCCGATGATCGAGGTCCTGGTCGTGGACGACGACACGCGGGTCGCGCGGGTCAACGCCGCCTATGTCGAGAAGGTGCCGGGCTTCCACGTCGCCGGCGAGGCGCACCGCGCGCTGGAGGCGCTGCGCAGCGTGGAGACGCTGCCCCGCCTGGACCTGATCCTGCTGGACCACTACCTGCCCGACCGGACTGGTCTGGAAGTCGTCCAGGAGATGCGGCGGCGCGGCCACCAGACCGACGTGATCATGGTGACGGCGGCACGGGACGTGTCGACCGTCCAGGCGGCGATGCGTCAGGGTGCCCTGCAGTACCTGGTCAAACCGTTCGCGTTCGCGGGGCTGCGCGCCAAGCTGGAGGCGTACGCGGAGTTGCGGCGCACCCTCGACGGCGGTGGTGAGGCGGAGCAGGCGGAGGTCGACCGCATCTTCGGCGCCCTGTCGGCGCCGTCGGAGCCGGGCCTGCCCAAGGGGCACTCCCCCACCACCGCCGAGCTCGTGCGCCAGTGTCTGATGAAGGCCGACGGTGCGCTCTCCGCCCAGGAGATCGCCGAGCGGACCGGGGTGAGCCGGCAGACAGCTCAGCGCTATCTGAAGCTCCTGGAACGCACGGGGCGGGCCAGGCTGACCCTCAAGTACGGCGACGCGGGCAGACCGGAGCACCGCTACGAGTGGGCGACCCGCGCCTGAGGAGGACCGGGCCGATCGCGCCACCGCCTCCTACACGGCGCCCGCCCCGGTCAGCGACCGCACCTCGGTCTCGGCGTGTTTGGCCTCGTCCGGGACCTCTCGTGAGGTGAGCGTGCCGAGCCAGCCCGCGAGGAAGCCCAGTGGGATCGAGACCAGGCCGGGGTTCTGCAGGGGGAAGTACTGGAAGTCGGCACCCGGAATCAGCGACTGCGGGCTGCCGGACACCACCGGGGACAGCAGCACGAGCACCACGGCCGGTACGAGGCCGCCGTAGACGGACCAGACGGCGCCGCGCGTGGTGAAGCCGCGCCAGAACAGTGAATAGAGCAGCACCGGCAGATTCGCGGACGCGGCGACTGCGAAGGCGAGGCCCACCAGGAAGGCGACGTTGAGATCGCGGGCGAGCAGGCCGAGAGCGATCGCGACGGCGCCGATGCCGACGGCGGCGACGCGCGCGACGGCGACCTCACTGCGCGGCTTGGCCGCACGCCGCCGCAAGGACGCGTACAGATCGTGGGCGACGGACGCGGAGGAGGCCAGGGTGATGCCGGCGACCACCGCGAGGATGGTGGCGAAGGCGACGGCGGCGACGACCGCGAACAGGACCGTTCCCCCCGTGGACCCCGAGCCGCCGCCCAGGTCGAGGGCGAGCAGCGGGACCGCCGTGTTCCCGGCGGCGTTCGACGCTCTTACCGCCTCCGGCCCGACCAGGGCGGCGGCACCGAGCCCGAGCACGATCGTCATCAGGTAGAAGCCGCCGATGAGACCGATCGACCAGACGACGGACCGCCTCGCCGCCCGGGCGGTGGGCACGGTGTAGAAGCGGGACAGGATGTGCGGCAGCCCGGCCGTGCCGAGCATCAGGGCGAGTCCCAGACTGATGAAGTCGAACCGCGAGGTCCAGTCCCCGCCGTACGCCAGCCCGGGCACCAGGAACGCGTCGCCGTGACCGCTGCGCTCGGCCGCCGAGCGCAGCAGTCGGTCGAAGTCGCCGTGGAAGCGCACCAGGACGAGCGTGGTCAGCGCCACGGTACCGCCGAGCAGCAGTACCGCCTTCACGATCTGGATCCAGGTGGTGGCCCGCATCCCACCCAGCGAGACGTAGATCACCATGAGGGCGCCGACGCCGATGACCGTCCAGGTCCGCGCCGCCTCGGTCGTGCCGCCGAGCAGCAGGGCGACGAGGCTGCCCGCGCCGACCATCTGCGCCACCAGGTACATGACGGACACGGTGACCGAGGATGTCCCCGCCGCGATCCGTACCGGCCGCTCCCGCATCCGTGCCGCCACGACGTCGGCGAGGGTGAACCTGCCGCAGTTGCGCACCAGTTCGGCGACGAGAAGCAGCACGACGAGCCAGGCCACCAGGAAGCCCACCGAGTACAGCATGCCGTCGTAGCCGTAGAGCGCGATGAGCCCCGAGATCCCCAGGAAGGACGCGGCCGACATGTAGTCGCCGGCGATGGCAAAACCATTCTCCAGCGGGGAGAACAGGCGGCCGCCCGCGTAGAACTCCTCCGCCGAGCCCTGCCTCTTACGGCTCACCCACGTCGTGATCGCCAGCGTGACGGCGACGAACGTGCTGAACAGCAGCAGCGCCAGCGTCTGGTGGTCACCCGTCACGACACACCGCCCCGCGCGCCGCGTGTCAGTTCCTGGGTGTCCCAGCGCAGCTCGAGCGCGGCCCGGTCCCTGCGCAGGCGGGCGTGCCGGGCGTACGCCCAGGTGAGCAGGAACGTGGTGAGGAATTGCCCGAGCCCGGCGACCATCGCCACGTTCACCGCTCCGGCCACCGGCCGGGCCATCAGTGCGGGCGCCGTCGTAGCGGCCACGACGTAGGCGACGTACCACACGAAGAAGGCGGCGACCGCCGGCGTCACGAACCTCCGGTACCGGCTGCGGACCTCCTGGAAGGCCGGGCTGCGCTGGACCTCCAGGTACACGTCGGCCGCGGACCGGGGCGGCTCCGCCGCCGGTTCCCGGCGCGTCGAGGACGGCGCGGGCTCGGGTACCCCCGTTCCGGTCGACTCGCCCCAACCGGAGGCGAGGGCGTCGTACCACGGGTCGTCGTACCCCGGACTCGGAGAGGCCTCGGCGCAGGCATCGTCCGGGGCCTCCCGGTGGTCGACCGCGCCTTCTGGACCACCCCCGGCACCGTGGCGGCGATCGTTGCTTGACTGCATGCCCAAGGATGGACAGAACGGAAAGATCCCTGACTCTTCTTCGCCTCGCACTTCACCCCATCAGGTGACCGTGCTCCGCACCGCGGGGTCCGACGGCGCCTTCGGCGGCACGGGAACGGCGAGGTCGCCGGATCGGAGTCAGGGTGGGTCATGGGTGGCGCCCTGCTCAGCGCGGATCTCCCGCCGGGGGCCGAGAACCTGTGCGCGGCCGCTGGACGGCCTTGGGCATGCGCGAGGCCACGCGCACCGACCGGGCCCGGTCTGTCGTCGACCCCGGGCCCGGCTCGAAGGCTACGTGCGATTACGCATGGTCATCTACGCACGGTCGCCTACGCGTGGTCACGCGTCGATGCGCGACCGGTCCAGCGTCGCCGCCGAACTGGAGATGAACTCCTTGCGGGGGGCCACGTCGTTGCCCATCAGCAGGTCGAAGACCTGCTCGGCGGAGTCCAGATCGGTGAGGTTGATCCGGCGCAGGGTGCGGCGTCGCGGGTCCATGGTCGTCTCCGCGAGCTGGTCGGCGTCCATCTCGCCCAGGCCCTTGTAGCGCTGGATGGAGTCCTTGTAGCGGATGTTCTTGCTCTGGAACTCCATGAGCTTGTCGCGCAGCTCCCGGTCCGAGTACGTGTAGACGTACTTGTCCTGCCCCTTCTTGGGCTGGACGAGCTCGATACGGTGCAGCGGCGGCACCGCGGCGAAGACCCGTCCCGCCTCCACCATGGGCCGCATGTAGCGGTGGAACAGGGTCAGGAGCAGCGTGCGGATGTGGGAGCCGTCCACGTCGGCGTCGGTCATCATGATGATCTTGCCGTAGCGGGCGGCGTCGATGTCGAAGGTACGGCCCGACCCGGCTCCTATGACCTGGATGATCGCGCCGCACTCGGCGTTCTTCAGCATGTCGGTCACGGAGGACTTCTGGACGTTGAGGATCTTGCCGCGGATCGGCAGCAATGCCTGGAACTCGGAGTTCCGGGCGAGTTTCGCGGTGCCCAGCGCGGAGTCGCCCTCGACGATGAACAGCTCGCTGCGGTCGACGTCGTCACTGCGGCAGTCGGCGAGCTTCGCGGGCAGTGAGGAGGATTCCAGGGCCGTCTTGCGACGCTGGGCGTCCTTGTGCTGACGGGCGGCGATACGGGTACGGGCCGCGGCGACGGCCTTCTCCATGATCACCCGGGCCTGCTGGGCCGCGTCGCGCTTGGAGGAGGTCAGGAACGCCTTGAGTTCCTTGCTGATGACGTTGTTCACGATCCGGCGGGCCGCCGAGGTACCGAGGACCTCCTTGGTCTGGCCCTCGAACTGCGGCTCGGCCAGGCGCACGGTCACGACCGCCGTGAGCCCCTCCAGCGCGTCGTCCTTGACGATGTCGTCCTCGGCGACGCGCAGCATCTTCTTGGTCCGCAGCACCTCGTTCATCGTCCTCGCCACCGCCTGCTCGAAGCCGGCGACGTGGGTGCCGCCCTTCGGTGTGGCGATGATGTTGACGAACGACTTGAGGGTGGTGTCGTAACCGGTGCCCCAGCGCATCGCGACATCGACGCCGAGGTCGCGGGTGACCTCGGTGGGAGTCATCTGACCGTGCTCGTCCAGGACGGGGACCGTCTCCTTGAAACTGCCCTGCCCGCTGAAGCGCAGGACGTCGCAGACGGGCCTGTCACTGGCCAGGAACTCGCAGAACTCGCTGATGCCGCCGTCGAAGCGGAAGGACTCCTCACCCTTGCTGCCGCCGTCACCGAGGCCGAACTCGTCACGGACGACGATGGTCAGTCCGGGCACCAGGAAAGCGGTCTGGCGGGCCCGCTGGTGCAGGTTCTCCAGGGAGAGCTTGGCGTCCTTGAGGAAGATCTGGCGGTCGGCCCAGTACCGCACGCGCGTGCCGGTGCGGCTCTTGGGGACCTTCTTGCCCTTGCGCATCCCGCTTCCGGCCTCGAACTTCGCGTCCGGGCCCGCCCCTGTGAACGCGCCCGGAACGCCGCGCCGGAAGCTGATGGCATTGGTGTTCCCGTTGAGGTCCACCTCGATGTCCAGCCGTGCGGACAGGGCGTTCACCACGGAGGCGCCCACGCCGTGCAGACCGCCGGAGGCGGCGTACGCGCCGCCTCCGAACTTGCCGCCGGCGTGCAGCTTGGTCATGACGACCTCGACACCGGACAGGCCGGTCTTGGGCTCGATGTCGACCGGGATGCCCCGGCCGTTGTCCCGGACCTCCACCGACGCGTCGTCGTGGAGGATCACCTCGATGTGGTCGCAGTAACCGCCGAGGGCTTCGTCGACGGAGTTGTCGATGATCTCCCACAGGCAGTGCATCAGGCCACGGCTGTCGGTCGATCCGATGTACATGCCCGGACGCTTGCGTACGGCCTCGAGCCCCTCGAGGACGAGCAGGTGCCGCGCGGTGTAGTTGGATCCGTCCCGGTCTGCTCCTGCCAGCAGCGCAGTGGACGGCACGGACGTTTCGGCGGTCACGCGGTTCGCTCCTCGCTGAATTTCAGATGGGGCCCCGCTGGGTAAGGGCGCGGCTCGGTTCACCGGTCAGAGGGTACCGAGGCCTGGTAGAGCCGTTGTAACGCCACCCTCGTCGCGGACACACCCTAGTGCAGCGTCGCATACCTGTTCGATCCCTCGATGGGGTGAAGTACACATCACGTTCCCTTCGAGGCATGAACCATTTAGGCTCCGGGCACGTCCTCATGAACAAACCGGCAACCCAGCCGGCGGGACTGGCACTGACCGACTGCGCGAACCCGTACGACACACAGACACGCAATACGGCACATTCGCCGCCAACCGGCAACAGCCTGCCCCTCGAAAAGTTTTTTCGAGGAAAAGCCACGAGCGGGAACGTTTTGGGGCTGGTTGGATGTTGACCCTGGTACGACAGCTCGTCGAGCTAGAGAAGAGGCGACGTGACTACTGTTCTGACTTCCGCAAGCCCGCTGACGGCCGCCGATCGCTGCGACCGCTGCGGCGCCCAGGCCTACCTGCGCGTCGTCCTGCTGAGCGGCGGAGAACTGCTCTTCTGCGCCCACCATGGGCGCAAGTTCGAGCCGGAACTCAAGAAGATCGCCGCTGAGATACAGGACGAGACGGAGCGGCTGACGGCCGTTCCGGAGTCTTCCCCCGAGGAAGAGCGCTGATACTACGCGCCCGACGACGAGCCAGACCGGCACAGGCCGGTGAACGGGCGTCCGCCTCCACAAGCCGGAGACGGACGCCCGTGCTCGTGCCCGGGGAGCTCTCAGGGGCGGTCAGACGCCCTCGTGCTGCCGCGTGGCAGCGTTGTCCCATCCCAGCGTCCGCAGAACGGCGGAGACGCGCGTGTACACCCCGGGACTGCCGGGGCGCCCACAGCCACTCCCCCACGACACGAGCCCGATGAGCCTCCCCTGGGCGACCAGCGGCCCCCCGCTGTCCCCCTGGCAGGCGTCGCGGCCCCCGACATCCTCGCCGGCACACAGCATGGTGTCGGCGACATACCGTCCATCGTCGCTTCCCGGATACGCCCGTTCACAGAGCGCGTCGGGGAGCACGCGCACGCGTGCCGCCCGCAGGCCGTTCGCGTAGTCCCCGGCGCCCGAGGTGTCACCCCACCCGAAGACGAGCGCTCCCGTATCGGGCCCGTACGCGGAGTCCCCCTCCGCCGCCATCCCTATGACCGAGCCGGAGGGAAGAGCTTCGGAGAGGGTGAGCACCGCGAAGTCACCGGCGTTGCTGACGTCGTCGTGCGCCGGGTTCACCCAGACGTCGCGGACGGCGATCTCCTGGCCCTCGTCCGAGAGCAGGTCGGTGCGGCCGGCGATGACCCTCAGATCGCGCACTTGCTCGGGCGGCGACCCGAGAACCTCCTCACCCAGGCAGTGTGCCGCCGTGAGCACGGTGGTGCGGCCGACGGCCACTCCCCCGCAGAACTGTCCCGCCCGCGTACCTCCGAACCGGGCACGACTGGACAGGGCGACGGTCCACGGACTGTCGGACACTTCGACCGGAAAGCCCCCGACGACGATGCTGTCGGCGGATGCGGGGGCGGCGGACACCAGCGGTATCGCGGTCGTCGCGGCCGCCAGGACCAGCGACCGGGCCAGTGCCCGGACAAAGAGGCGACGCATGCGGGCTCCTCACTCCGAGGTGGTAATGGAACACCCAGAGTGATCCAGCCCGCCGTCCCGCGCACCCGCTGGTCAACACGAAGGCCCGGTTCCCCACCTGGTGGAACCGGGCCTTCCCGCTCGTACGACCGGGACCTAGTCGAGGTAGTCGCGCAGTACCTGGGAGCGCGACGGGTGACGCAGCTTCGACATGGTCTTCGACTCGATCTGGCGAATGCGCTCACGCGTGACGCCGTACACCTTGCCGATCTCGTCGAGGGTCTTCGGCTGACCGTCGGTGAGACCGAAACGCATGGAGACGACGCCCGCCTCGCGCTCGGACAGGGTGTCGAGGACGGAGTGAAGCTGCTCCTGCAGGAGCGTGAAGCTGACCGCGTCGGCCGGGACGACCGCTTCGGAGTCCTCGATGAGGTCACCGAACTCGCTGTCGCCGTCCTCGCCCAGCGGGGTGTGCAGGGAGATGGGCTCGCGACCGTACTTCTGGACCTCGATGACCTTCTCCGGGGTCATGTCGAGCTCCTTGGCCAGCTCCTCCGGGGTGGGCTCGCGGCCCAGGTCCTGGAGCATCTGGCGCTGCACGCGCGCGAGCTTGTTGATGACCTCGACCATGTGCACCGGGATACGGATGGTGCGGGCCTGGTCGGCCATCGCGCGGGTGATCGCCTGACGGATCCACCAGGTGGCGTACGTGGAGAACTTGTAGCCCTTGGTGTAGTCGAACTTCTCCACCGCGCGGATCAGACCGAGGTTGCCCTCCTGGATGAGGTCCAGGAAGAGCATGCCGCGGCCGGTGTAGCGCTTGGCCAGGGAGACCACCAGGCGGAGGTTGGCCTCCAGGAGGTGATTCTTGGCGCGGCGGCCGTCCTCGGCGATGATCTCCAGCTCACGCTTGAGCTTGGGCGCGAGCTTGTCGGAGTTCGCCAGCTTGTCCTCGGCGAACAGACCCGCCTCGATGCGCTTGGCGAGCTCGACCTCCTGCTCGGCGTTGAGGAGGGGGACCTTGCCGATCTGCTTGAGGTAGTCCTTGACCGGGTCTGCGGTGGCGCCGGCCGCGGCGACCTGCTGGGCCGGAGCGTCGTCCTCGTCGTCGTCGGACAGTACGAAGCCCGCGTTCTCGGTGCCCTCGGGCTCCTCGGTCGCGGCCTTCGGCTCCTCGATCGCCTCGTCCTCGAGAAGCTCACCGTCTTCCTTCTTGGCGGTGGTCTTCTTGGCCGCCGTCTTCTTGGCGGTCGTCTTCTTGACAGCCGCCTTCTTGGCGGCGGTCTTCTTGGCCACCGCCTTCTTGGCGGGCGCCTCTTCCTCGACGGCGGGGTCGGTGGCAGGCGCCGCCGGGGCGGCGGGGGCGGTGGCCTTCCTGCTGGTCACCGTCTTCGCAGCGACCGCCTTGGTGGCGGTCCGCTTGGCGGGACTCTTCGCTGCGACGCTCTTACGGGTGCGCTTGGGCTCCGCGGCACTGACCATCAGCGTCACACCCTCTTCCTCGAGGATCTGGTTGAGGCTGCGCAGTACGTTCTTCCACTGAGTGGCCGGAATCTGGTCAGCTTCGAAGGCCCGACGCACGTCGTCGCCGGCGATCTGCCCCTCAGCCTTTCCCCGCTCAATGAGCGCCATGACAGAGACGGACTCGGCGATCTCCGGCGGGAGCGTACGGGATGTGCTGGCCGACACGAACAACCTCTCGGAACGTTGGAAAACGGCTTCCGGCACCGTCCATGACGGACAGGAGCCGACCGCCGGCCTGGGAGTGGGCCGACGGCGCGGGCGCGCCGGGGAGATGCACAGCGCCATGAACGGCGTCCGTATTCCCTCCGCGGCTGTCACCTCTTAGGTCATCGCGTTGTTCCCACGAGCGTTACGCCCAATCCGCGTGGCCCGAGTCACACCCCGTAAGCGTACAAAATCGGCCATACGCGGATAAAAAAGGTCATCAACGAGTGCCAACCTGGCCATGCCAGGGGCTCAGCCTCTCATCACACCGTCGGACCCCGCGGAATCACGAGGGATTCCGCGGGGTCCGCGGTGGCGGCGAACCGGCCGGCCACTGCCATAGGAGGGGTCTGGCGTGCCCGGCCCGCGCCGTTGCGGCGGAACGCGGTCAGTGCTCGCGCGGGGCGGGCACCACGCGCTCCACCTCGGGGTGGACGGTCAGAAGTTGGCGCATGGCCGCCTCGGCTGCCGCGCCGTCCCCCGCGGCGAGGGCGTCGACGATCCTGCCGTGCTGCGCCAGCGAGACGTCGTTCGGCCGGTCACAGCCCGTGACCGGACCGCCGGAGACGTGGAGGGCGGCGGAGACGATCCCGGACAGGTGATCCAGCATGCGGTTGCCCGCGATCTGGATGAGCAGCGAGTGGAACTCGGCGTCGGCACGCGAGAAGGTGAGCGCGTCACCCTGCCCCATGGCGTGCCCCATGATCCCGACCATGTCGGACAGACGCTGCTGGATGTCCTCGCGCCCGTGCCCGGCGGCCAGGCGCGCGGCGAGGGGCTCGATCGTCCAGCGCAGTTCGCTGAGCTCGCGGCGCTGGTCGTCGCGCTGCGGCCCGAAGGCACGCCATTCGATGATGTCCGGGTCGAGAAGGTTCCAGTCACTGACGGGACGCACACGCGTGCCGACGTTCGGGCGGGCACTGACCAGCCCCTTGGCCTCCAGGACGCGGAGGGACTCGCGGACGACGGTGCGGGACACCTCGAAACGCTGGCCGATCTCCTCGGGCACCAGCGGACGGTCTGCGCCCAGGTCGCCCGAAACGATCATCTGGCCGAGCTGCTGGACGAGTTGCCCGTGCAGTCCGCGGCCACGGCTGCCCGCGGTGCGCCGGCCCACACGCCCCAGCTCGGGCTCCATCCCTTCCCAGGCGGGCACCCCGACGCGGTCGACGGCGGGCGCCTCGGCGTAGGGGTAGCGGTCGAGTTCGCCCGGGTTCGCGAGGCCGGAGTCGGCGGAGCGGGCGGCGGTCATCATGGTGTGCGCAAGGGTAGTCACGCATCATTTGTCGGCGCCGCCCTCAACTCCCTTGAGGTCTTTGGTGAAAAGCACACGAAAGGGTGATCGCTCACCCCGTCGCAATTGACGCCTTATCGGAAAGAAATGGGCTTTCCCCGGGGAGTTGCGCACACGGTCGGACCGGAAGGGTGAGGCGGGCGTCATCGGACCCTGCTGCGCAGGGTCATGAGCAGGTATGCGCAGAGCAGAGCGGTCAGCGACAACGTCAGTGCGCTGCCGACGGGTTGACCGATCATGCGCAGCATCTCGGCCAGATACCGCTCACCGCCGAAGGGCCACTGCGTCAGGAGGACCTCCCGCACTCGCATCGGAAGGCCCGCGGCGGTCCGCACGGAAGGGCCCTCCCAGACCCTTTGTACGAGCGGTACGACGAGGACGGGAACGGCGACCACCGCGGCGAGCCCGGCCGTGGTGGACCGGAAGACACCTGCGGCGAGCACGCCGGACCAGGCGCATCCGACGACGAGTCCGAGCCAACCGGCGGCGAGTGCGGGCCAGTCGGCGGGAACCCTCGCGAGCTCCTGTCCGTGGAAAAGGTGGAGCACCTCGGCGTCGCAGCCCACCGTCAGGACGGCCAGCACCAGCGCGGTGGCCGCGGAGACGACGAGTTTGGCGGTGAGCAGCCCCATCCGACGGGGCACGGTGCCGCGGTCCGCCGCCAGGGCGGGGTGACGGAACTCGTCGCCGAAGGCGAGCGCACCGAGCAGCCCGGCACCGAGCGCCGCGGGCGGCAGCGGCAGCTCTCGCGGCCACGCCGCCAGGAGACGCGGCTGCGGAGTGTGTCCGACGCGTGCCAGGACCACGGCGGTGACGGCGGACACGACGAGCACGACGGCGCCGGTGACGAACCCGGTGCTGATGCCGAGCGCACGGCGGAGTTCGTAGCGGAGTGGACGGAGAGGGCTGGGGGCGGAGCGCACGGAGACGGGGGGCGGGAGCGAGGAGGCCGCCTTCCTGGAGTCCACTGCGGTGGGGATGAGGGAGGCGTACGGGCGCGGTGCGCGCCGGGGGGTGGCGAGGGCGCGTGGGGGATGCGGGGACCTGAGCCCGGTGGGGTTGGCGGGCGTGGCGGTGTTGTTGCTGGGCACGGGAGGGACACCGGAGGCCTGCGCGTCGCGGGGTGCCTGCGCGTCGCGGGGCGCCTGCGCGTCGCGGGGCGCGGCGGCCTCGCCGGGCGGTGCGGAAGCGTCGCCGGGCACCTGTGCGTCGGCAGGTGCCTGTGCGTCGCGGAGTGCGTGAACGTGATCGGGTGCGGGCGCATCGCCGGGTGCGGGGGCTTCGCCGAGCATGGACTCGGCACCCGTAGCAGGGGCATGGCCGAGCATGGACGCTTCGTCGGTGGCGGAAGCCTCTCCGAGCACGCTGGATGCGGCGTCGGCGCCGGTGTCCATGGCGGCGGAGGCCTGCCCGGCACTGCCGATGGGCCGAAGGTCGTTGGCAGGCGGCCGGAAGGCGTCGGCCCCCGGGCGCCGACTGGCGGTCGCGGCCCGGTGCGGCGGGTCGGCGGGTGACGGGTGAAGGCCGGTCCGGTTCCCCGCGTCCGGCGCACGACCGTCTTCGGCCCCCCACTGCCGGGCCGCGGGCACCGCGCCCGCCCCGGGGCCCATGTCACCGATCTCGTCGGCCAGTTGATGCACGAGAATCCCGTGACGGAACGCGGCTTCACCGATGTCGGCACACGTACTGCCGTATACCGCGAGGCGGTTGCCGCCTTCGCGTACGACCTCGACGGAACGGCGGGCCGCGCGTGCCTCTTTGGCCAGCAGGGCGGCAAGGCGGGCGGCGTGGGGGCTGCGAACGGCGACACGGGGGCGCAGACGGGTGCGGGAGAAGTCCACCACCCCCTGATCGGCGACGACTCTGCCCCGTTCGAGTGTGACTACGTGATCGGCGGTACGCGCGGCCTCCTTGGGATCCGCCGTGCTGAACAGGACGGTGCCGCCCTGGGCGGCGTGGGCACGCAACGTGCCGTGGAGGCGGCGGGCCTCGCCGGCGGCCAGCGCGCGGGCGGGGTCGTCGAGCACCAGGGTGTGCGGGTCGGCGAGCAGAGCGCAGGCCAGTCCGAGGCGCCGGTCCATGCCACGGGAAAGCGTGCCGAGTCGTTCGTCGCGCAGGCTCACGAGCTCGGCCGACTCCAGGACTTCGTCGGCCCGCCCGACGGGAACCCCGGCCGCGGCGCACAGCATGCGCAGATGGCCGCGAACCGTGCGGGCCGGGTGCCCCGGCACATCCCCCAGCAGGACGCCGACCTCGCGTGAGGGATGGGCGATGCGATGCAGGGGACGGCCTCTGAAGTAGGTGAGGCCGCGGCCGGGCTGGAGTTCCAGCATGAGTCTGAGCGCCGTCGTCTTGCCGGCGCCCGATGCTCCGAGCAGTGCGGTGACGTGGCCCGCACGCGCGTCGAACGAGACGTCGTCGACGGCGGGCGGAAGCTCCTTGCGGGGGTCGCTGGTCAGTCCGAAGGCCTGGATCACCCGTAGCAAGATAGCGTGCCATATCCTTTTTTTCGGGCATGGCAAGACCTAACGGGCGCGCGGGGACGGTCGCCGTCGATCTCTTGTTCGGCGTTCTCCCCGGGATCCCGCCCGCGCTCGCCGTTACACCTCGGGACGCAGCATCGGAGGGTTGAGGAGTGTCGCGCCGCCGGCCCGGAAGAGCTGAGCGGGACGGCCGCCCTGGCGGGTGGTCGTGCCCCCGGTGGGGACGAGGAAGCCCGGCGTGCCGGTCACCTTGCGGTGAAAATTGCGCGGGTCGAGCGCCACGCTCCACACCGCCTCGTAAACGCGCCGAAGCTCACCGACGGTGAACTCGGGCGGACAGAACGCGGTGGCCAACGACGAGTACTCGATCTTGGAGCGGGCCCTCTCCACCCCGTCCGCCAGGATCTGGGCGTGGTCGAAGGCGAGCGGCGCCACCGGCTCGCCTTCGTGGCCGTAACCGCCCTGCTCCAGCAACTCCTCCACCGGCGCCCAGCGCGCGTTGCTGGCGTCACCGCCCGCCCGTGGTGCGGGCAGGTCGGGAGCGAGCGCGAGGTGGGCGACGCTGACCACGCGCATCCGTGGATCGCGCTCGGGGTCGCCGTACGTCGCGAGCTGCTCGAGGTGGGCACCGTTGTCCTGGGTGGGTGCGACGGGGTCGTGGACGCACAGCCCCGTTTCCTCGGCCAGTTCCCGCGCCGCCGCCTGAGCCAGGTCCTCGTCGGCCCGTACGAAACCGCCGGGCAGGGCCCAGCGGCCTTGGAACGGCGGCTCACCCCTGCGCACCGCCAGCGCGCACAGGGAATGGCGGCGCACGGTCAGCACGACCAGGTCCACAGTGACGGCGAAGGGCGGAAAAGCTGACGGGTCGTAGGGCATGCGGTGATCATAGTCGTCTCCCTGACGATAAGCACTCCCTTCGCCGACCGCTTCGCCGGTTGATCCAACCGGATGGGACACGCGTCTCCCCGCCCTTCCCCGGACGCCGTGCGGGGCCGTGTCATGCCGGGTCAGGCTCCTAGTTGCAGCCCGTCGGCGGCCTCTTCGACCATGGCCAGGCCGAGTCGGCTGACCCGCACCGAGAACGGCGCTCCGGCGACCCGCAGCCCCGTCAGCCCGAGTTCCCCCAGAGGCGCGGCGCGTACGGGACGCAGGGTGACGGTTCTGGCCGGGGCGTCGGGGCGGATGCCCGCGAGCGTGGTCAGCAGCAGCACTCCGGCGGCCGCCGCGGTGGCGGCGGGGCGGCAGGCCGCCGGGTGCGGGAGGGGAGCGATCGCGTCGGTGCGCCGCTCACCCGCGTACATCTCCGGCAGACGGTGGCCGAAGGTGCCTGCCGCGGCCACTACGCCGCGCAGCAGCGAGCCCGCCTCCTTCTCGTGACCCGCAGCGGCCAGACCCGCCACCGCGATCGCCGTCTCATGGACGCGTACCGCCCCGGCGCGATGCCCGAAGGGGTTGTATCCCGCTTCCTTCTCGGCCAGTCCGCGCAGACCCCAGCCCGAGTCCATGGCCGGATTGCCCAGCAGCCGGGCGAGCCGGCCGGTCTGTGCCGAGTCGAGCAAGCCCGGGGCCGGAGTACCCCCACCGAGCAGCCCGGTGTCGAGGAGGTGAGCCGCGGCCGCGCTCAGGTGCGGCACGAGGCTTCCGTCCGGGACCCGGGCCGCCGCGGGCCGTCCGCCTGCCGGGTCGTCGATCCAGAAGTCCCGCCGGAACGCCGTCCGCAGCCGCCGGGCCCACTGCCGCAGACCCTCACCGCCCGGTCTGCCGAAGGCGTCGAGCAACTCGGCGCCCAGCAGAGCGGCACGGTGGGCGTGAGCCTGGGTCTCGCACCGGACGGGGCCGTCCGGGTGCGGATCGGGTACGTACGTACCGTCCCCGGCGGTGGTGCGTAGCCAGGTCAGACACCGCTCGGCCGCCGGCATCAGATCCTTGACCTCGCTTTCGTCGAGCCCCCAGCGGCGGGCCTCCGCGAGGAGTACGGGGAAGAGCAGGGTCGCCTCCGTGCCGGTGCAGCCCGGCGGCAGGTGCGGGCCGGCGTCACGTCTGGGCCCGGGGATCATGCCGGACCGCGGACCGGGGCCACGACGTTGGGTACGGGCGAGGGCGCGCAGCGTACCCGCGGCGATCCGGGTACCGAGAGGCAGTGCCATCCGAGCGGCGGCGAGGGCCTCGGCGGGGGCCAGACCGCAGCGCCAGGGGACGCCGGCCGCGAGATGGATGTCGGCGGGATGTGCGGGATCGCGCAGCAGCAGGGCTCTGAGGTCCTCGATGCCGGTCCGCAGGAGGGCCGGTACTGCCGGGTCGTCACCGGTGGCGTGCGCGGAGGCCACTGGGCCTGCCACCGTGCGGCCCACCGCCCTGAGCGGCCCCGCCCCGTCCGGCCGTACGCGCAGCTCGAGGATCGTGCTGCCACCCGGAGGCAGGAGGAACTCCCACCGCAGCAGTCCGGCGGACGCCAGTGCGTCGGCGGGCGGCGGGACGGCCGTGACCGACGCGCTGCCCGCGGCGCCGGACCACCGCAGGCCTGAGTCGTGGACGCTGGCCGACAAGTCGGGGCCCGCGCCGCCGACGGCGATCGAAGCCAGGTCGGACAGGTCCGTACCGAGGGCCACCTCGACGGGCAACCGCAGTGGGCGGGCAGCCCAACTGCGCAGCGTGATCCGCTCCGTACCGTCGGCGTCCCGGGTCCGCTCGACCATGACGTCCGGGTCCGGTCCCGGCGCGGTCGACGTGCGCAGTGTTCCCACGAAGTGGGCACGGTGGGCGCCTGTCATCCGGGCCTGCGCGGGCAGCGGTTCACGCCCGGCCACGCGAAGCCGGCACCGGGAGAGCAGGCGTCGGCCCGCGCGGTAGAACCCCTCCAGCCCCAGGCCGGTCAGCTGTCCCTGTTCCGTGGAGATCACGAGGCCGGGGAGCGCCACGCCGATCATGGTCCCGTGCGCGGGCGGCAGGTCCCCGGATCTGTGGGGCATCGCGGGCGGCGCGCTGCGGGGGGCCAACGGCTTGGCGTCCGGCCACGATGACGAGAGGGACGACGCGGGCCGGGGACGGACCGTCGGCGGGCCGAGGGTCCGGCCCTGTCCCGAGCCGCGTTTTCCGGCATGCGCCACGGATCCGGCGAGGGCCGGAACCGTGTGCCGCCGTCCGACGGCAGCGGTGTCCGCGGCGGCGGAGGGCGGGGTCGACTGTTGCATGGAAGGGCTCCCTCATTGCTCGGTGCGCCTCGGGGCGGACTGGCGCCGTACGGGGTCCGACCGGACCGCCGCGGTGCGGTCCCGTCCGGTCCGGGCGTTCCGCCACTCAGGTGAACGGAGTGGGTGTCTTCCGGGTCACGCTCGCGGCGGGCTCGTACGGCGAACGAGGGTGCGGGCCGGGCATCGACTCCCCCAGCCTTGTCGGCCGGTACCCCTGACCGGTCATGACGGCCGAACGACAGGCGATTTCATGCCGTGGGCAGCCCACTGAGCGACATCTACTCGTCCCCTCCCACTGGCAGACGTCTACTCGCCTCCCTCCCACTGGCAGACGCCTGCTCGCCTCCCCTCCCGGTGGCCACGTCGGCCTGCCGGCCCCGGCAACCGTCTCTCACGCTCGCTCTCCGCCCCCTTCATTCCCGTGCTCTCCCGCACCTGCCCCCTCCGCGGAGGTCTCCTTCCGGCCCGTGGCCTCTGCCCCCGAGGCGCGCGACCGCGTGCGGACCGGCCGTGCGACGCCCGGGCGGTCAGCGCCCGACGGCGTGCGGGGACGCGCGATCCTCCCGCCCGGCTCGCGGCTCTGCGCCCTCGCACGGCGACGGACTCCGGCGTCGACCGGGGTGAGGGAGCGCGTGCGCCGCCGGCGACCGGACGGCGCCTGCGGGGCGGGCGAGGGCTCGGCCGGCTCGTGCCCGACGGGTCCGTCGATCTGGTCGCCACCGTCCGCGGCACCGGCTCCCCCACTCCCACGGCTCCCGCGCTCCGCTCGCAGACAGCGGCGGACCGACTCGGGATCGAGGCCCTCGTTGCACGCCTGGTGCAAAAGCCGGGCGAAGAGGTAGTCCGGGTCTGCGCCGAGTGCCATGGCCAGAGCCTCCCGGGCCTCCAGTTCGTCGCCGGTCGACCAGGCGACCCATCCCGCGAGAGTGAGGGGCGCGGCCGCGTGTTCGCCGTAGGAACGGACGCAGCGACGGGCCAGGGCCCGCCAGAGACGCAGCGCGGGCCGCGCCTCGTCGCCCTCCATCCACTCCGCCGCGCGGTCACGGGTCGTACGGTCCTGAAGGCCGAGGATCAGCGCCGCCGCCTCATCGTGCCCGAGCAGTTGGTCGTCGCGCAGATCCTCGGCGGGCATGCCGGACACGGGCGGGGCCTCATCGAGGCGTCGCATGACCCGCCGCGCCAGATGCAGCGTCTCGTCTGCCACGTCCGCGCGGCCGGCGTCATCGAGGATCCGGGAGACCACCGTCACGGCGGCCGCGTCCAGGGCTGTCTCCTGCTCGCGCGCCTCGGCGTTCTCCCGGGGCAGCAACCTGGCCCTCAGTTCGCTCAGCGAACCGCGCACCTGGATTCCTGCGTAGGTGGCCGCCGCGGCCAGCACGGACGTGCCCGGCAGTCCCATGGGGACGCCCTCGGCCGGGCAGCAGGATTCTTCGTCGCAGCAGTACGACCAGAAGTGGCCCGCCGAGATGCACAGCGCCTCGACGACCGGTACGTCGAGGGCGCCGCACTCGACGCGCAGCTTCTGGGCCAGCGGCCGCAGTCGCTCCATCACCTCTCGGCCGGTCTCGCCCCGCGCCGGTTCCTGGCAGAGGTAGGCGACCATCTGCTCGGGCCTCACGCCCCGGCGTTCGCTGCCGGTCACCAGGCCGTGGACCAGTTGTCCGGCGGCGCCGGCCCAGTCGTCCGCGTTGGCTGGAATGCCCAGCCTGGCCCGGCCGCCGAAGCGGCCCCGCCCGTCCCTGTCGCGCAGGGCGGCCAGGACGATGCTGTCCTCGGGGCGGTACCCGAGCAGGTACGGCAGGGCGTCGGCCAGTTCGGCGGGGGTGCGCAGGGTGACCTGGTGCTCGTCGCCGGGCCCCTCGTACGAGGTGTCGGCCGCCCGGCCGGGCTCGACGGGGCTCGGGATGTCACCGTTCTCGGAGGGGCCGGTCGTTTCGCTGTGGTTCGTCATGGCCCGACGATCTCGCGGATCGAGAAGTTCCGCTTTGGCCTGTGGATAACTCCCATCAGGGACACGTCATCCGGTGTGGCGCCGAAGCCCGCGCCCCCTCGCCCCGCCGCCCGGCTGTCAGTCCCGTCCTGTTGTATGGAACGCATGGAGCACACGAGCAACCCGGATCTCCGGACAGCGGCCGACGCGGTCCTCGCCCGTCTCGTCGGGGACGCCTCCGGCGCCGCCCGACTGCGGGAGGACCAGTGGCGTGCGATCGAGGCACTGGTCGCCGACCGGCGCCGGGCCCTGGTCGTCCAGCGCACGGGATGGGGCAAGTCCGCGGTCTATTTCGTGGCGACCGCCCTGCTGCGTGACCGGGGCGCCGGGCCCACGGTGATCGTCTCCCCGCTGCTCGCGCTGATGCGCAACCAGGTCGAGGCCGCGGCACGGGCCGGCATCCGCGCCCGCACCATCAACTCCTCCAACACCGAGGAGTGGGAGGCGGTACAGGACGAGATCGCCGCGGGCGAGGTCGACGTGCTGCTGGTGAGTCCCGAGCGGCTCAACAACCCGGACTTCCGCGATCAGGTGCTGCCCAAGCTGTCCGCCGCGACCGGGCTCCTGGTGGTGGACGAGGCCCACTGCATCTCCGACTGGGGCCACGACTTCCGCCCGGACTACCGGCGGCTGCGGACGATGCTCACCGACCTCCCTCCCGGTGTGCCCGTCCTGGCGACCACGGCCACCGCCAACGCGCGCGTGACCGCCGACGTGGCGGAGCAGCTCGGCACCGGCGGCACGTCGGACGCCCTGGTGCTGCGCGGCCCGCTGGACCGGGAAAGCCTCAGCCTGAGTGTGCTGCGGCTGTCCGACGCCGCGCACCGGATGGCCTGGCTCGCCGACCACCTCCAGCAGCTTCCGGGCTCAGGGATCATCTACACGCTCACCGTGGCCGCCGCCGAGGAGGTCACCGCCTTCCTGCGGCAGCGCGGCCACACAGTCGCCTCCTACACCGGCAAGACCGAGAACGCGGACCGGCAGCAGGCCGAGGAAGACCTGCTCGCCAACCGGGTCAAGGCGCTGGTCGCCACTTCGGCGCTGGGCATGGGATTCGACAAGCCCGATCTGGGCTTCGTGGTGCACCTGGGGTCACCCTCCTCCCCCATCGCGTACTACCAGCAGGTGGGCCGTGCCGGGCGCGGTGTCGAGCATGCCGAGGTGCTCCTGCTGCCGGGGAAGGAGGACGAGGCGATCTGGGAGTACTTCGCCTCACTGGCCTTCCCGTCGGAGGATCTGGTGCGCCGCACGCTCGACATCCTCGCGGGCGCGGAGCGCCCCCTGTCGCTGCCCGCTCTGGAGCCCCTGGTGGAGCTGCGCCGCTCCCGCCTGGAGACCATGCTCAAGGTCCTGGACGTGGACGGCGCGGTCAAGCGGGTCAAGGGCGGCTGGATCGCGACCGGGCAGCCGTGGGCCTACGACGCGGAGCGGTACGACTGGGTCGCGCGGCAGCGGAAAACCGAACAGCAGGCGATGCGCGACTACGCCACGGCGACGGACTGCCGGATGGAGTTCCTGCAGCGCCAGCTCGACGACGAGGGGGCCAAGCCCTGCGGCCACTGCGACAACTGCGTGGGCCCGCGCTTCACAGCGGACACCTCCACCGACGCCCTGGACGCCGCGCGGGTCGACCTCGGCCGAGCCGGCGTCGAGGTCGAGCCGCGCCGCATGTGGCCGACCGGGCTGCCGGCCATCGGCGTCGAACTGAAGGGGCGCATCCCGGCCGGGGAACAGGCCGAGCCGGGCCGGGCGTTGGGCCGTCTGTCCGACATCGGCTGGGGCAACCGGCTGCGACCGATGCTCTCGGCCCAGGCTCCGGACGGCCCGGTGCCGGAGGATGTCGCGAAGGCCGTCGTGGGGGTACTGGCCGACTGGGCGAAGGGTCCCGGCGGCTGGGCCTCGGGCGCGGCGGGCGGCCGGCCACGTCCCGTCGGTGTGGTGACCGTCGCCTCGCGCACCCGACCTCAACTGGTCCGCTCTCTGGGAGCGCGCATCGCCGAGGTCGGTCGGCTGCCGCTGCTCGGTTCGGTCGAGTACACGGGCGAGGCCCCCAGGGCGTCGCGCAGCAACAGCGCGCAGCGACTCAAGGCCCTCGACGGCGCGCTGGCGGTGCCGCCCGCTCTCGCCGCCACGCTCACCGGTCTCGAGGGCCCGGTTCTCCTCGTCGACGACTGCACCGAGACCGGCTGGACCCTCGCGGTGGCGTCCCGGTTGCTCCGCCGCGCGGGTGCCCGAGGGGTGTTGCCACTGGTCCTGGCCGTGCAGGGCTGATCGCCCGCCCGCGGCGCACCTCGCCGCACCCGGCTCCACGTGGCTGCGGGTGGCGCGTCCCGTGCGTCACCCGGCCACGCTCTGGGTAGGGATATAGGACGCGCATCATCCGATATCGGTCGTCGGTCCCAATTGCTCGTTGCCGCAACCAAGTTCGACAGGAAGAATTGAAGTCCGCTCCCCGCACGGCTCGTCCGTGATCCGGCAGGGCTTCACTGCGGTGCGCGCTCCCCCGAATCCGACCCCGCCCGCAGTGTGGGCGCGTAGCCGAAGGGAGGAACGTGACCTTCGGATTCGCTCCGTCCTCGGCGGCATCGTTGTCGTCGTCCGCCGCTTCCGCCACTCGCATGCTCGAACCGGCGGAGTGGGCCGCCGCCGGAATCCCGCTGCTGCGCAATCCGCGAGAGGTCGTCGGCGGACTGCACTCGCGGCACCACCCCAAGCCGGCGACCGCGATCGTGGCCGTGCTCGATCCGGACGAACGGCTGCGTGCGAGCGCCTCGTTCACCAGCCGACGGACCCCGGCCGACGGGTGGATGTTCCGCAATGCGCTGCTCGCCCAACTTCGCCGCGTGATCCCGCACGATCTGCGGCGCCGTACTCCGGTGCGCACCGCCGTGCTCCTCTACTGCCGTGAGGGGGAGGCGCGTTGGACGGAGGAGGACGGCGCGTGGATGTGGGGGCTGCGGGACGCGTGCACGTTGCACGGACTGCGCTGCGGCGCGTACATCACGCTGACCCGTGACGGCTGGCAGGTCCTCGGCGAGGGCCGCGGCGGACGTCGGCCCAACGCGGCGTCCGAGCCGGAGCCGTTCGCCGCGTCGGAGACGCCGCCACCGCGCACCGGTGGCGTCGCGTCGGACGTGCTGCGCCGCGCGGCGGCTCGCTGAGCACCACGGGCGCGGCGCGCTCCATGGCCGCGCCGCGACGTCCGGTCGACGTCCGGGTCCGCGAGAGCGTCCGGCAACGCCGTACGCCGCTCGGCGGACGTCAGCCGTCCGGGTGCGCCGAAGCCGCCATCACGCGGGCACGGCGGAGCCGCCACCGATGGGGGGCCGGTTTCGACGGCCCCCGGTGTCCCGTCGGCGTCCGCCGCGCGCGGCGGAACGGGCTCAGACGCCCGCGCCCAGCACCGAGTTGATCCGCTGCGGGTCACCGCAGACGATCAGCAGGGCGCCGGCCCGGGAGTGGGCCACGGACAGGGCGGTGGCAGCGGCGGCTTCGGGGCCACCGTTGAGCGCGACCACGACCACGGCCCGCGACGCGGCACGGTCCGCGACGGTGGCGTCCGCGTAGAAGACGTCGTCACCCGCCTCGTGCTGCGCCCAGTAGGCCGCGTCGCCGAAGGACAGTTCGTGGGCGGCCCACGGGTGCGGTTCGCCGGTGGTGATCACCAGCACGTCACCTGGGGTGCGACCCGAGTCCAGCAGCAGGTCCACGGCTTCCTCGGCGGCGTCGAGCGCGCCGTCGGGAGTGGCCGGGATCAACTGGATCTGCGGGGCGGCCGGGGCGGCTGCCGGAGCGGCCGGTCCCGACGGGCCGGGTTTGGCCGCGGCCGTGTCGCGCGACGCACGTTGCGTCGGCGGCGCCGGCCGCGCGGGGCCGGGGCGACCGGGACGCGGCGGAGCCGCGGGACGGGGGCCGGGTACGGGGCGGGGGGTCGGCGCGGTACGGCCGCTGGCCGGTGTGGCGCGGGGACCCTGGGCCTTCTCGTGAATCTGAGGCTCCTCGGGAATGAGAGGCATGAGCTGATATTTATCAAACGTTGGTGCGGCTCGCGTCGGCGGGTGGCGCATGCCTGCGAGCGGAACCGTCAGAAATCGAATCCGAGCTGACCCTCGATCTCCGGAACGCTTCCGTCCACCCAACTGCGGACCTTCTTGAGGTGCCGCCACTGGGGCAGCGCATCAAGATACGCCCACGACAACCGGTGGTGCGGGGTGGGCCCCCGCTCCTCCAGTGCGGCCTTGTGCACGGGCGACGGATACCCGGCGTTGTCCGCAAAACCGAAGTCTGCATGGTCGATACCCAGTTCGGCCATCATTTTGTCGCGCTGGACCTTGGCGAGCACCGATGCGGCCGAGACGGCCACACAGGACTGATCACCCTTGATCACCGTACGGACCTTCCAAGGCGCCCCGAGATAGTCGTGCTTGCCGTCGAGGATGACGGCGTCGGGGCGGATCGGCAGGGTCTCCAAGGCACGCACCGCCGCGAGTCGCAGCGCCGCGGTCATCCCCAGTGCGTCGATCTCCTCCGGAGAGGCGTGCCCCAGGGTGTAGGACGTCACCCAGGTCCGCAGCTCCGCGGCGAGTTCGGTGCGTCGCTTGATGGTGAGCAGCTTGGAGTCGGTGAGGCCGGCCGGGGGCCGACGCAGTCCGGTGATCGCGGCACAGACGGTGACCGGACCGGCCCACGCACCGCGCCCCACCTCGTCGACACCGGCAATGATCTTCGCTCCGGTCGTGGCGCGGAGAGAGCGCTCGACGGTGTGAGTTGGTGGTTCGTACGGCATGGCGTACTTAGCCTACGCCGCCGCGAACCTCTGGCGACACCCCGGTTCCCCAAACGGGGCCGGGACCCGCGCGACCGGAAGGTCAGCTCCTGCCGGGCCGCAGCAGCGGGACCATCAACTGGTCGATCATTTCCTCGATCTCCCGGTCCGTCCATTCACTTCCACAAACCTTCGAGCGGTACATCATCATCGCCGGCATGGCGTCGAAGACGTATCCGTTCGCCGCGTCACGCCGGACCTCCCCCCGCTCTATTCCGCGGTTGATGACCTCGCGGAGCATGGTGAGGGTCGGCTCGATCACCCCCTTGACGATGACCGTGTGGAAGCGCTCCGCCTGCACGCTGTCGCATTCGTGAATCACCGACCGCAAGGCCAGCCCGGGGCGGGAGAACATCGCGTCGCGCGCCCTGAGGCACAGCGTCAGGAGGTCTTGGCGCACGCTCCCCGTGTCGGGCACCGTGTCGAAGCGCGGGAGCCCGGACCGGAGCGCGTCCACGACGAGGTCCTCCTTGGACGGCCAGCGGCGGTAGACCGCCGCCTTGCCGGTCTGCGCTGCGGCGGCCACTCCCTCCATCGTCAGACCGTTCCAGCCGACGGTGCCGAGCTGGTCCAGCGCGGCGTCGAGGATCGCGCGTTCGAGGACCGCGCCACGCCGGCGGGAGGGCGTCCGGGCGGAGGCGGCCGCCCAGTGCGAAGCAACCATGTCGAGGGTCTCCAGGAAGCGGGGAAGGCGAGTTTTCGGGGAAAGGAGGCACGCCGCGCGGCCACAGCGGGGGACGGGCCACGCGACGGCACGGTAAGTGAACGCTTGCGTTCACTGTCGGGGAGTCACTAACGTTGAGGCAACAGTGAACGCCATCGTTCACTAAGTCAGTCGTGGGGGACTCATAGTGACAACCTCGTCTCTGCTCAAAGACCAGAAGCCGGGAGCGGCCCGCCGGGAGGGGCGTCCCGGCATCGCGCTCACGGTCATCGCGGCCTGCCAACTCATGGTGGTACTCGACGCGACGATTGTGAACATCGCTCTCCCGCACATCCAAGAAGCGCTCAGCTTCAGCACCACCGACCTCACCTGGGTCGTCAGCGCCTACACGCTCACCTTCGGCGGTCTGCTCCTGCTCGGCGGCCGGGCCGGTGACATCCTCGGCCGTCGCCGGGTCTTCATGACCGGCATCCTGCTGTTCACCTTCGCCTCGCTGCTCGGCGGCTTCGCCCAGGAACCCTGGCAACTGCTTGCGGCGCGTGTCCTGCAAGGTGTGGGAGGCGCGATCGCGTCGCCCACGTCGCTGGCCCTCATCACCACCACCTTCCCCGAAGGACCGGAACGCAACCGGGCCTTCGGCGTCTTCGCGGCCGTGTCCGCGGGCGGCGGTGCCATAGGGCTGCTGGCGGGCGGCATGCTCACCGAGTGGCTCGACTGGCGCTGGGTGCTCTTCGTCAACGTACCGATCGGCGTCCTGATCGCCGTACTCACCCCGATGTACATCAGCGAGTCCGAACGGCACTCCGGACGCTTCGACATAGCCGGGGCGGTGACCTCGACAGCGGGCATGGCGTCTCTCGTCTACGGCTTCATCCGCGCCGCGGACGAGGGCTGGCGGGACGACGTGACCATCGGTTCCTTCGCGGCCGCGGTGGTCCTGCTGGTGCTCTTCGTGTTCATCGAGTCGCGGGCCAAGGAGCCGATCACCCCTCTGAGGATGTTCGCCGACCGCAACCGCGCCGGTACGTACGTGATCATGCTGAGCCTGGCCGCGGCGATGTTCGGCATGTTCTTCTACATCGTGCTGTTCGTTCAGAACGTACTGGGCTACACCCCCATCCAGGCCGGTCTGGCCTTCCTGCCGGTCACGGTGGTGATCGCGCTCGGCGCGGGGCTGTCGCAGCGGTTCCTGCCCGTGTTCGGCCCGAAGCCGTTCATGGTGGTGGGCTCGGCACTCGCCGCGGTCGGGCTCGGCTGGCAGGCCCTCATCAGCTCCGAGAGCTCCTACGTCGGCGGAGTCCTCGGCCCGATGCTGATCTTCGGCTTCGGCATGGGGCTGAATTTCGTGACGCTGACGCTGACCGCGGTCTCCGGGGTCGCCCAGCACGAGGCGGGCGCGGCGTCCGGCCTGCTCAACGCGATGCAGCAGGTGGGCGGATCGATCGGCCTCGCCATCCTGACGACGGTCTTCGGCACGGCCAGCAAGGACGAGGCGGAGAAGCAGGTGCCGGACTTCCTCACCAACGGTTCGGCGGAGCAGAAGGCGGAGTTCGCCCAGACGCACCAACTGCCTGCGCCATGGGGACACGACGTGCTGGCGCAGGGCATCTCGGCGGCCTTCATCCCGGCTGCCGCCATGGCCGTACTCGCCCTGGCCACGGCGTGGCTGGTGATCCGGGTACGCAAGAGCGACCTGGAGGCACTGTCCGGCTCGGCCGGGCCGGGAATCGGCTGACGGCGCGGTACCGCGGTCCGGGCGGTGGCCACCGGCGGGCGTCACACGCGCCCGCCGGTGCCCGTCCCGGCGGCCGGTGGTCGGCGGGGTGCTCGACCTGGCGAGCAGCACGAGGAACAGCAGCGCGAAGACCGGCACCCACGACGTCCTCATGACTCACCCCCCTCGTGACACTCCGGGCTGCGCGCGGCTCATGCCTCGCACAGCGGATGACACGACAACGGGCGAGCGGTCACATAGCGTTCCCGTCACACACGGAGAGTTTGCTGGCGGCTCCGGCGCTCGTCTGCCGGCCCTCATCGGCGCGGATCCGCTAGGGAGACGTCACCATCCACTCGGGCAGCGTCTCGACCCGCCCCGACCACTCGGCCGGCGGCGCTCCCGCCTTCGCCCCGGCGACCACCCCGCCGACGATGGCGCAGGTCGTGTCCACGTCGCCGCCGACCTGGGCGGTCGTCCAGAAGGCGCGTTCATAGTCTCCGAGGGAGCGCGCCGCGGACCAGAGGGCGAAGGGAACCGTGTCGTGGGCGGTCGTACGCCTGCCACAGCCCAGTA
This sequence comes from Streptomyces pactum, assembly GCF_002005225.1. Lineage (NCBI taxonomy): Bacteria > Bacillati > Actinomycetota > Actinomycetes > Kitasatosporales > Streptomycetaceae > Streptomyces > Streptomyces pactum. The sequence continues at coordinate 2,399,289 of NZ_CP019724.1, forward strand.
CCGCCGCGACCGTGGCCGCGTCGCCGTAGTCGAGCATGTCCCGGGCACGGCGCAGACCGGCGCCGACCGCGCTCTTCGGTACCAGGGCGATCACCCCGTCGAGGAGCGCGTGCGCGGTGGGTGGGCCGCTGGGATCCGCGGCCAGTGCGGCGGCCGCGGCGACCGCCATGGCGCCGACCACCGCCTCACGGTGCTGATGCGTCGGATAGGCCGAGATCTCGGCCTGGTGGGTCGCCTGCTCGGGGTCGTCCGCGTACCAGGCACCCAGCGGCGCGATGCGCATCGCGGCACCGTTGCCCCAGGACCCTTGGCCGTTGAAGAGCGCGGCGGCGAGCTCACGCCAGTCGCCGCCCTCCCGGACCAGTCGCAGCAACCGGTTGACCGCGGGGCCGTAGCCACGGTCGAAGTCGTGGTGCCGGGCGAAGGAGAGCGCCAGCGCGTCCTGGTCGATCCGGTGGTGGGTGGCCAGGACGGAGACCACGGAACAGGCCATTTCCGTGTCGTCCGTCCACTGCCAAGTGCCGGGGGGCAGCTCGCGGGGCCTCAGCAGCGGATAGTTCGCGGGCACGAAGAACTGAGAGCCCAGCGCGTCCCCCACCGACAGGCCGCGCAGGCTGGACAGCGCCCGGTCCAGGCGTACGTCAGGAGATGAATGAGCGGTCATCGCCCTGCCACTCTATCCGGTGATCCCGTACGGCTCCGGATCTCGCCAGCGTTCGAAGGGGCGGTCAAGGCTGTACTTGCCGTCCTCACCGAGAACGAGCATCCGCATCTCGCCGTTCCCGGGGTTCGACAGCGACTCGAATTCCGCGACCGTCCAGTGGAACCACCGCATGCAGAACAGCCGCATGGCCAGACCGTGGGTCACCAGAAGCACGTTCGGCGGATGGTCGGGGTCCTCGAAACTGCGGAACAGGCTCTCCAGGAAGCCGCCGACCCGGTCGTACACGTCGGCACCGGACTCGCCCTGGACGAAGCGGTAGAAGAAGTGGCCGTAGGCGTCCCGGTAGGCCTTCTGCAGGCGCACGTCGTCCCGGTCCTGCCAGTTGCCCCAGTCCTGCTCACGCAGCCGGGGTTCCTCCCGTATCCGTATGAGTGCGGGGTCGAGGCGGAAGGCGCGCAGCGTCTCGTGGGTGCGGCGGTACGGGGAGACGTACACGCTGACCCGCTCGCGGCCGAACACCTCGCGCAGCCCCTTGCCCGTCTCCTCCGCCTGGGCCCGGCCCTGCTCGGTGAGGGCCAGCGCGTGGTCGGGTTCGCGCTCGTACACCGAGTCATCGACGTTGCCCGTCGATTCGCCGTGCCGGACAAGAACGATGCGCCGTGGTCGTGCCATGCCAGAACCCTAGATCGAGACGGGTGGAACCAAGCATTCGAACGGCCCCCGTACGGCGTACGTCACACAGTTTCCACATCCCGGTCGGCACCCGTAGGTGCCGGGATGGTCAGTCCGGTTCTCAAACGGTCCACGAGGGCTCCAGTTGCACGATGTCCCCCGTCAGGGCCGCGATGTCGGCCTCCGTCTGGGCGCGCAGGGCCAGCCGTTCCACCCGCTCGGTGCGGTACTTGCCGTGCTCGGCGGCCGACCGCCACATGGACAGCACCAGATACTCGCTCCCCGGCGCCTCGGCGAACAGCCCGCGGACCATGCCGGGCGAGCCGGCCATCGCGGGGTTCCAGACCTTCTCCTGCATGAGGACGTAGTGCTCGGCCCGCTCCTCGTGGACGCGGCAGAGCGCCACCCTCAGCAGGTCGGCGTCCGTGAAGCGCGGTTCGAACCCGGTCTTCACGTCGAACCGGTAGTCGAAGAGCCTGACCTGCGCGTCTTTGAAGGTGCCCGCCTGGGTTGAGGCGAGCCGGTCGTGGGAGCGGGCCATGAAGGAGTCGTAGAAGGCACGGCTCTCCCAGAAGGCGAAGACGTGCGCCACGTCCGGCCGCCCCCGGCTCCAGCCACCCCCCTGTCCCCGAAAACCCGGCTCCCCCGGAAGCCCCGCCCACTTCCGCTGCCCCCGCTCGAAACCGCGGCGGTCCACCACGGTGCAGCGAATCCACTTGACCAGCACCGCGCCATGGTAAGGCCAGGGAACGTGGCACCGGTCACTCTCCGGAGGACCACTTGCCCCCACCGGCCTCGCTGTGCGTGGCAGGATGGACAACCGGCCGTCACCGTCCGGCAGTTCAGGTGGCCGGGCAGGGCGGGGACCTGGGAAGGGGAAGTCTGTGAACGGCCTCAGCAAGGGCATTCGCAAGGTCGAGGTCGCGCTGCGGTGGGACCCGAGTCCGGCGGGGCAGCCACCCGCCGACCTGGACGTCGTCGCCGGTACCTATGTGGCGGACGATCCGTACGGCGATCCCTCCTATGTGGTGCACTACGACAGCCGCTCCCCCGACGGGACCATCTATCTCAACCGGGACAGCCAGGACGGCAAGGGCTTCGGCTTCGACGAGGTCATGATGCTGGAGCTGGAGCGGCTCGACGCCCGGTACGCGCGTGTCGTGGTGGGCGTCGCGATCCAGCAGCGCACCGAGGACCGGACCTTCGGTGACGTCGCCAACCCGGGCCTGCGCATCCGCGAGGGCTACACCGAACTGGCCACGGACGACTTCAGCGGTGTCCTGGGCGCGACGGCGGCTACGGTCGCGGAGTTCGTCCGGGACGAGACGGGGGCCTGGGAGTTCCGGGCCGGCGTCCACGGCTTCGAGGGGGATCCCGCCACCTTCGCCGCCGCCATGGGCGCGGCACGCCGGCCCTGACGCGGCGACGCGCGCGCCAGAAGACGGTACGAGTGACGCGCGTATGAAACGGCATAAGTAAGGGGCGTCCGCCATTGGCGGACGCCCCTTACTCATGGGGACCTACGCGTCAGCTACAACCGCTGGTCGAACCGCAGCCCTCGCAGATGTAGCAGGAACCGGCGCGCTGCATCTTCGTGCCGCAGGAGAAGCACAGCGGGGCGTCGGCCTGGATGCCCAACTGCATCTCCACCAGCTCGGCGCTGGTGTGCGCCTGCTGCGGAGCGGGCTCGGCCGCCTCGACCTCTGCCTTCGGCGTGGCGACGGCCTTCAGTTCCTGGGCGCGCGGCGCCGACTGGGCCAGGCCCTCGACGTCGAGCTCGTCGTCGGACGGCTCGTACGAACCCGTCTCCAGGTGACGCTGGCGCTCCTCGGCGGAGTGGATACCGAGGGCGGAGCGCGTCTCGAAGGGCAGGAAGTCCAGCGCCAGGCGGCGGAAGATGTAGTCGACGATCGACTGCGCCATCCGCACGTCCGGGTCGTCCGTCATGCCGGCCGGCTCGAAGCGCATGTTGGTGAACTTCGAAACGTACGTCTCCAGCGGCACGCCGTACTGGAGGCCGACGGAGACCGCGATGGAGAAGGCGTCCATCATGCCCGCGAGGGTCGAACCCTGCTTGGACATCTTCAGGAAGACCTCACCGAGACCGTCGTCCGGGTAGGAGTTGGCCGTCATGTAGCCCTCGGCGCCGCCGACCGTGAAGGAGGTGGTGATGCCGGGACGTCCCTTCGGGAGGCGCTTGCGGACCGGACGGTACTCGACGACCTTCTCGACCGTCTCGCGGATGGCCGCCTCGGTCTTCTCCGTGACGGCGTCCGTTACGGACTTCTCCTTCTCCTTGGTCTTGGCGGAGAGGGGCTGGCCGACCTTGCAGTTGTCGCGGTAGATGGCGAGCGCCTTGACGCCCATCTTCCAGGCCTCGAAGTAGACCTCCTCGACGTCCTCGACGGTCGCCGACTCCGGCAGGTTGACCGTCTTGGACAGGGCACCGGAGATCCACGGCTGGATCGCGGCCATCATGCGGACGTGGCCCATCGCGGAGATGGAACGCTCGCCCATGGCGCAGTCGAAGACCTCGTAGTGCTCGTGCTTGAGGCCGGGGGCGTCGATCACGTTGCCGTGCTCGGCGATGTGGGCGACGATCGCCTCGATCTGCTCCTCCTGGTAGCCCAGGCGGCGCAGGGCCTGCGGGACGGTGCCGTTGACGATCTGCATCGAGCCGCCGCCGACCAGCTTCTTGAACTTGACCAGGGCGAGGTCGGGCTCGAGGCCGGTGGTGTCGCAGGACATCGCCAGACCGATGGTGCCGGTCGGGGCGATGACGGACGCCTGGGAGTTGCGGAAGCCGTTCTTCTCGCCGAGGCGCAGCACGTCCTGCCAGGCCTCGGTGGCGGCCGCCCAGATCGGCGTGTCCAGGTCGTCCATGCGGACGGCCTTGGCGTTCTCGTCCGAGTGCTGCTTCATGACCCGCAGGTGCGGCTGCGCGTTGCGGGCGTAGCCGTCGTACGGGCCGACGATCGCGGCGAGCTCGGCGGAGCGCCGGTACGACGTGCCGGTCATCAGGGAGGTGATGGCGCCGGCCAGGGCGCGGCCGCCGTCGGAGTCGTACGCGTGGCCGGTCGCCATCAGCAGGGCGCCGAGGTTGGCGTAGCCGATGCCGAGCTGGCGGAAGGCGCGGGTGTTCTCGCCGATCTTCTGGGTCGGGAAGTCCGCGAAGCAGATGGAGATGTCCATCGCGGTGATGACGAGCTCGACGACCTTGGCGAAGCGCTCGGCGTCGAAGGACTGGTTGCCCTTGCCGTCGTCCTTCAGGAACTTCATCAGGTTCAGCGAGGCGAGGTTGCAGGACGTGTTGTCCAGGTGCATGTACTCGCTGCAGGGGTTCGAGCCGTTGATGCGGCCGGACTCCGGGCAGGTGTGCCAGTGGTTGATCGTGTCGTCGTACTGGATGCCCGGGTCGGCGCAGGCCCACGCGGCCTCGGCCATCTTGCGGAAGAGCGACTTGGCGTCGACCTCCTCGATGACCTCACCGGTCATGCGGGACGTCAGGCCGAACTTGCCACCGTCCTGGACCGCCTTCATGAACGTGTCGTTCACGCGGACCGAGTTGTTGGCGTTCTGGTACTGGACGGACGTGATGTCGTCGCCGCCCAGGTCCATGTCGAAGCCCGCGTCGCGCAGGGCGCGGATCTTCTCCTCTTCCTTCACCTTGGTCTGGATGAAGTCCTCGATGTCGGGGTGGTCGACGTCGAGGATGACCATCTTGGCGGCGCGGCGGGTGGCGCCGCCCGACTTGATGGTGCCGGCGGAGGCGTCGGCACCGCGCATGAAGGAGACCGGGCCGGATGCGTTGCCGCCGGAGGAGAGCAGCTCCTTGGAGGAGCGGATCCGGGAGAGGTTCAGGCCTGCGCCCGAGCCGCCCTTGAAGATCATGCCCTCTTCCTTGTACCAGTCGAGGATCGACTCCATGGAGTCGTCGACGGACAGGATGAAGCAGGCGGAGACCTGCTGCGGCTGGGGCGTGCCCACGTTGAACCACACGGGGCTGTTGAAGCTGAAGATCTGGTGCAGGAGGGCGTACGCCAGCTCGTGCTCGAAGATCTCGGCGTCGGCGGGCGAGGCGAAGTACTTGTGGTCCTCGCCGGCCTTCCGGTACGTCTTCACGATGCGGTCGATGAGCTGCTTCAGGCTCACCTCGCGCTGCGGGGTGCCCACGGCACCCCGGAAGTACTTGCTGGTGACGATGTTGACCGCGTTCACCGACCAGAACTCGGGGAACTCGACGCCACGCTGCTCGAAGTTGACCGAGCCGTCGCGCCAGTTGGTCATGACGACGTCACGACGCTCCCAGGCCACCTCGTCGTAAGGGTGGACGCCGGGAGTGGTGTGGACGCGCTCAACGCGGAGTCCCTTGCCCGCCTTGGTGCCCTTGGCGCGGGAACTCCGTGCCGGACCGCTCGCCGTCTCTGTCATGCCGCCTCCCTGTACGGGCGAAAACGCCCTGAAGTGCCCCGATTGTTCCCGTGGCACGATGTTCTGTCTGGTGTTGCGGGCATCTCTCGGTCCGCCCGCAACAGGTCTTCTCACTCGCCGCCGCCCGGCCGGACCCCGGCGCCGAAGTCCGGGTCCGGCCCGCCGGTCAGTCGGCGGCGCCTGCGGGCTCGGGGACCTGTGCCGTCCCCGTGGACCCGCGGTCGTTCTCCTGGCTCCCCGCACCGGCGTCGTCGCCGGCGTCGCGGCCTCCGCCGGGGCGCCCCGTCGCCTCCCTGAGCTCCACGATCGCGGCCTCGAAGTCCTCGAGCGAGTCGAACGCCCGGTAGACGGAGGCGAATCGCAGATAGGCGACGAGGTCGAGTTCCTGCAACGGGCCGAGTATGGCCAGCCCCACGTCGTGGGTGGTCAGCTCGGCACTTCCGGTGGCTCGCACCGCTTCCTCGACCCGCTGGCCGAGCTGGGCGAGCGCGTCCTCGGTGACGGGCCGGCCCTGGCAGGCCTTGCGTACACCGTTGATGATCTTGGTGCGGCTGAACGGTTCGGTGACCCCGGACCGCTTCACCACCATGAGCGAGCACGTCTCCACGGTCGTGAAACGACGGGAGCAGTCAGGACACTGGCGGCGCCTGCGGATCGACGTCCCGTCGTCGGTCGTACGGCTGTCGACGACGCGGCTGTCGGGGTGCCTGCAGAAGGGGCAGTGCATGAACTCCGAACCCTCCTCACAGCAGACTCAATAGCCTCGCGGGGCTCTTCAGGCCCCTCGAAGCAGTCCCCAGCATAGGCGATCGTGGCGGGCTCGAAGACCCGGGGGACCACAACTTGTGGGCTGCAGATGCAATCCAACCACTAGATGTGGGGATTGACTCACACACACGCCCCGCACGCGTGTCGCTCCGGTACGTACAGGTGCCGTACGGCCGGGCCGCGCGGCGGACACGCACGGCCGTATCGCCCGGGCGCGTGCGGAGATACCGTGGGCACCGCGAGGAGAGGGCGTGGGACTACCGCACAGATGAGGGGACCCACGCCGTCGAACGGGGTGCCGGATGGCAGACTGGGGCGACCTCCCCGAGGTTGTCACCACGGCGGTGAAGAGTACAGCAATGGGCCCTTTTGTCCGCCAGGCATCGCGATAGCCATACACCCAGACACACGACCCAGGCGGGCGATTCGCGATTTTTCACTCGAACGTGTGTTTGGCGCAACCTTTCGAAAGCTACTACCGTTGTGCAGCAGGGAGACCATCGAGAGGGGCCGACGTGACCACCACCGCCGACAGTGCCACCATCACTGCCCAGGACCGCCCCCAGGGCCGACCTGAGCCGGTGCACGCGATGAGCGACGCCACGAATCCCGAGGGGCACAAGCGCTCCCTGCCAGGGCGACCTCCTGGCATCCGGGCTGACAGCTCGGGACTCACCGATCGCCAGCGCCGGGTGATCGAGGTCATCCGCGACTCCGTGCAGCGGCGCGGGTACCCGCCGTCGATGCGGGAGATCGGCCAGGCCGTCGGCCTCTCCAGCACCTCCTCCGTCGCACACCAGCTCATGGCGCTGGAGCGCAAGGGCTTCCTGCGCCGCGACCCGCACCGTCCGCGCGCCTACGAGGTGCGCGGCTCCGACCAGGCCGCCTCCGTGCAGCCCACGGACACCGCCGGCAAGCCGGCCGCATCGTACGTGCCGCTGGTCGGGCGTATCGCCGCCGGTGGCCCGATCCTCGCCGAGGAGTCCGTCGAGGACGTCTTCCCCCTGCCCCGGCAACTGGTCGGTGACGGCGAACTCTTCGTACTGAAGGTCGTCGGCGACTCGATGATCGAGGCCGCCATCTGCGACGGCGACTGGGTCACGGTCCGCCGCCAGCCGGTCGCCGAGAACGGCGACATCGTGGCCGCGATGCTCGACGGCGAGGCCACCGTCAAGCGCTTCAAGCGCGAGGACGGCCACGTCTGGCTCCTCCCGCACAACTCGGCGTACGAGCCGATCCCGGGTGACGACGCGACCATTCTCGGCAAGGTGGTGGCTGTACTGCGTCGCGTCTGAGCGCCACGGCGGGCGGGCACGCCACGACAGCGACCCGCCGACCCGACCGGGCCCCGGAACCTCTGCGCCGGTTCCGGGGCCCCGCGCTGTCCGGAGGACCAGGACCAGGCCCCGGCTCCCGGCGTACGGGCCGGCGCTCAGTCGCCCTCCGCCGCCGACTCCGCCTGCCGCGCCTTCGCGTCGATCGCGGCCAGCGACTTGCGGGCCTGGTTACGGTCAGTGGTGAACCAGAAGTCGGGCAGTGACGCCTTCAGATAGCTTCCGTACCGGGCCGTCGCCAGTCGCTGGTCCAGTACGGCGACCACGCCGCGATCGCCCGACGCCCGTACGAGGCGGCCTGCGCCCTGGGCCATCAGCAGCGCGGCGTGCGTGGCGGCGACCGCCATGAAGCCGTTGCCGCCGGCCTCCTCCACCGCCTTCTGGCGGGCGCTCATCAGAGGGTCGTCCGGGCGCGGGAACGGGATCTTGTCCATGACGACCAACTGGCAGCTCGGCCCTGGAACGTCGACGCCCTGCCAGAGCGAAAGGGTGCCGAAGAGGCAGGTCTCCGGGTCGGCCGCGAAGTTCTTGATCAGCTCCCCGAGCGTCTCCTCGCCCTGCAGCAGGATCGGGTACTCCGGGATACGGGAGCGCAGCTCCTCGGCGGCCATCTGGGCCGCCCGCATCGAGGAGAAGAGACCCAGCGTGCGACCGCCCGCCGCCTGGATCAGCTCCGTGAGCTCGTCGAGCATGTCGCCGCGGTCCCCGTCCCGCGCGGGGCGTGCCAGGTGCTTGGCGACGTACAGGATGCCCTGCTTGCGGTAGTCGAAGGGCGAGCCGACGTCGACGCCCTTCCACTGGGGCACGTCATCGCCCTCGGTGCCCTCGGGTGCGAGGCCCAGGGAGGCCCCCACGCCGTTGAAGTCGCCGCCCAGCTTGAGGGTCGCGGAGGTCAGGACGACCGAGCGGTCGGCGAAGAGCTTCTCGCGCAACAGACCCGCGACGGACATGGGGGCGACGCGCAGCGAGGCGCCGAACCGGTCGTGCCGCTCGTACCAGACGACGTCCCACTCGGAGCCGTTCGTGATCCGCTCCGCCACGTCGTGCACGGACTCGACGGAGGCAAGCGCCTGCTTGCGGACGGCGTCCTCGTCCTGCACGGACTTGTCGCGGGTCGCGCCGATCGCGGAGATGACCGTGCGGCAGGCGTCACGCAGGGCCATCAGCGCATAACCGAGGTCCTCCGGGATCTCCTCGAGACGGCCCGGCAGCGCCAGCTCCATGAGCCGCTCGAAGCCCTCGGAGGCCGTCTGGAGCTGGTCGGCGGCCTTCTCGTTGACGAGCTTCGCGGCCCGCCGCACCGCGCGGTTCACCTGGCCCGGGGTGAGCTCGCCGGTGGCGACGCCGGTGACCCGGGAGACCAGCTCGTGCGCCTCGTCCACGATCAGCACCTCGTGCTGCGGCAGGACGGGGGCGCCCTCGATGGCGTCGATGGCGAGCAGCGCGTGGTTGGTGACGACGACCTCGGCGAGCTTGGCGCGCTCGCGGGCCATCTCGGCGAAGCACTCGGCGCCGTAGGCGCACTTCGAGGCGCCGAGACACTCCCGGGACGACACCGACACCTGCGACCAGGCACGGTCGGAGACGCCCGGCGTGAGGTCGTCGCGGTCACCCGTCTCCGTCTCGTCCGCCCAGTCGCGCATCCGCAGCAGGTCCTGGCCCAGCCTGCTGGTGGGTGCGGCGGCCTCGAACTGGTCGAAGAGGCCTTCCTCCTCGTCCTGCGGGACGCCCTCGTGGAGCCGGTGCAGGCACAGGTAGTTCGACCTGCCCTTGAGCATCGCGAACTCCGGGCGGCGGCGGAGCTGGGGGTGGAGCGCGTCGACCGTGCGGGGCAGGTCCCGCTCGACCAACTGGCGCTGCAGGGCCAGGGTCGCGGTGGCCACCACGACCCGCTCCCCGTGAGCCAGCGCGGGCACCAGGTAACCCAGCGACTTGCCGGTGCCGGTGCCGGCCTGGACCAGCAGATGGGAGCCGCCGTCGATGGCTTCCTCGACGGCTTCGGCCATGGCCACCTGGCCGGGACGCTCCGTGCCGCCGACGGCGGTGACGGCGGCGTGCAGGAGTTCGGGGAGTGAGGGCTTCGTCATAGCGCGACCACCCTACGGCCCGGGACTGACAACCGGGCGGGCAAGGCGGGTGCGAGGTGCGAGACGTACAGGAGGTGCAGGAGGTGCAGGACGCGCGAGGGGCGCAGGACATGCCGTAGGTGCAGGACATACAGGAAGTGCAGGAGGTGAAAGCGGACGGGCAGGACGTACAGAAGCGGCAGGAGGTGTCGCCGGGGCTCGAGGGCCCGTGCGGGCTGTGAGGAGGGCGGTGGCAAAGGTTGGCTCCTGGGCGGGCGGCGGGGCCGGTCGGTGAGCCGGGGCAGCACGGATCAGCCTGCGGACTGTGCCACGACGCTACGGCAGCTCGCGCGACGTCCGGGCGCGGATCATGAGGGCGGCCCGCTTGGCGGGCAGGTCGACCTCGGCGGCGAACCGGAACCCGGCGCCGAGGAAAGCGGCGACGGAGGCCGTGTTGCGGACGTCGGGTTCGGCGAGCACGCGCGTGCAGGCGGGCCGCCTCGCCAGGACGAGGTCGGTGACGGTCCTGATCAGCGTGGTCCCGATGCCCTGCCCGCGGTCGGCCACATCGCCGATCAGGAGGTGAAGACCGGTGTCGTGCGGCCGGACGGGACAGTACCGGGCCAGCGGGTCGAGGTCGGCCCGGTAGATCTCCCAGTAGCTCATCGGCACCCCCTCCAGCACGCCGACGCACGGGACGCTGCGTCCGTCGCCGGCGAGCTGCGCCCGTACGTGTCCCTCGGTCACACTCTGCGGTCCGGTCAGTTCCCAGAACGCGGCGACGGCGGGGTCGTTCATCCAGCGGGTGACGAACGGCACGTCCTGTTCGACGCGGACGGGCACCAGGTGGAACGTGCCGGCGGGTGTGTCGGCCGGACCCCAGTCGACGACGCGGTCGAGCAGGTCGTCGCCTGCTCGCGGCGTCTCCGCTCCTGCGGGGAGGTTCCTCTCCTCGCCCTTCCTGAAGAGGGCGCCGAACTCTTCGGGGAGGTGCAGGTCCAGGGTGTCGTCGGCGCTCGCATCGGTGGAAGCCACGGTGTCGCTCTTTCGGGAGACGGGGACGGGGTCGGCGGTGTACTCAGGCGTGCAGCGGGTTGGTGACGGTGACGTAGACGGACTGGGTGTCCACCGGGCCGGCGAGTTCGTCCAGGCCGCGCAGCCGGGTCAGCAGGTTGGCCTTGCAGCGCAGTACGGGTGAGTCGAGCAGGCGTGCGGGCAGCGGACTGCGCAGCGTGGCGGGACCCGAGGCGAGATCGCCCAGGAAGCGGCGGAAGGCCGCGAGCAGCAGCCGTTCGTCGGCGAGATGCTGGGAACCGAAGGCTCCGATGAGACCGAACACGTTGTTGATGGCGAGGTAGTAGGCGAAGCGCTCGTCGGTCACCTCGTCGGAGACGAACGTGTCGCTCCGCTCGCCGATGCCGGGCAGCCGGGCGTCGAGTTCCGCACGCCGGGATGCGCGGAAGTAGTAGCCCTGGTTGTCGCGGTAGCGGCCGCCGGCGGGCCAGCCGTCGGTGTCCAGCAGGAGGAGCGTGTTCTGCTGGTGCGCCTCCAGGGCGATCCCGGTATGGGCGTCCAGCCACAGGACGGGGCGTACGACGTGGTGGAGGTAGCGCAGGAACCACTCGGCGGCGACGGCTTGGCGGAGGCGGCCGGTCCGCCCGGCGAGTCGGGTGACGACCTCGGCCAGCCGGGAGCGCGGGACGTGCGCGGTGTGCCGGCCGGACCCGTCCGCCTGCCCTCGCGGCCGGGGCGCGACGAGCCCCGCGACGCAGGAGACGTCGTCCGTGGGCCGGAAGGGGTTGTGCCGGATGACGACGTCTAGCCCTCGCACGGGCCTGCCGTCCGGACCGTCGACGGCGAGCCAGGCCGGGTCACGGACGATGTCGAAGTCCGGGTGGGCGGCCTGCCACTGGCGGGACACCCCGGTGCGCAGCAGACGGTGGACCTCGATCCCGCGGTGAAGTTCCTTGCGGAGGTTCTCCCGGCGGGAGTTGGTGATGTGCAGGGCCAGCGAGAGCTTGAGCATGGCGGGGGCGCCGGTCCGGTAGACGGTTCGCAGGGAGGAGGTGGGGTGCCAGACGGCGCCCCGGGAGCCGAGGTCCCTGAGCAGTCCGGCGTCCAGCAGGGCCGCGGTCTCCGGTCGGTGCCGTACCGCGCGGAACTGCCAGGGATGCAGGGGAAGGACCGCGTAGCCGTCCGGTGGCGCCGGCCCGTCTCCGGCGAGGCGTGCGGTGAGCCGGGGCGCGGTGACAGGGCGACCGCCCTCGGTCCAGGCCGAGTCGGTGGCGAGGACGGAGGGGGCGATGGCCACCCAGTGCAGGGGAAAGGAGCCGCGTACTTCGGGTGAGTACCGCTGTGCCTCCTCCTCCGTGAGCCCTTCGCGGCTCTTCGGTGTGGGGTGCAGGGGGTGCCCGAGGACCAGTGCCTGCTCGGCGGCGAGGAAGAGGTCGGGGCCGCCGGGGTCACCATGGCCGCCGGGGCCTCCAGGGTCACCGGAGCCCCCGGGGGCACCGCAGCCCCCGGAGGCTGCGGAGGGGTGGTCCTCCCGGCGCTCCCGGAGGAAGACGGCGGTACGCCGGACGGAGTCGGCGACACGCCCCACGAGGTCGGTCCCCCCGGGGCCCACGTCGTCGGCCGTCTCCCGGACGAGCAGCGCGGCGACGGTGACGGCGTCGACCGGGGGCGCCGATTCGGGGGCGCCGGACAGGCGCGGGAGGCCGAAGCGGTGCCGTCCCGTCGGTGACCAGTACTGGACGGGTACGGCCAGGGCAGTGCCGCTGGCCGGGAGCGGCACTTGGAGGACGCCGCTGCCGGGGGCGGTCGCGTCGGTCTCGCGCGCCCAGCAGCGCAGCAGGTTCTCCACGGCCGCCGCCTGAGCCCCGCTGTACGGGTCGGGGTGGTCCAAGGCGTCGGTGGGTGGCGGAGGCGCGGGCGGGTGAGGGGCGGCGGGGGCCGGTACGGGGTCGAACGCGGGCGCGGGGGCGGGGTCAGCAGCGACGGCGGGTGCCGACACCGGACTGGCGGTGGCGGTGGAGGACGAACCGGCGATGGTGCCGGGAACCGAACCGGCGGCGGCAGCGGGGGCCGGCGTCGGATGGGCGGGAGCGGCCGCCGGTGGCGGAACTGCGGCAGCGGCGGTCGTATCTGACGGCGACGCCGGAGGCATCGCGGTGGGTGTCGGCGATCCGGTGATCGCGGTGGGTGTCGGTCGAGGTGTGGGGGTGCTGTGCAAGGCGGTTCCTCGTGACGTGCTGTGGCCTGGGCGGCGAATCTCAGCGCGCGGCGCGCGCCCCGTGCGGTGGCGCGTGGTCGCCATGGCTTCGCTCCACCGCCTCCACTGCGTCGGCGAGGCGGTCCAGGACCGCCGACATCTGCTCCTCGGTGACGATCAGCGGCGGCAGCAGTCTCACGACGCTCCCGGAGGGGCCCGCGAGGTCCACGATCAGTCCGCGGCGCAGGCACTCCCGCTGGACGGCGGCGGCCGTCTCGGCGGCGGGGCGCGTGCCCGGCACGGGGCCCGTGCCCGTGCCGTTGGCGCGGGTCTCGCGCGCACCGTCCGGTGCGACCAGTTCGACACCGATCATCAGGCCCCGCCCCCGCACGTCACCGACGCACCGGAACTCCCCGGCAAGGCCGCGCAGTCGCGTCAGCATCCGCGCCCCCAGTACGGCGGCGTGCTCGGCGAGTCGGTGCTCGCGCACGTGGGCGAGAGTCGCCGCGCCGGCGGCCAGGGCGAGTTGGTTGCCGCGGAAGGTGCCGGCACCGGGCTCTCCCGTGTGCAGGCCGTCCCGGTGCACCACCGCGGCCAGCGGCAGGCTGCCGCCGATCGCCTTGGACAGGATCAGCACGTCGGGGACGACACCGCTGTGTTCGACCGCCCAGAAAACCCCGGTTCGCGCGACGCCCGTCTCGGTCTCGTCGGCGATCAGCGGAATGGAGCGTTCGGCCGTGACGCGCCGCATTCGCCGCATCCAGGCGTCCGGCGCGGGAAGCACCCCGCCTTCGCTCTGGACCGGTTCGAGGACCATCCCGGCGGGCAGCGGCTCCCCCGACCGGCGGTCGTCGAGGACCGACTCCGCCCAGTGGGAGGCGAGTTCGGCCCCGCGCTCACCCCCGACACCGAACGGGCAGTGCCGGTCCTGCGGGTAGGGCAGGGGCGCGCGGCGGGCCTCACCGGGCCCCGCGCACGCCTGGGCCGCCGCCTGGTGGGCACCGGTGAAGGCGATCACCTGGTTCCGCCCGGTGGCGGCGCGGACCAGTCCGACGGCGGTGGCGACCGGGTCCGTACCGGACGGTCCGCAGAACCGCACGCGCGCGTGGGCGGCGAGTCCGGGCGGCAGGGTGCGCAGCAGCTCGGTGACGAAGGCGTCCTCGACGGGGGTGGCGAGGTCCATGACCTGCAAGGGAGCGCCGGAGTCGAGGACCTTGCGGATGGCCTCCAGCACGACCGGGTGGTTGTGTCCCAGGGCCAGTGTCCCAGCGCCCGACACGCAGTCGAGATAGCGGCGGCCGTCGGCTCCCTCGATGGTGAGCCCCCGGGCCCGGACCGGTACGACGGGAAGTGCGCGGGCGTAGGTGCGTGCCGCGGATTCACGCGCCGACTGACGCCTCGGGGCGCTCTCCTGCCCGGTACGCGCCCGCGCGGGCGCCTCGCCGCACGCCCGGGCGGATGCCTCGGCCGGAGCGCCCTCCCCCGGGGTCGGCCCGGCGTTCCTGCCCCTGGGCGCGAGCCCCCTGCACGCGGATTCCGCCACGGCTCCCTGACCTCCCGCTGTCCAGCCGCGACCCGACGTGTCGGGGCGTCCTCGGCACGGGGGCCGCACTCGGACAGCGGGCCCCCCACCGCTACCAACAGCCGTGCGGCCACCGGGTTACGGGTTGCCCGAAATCCTTGCCGGGGCGAGTGCCCTTCCCTCGCTACGCTGTCGCCGAGCATGCCCCGTACGGCGAGGACCGGGCGAGGACCGGGCGAGGACCCCGACGACGCGACGCCCCCGACGAGACCGGGCCACACTGGACGGATACGTGCCAGGTCAGACGGCTTGTGTCCGAACCGTTGCCGTACCGTCGGAACTCCCCCACAGCGAACGAATAGTGTGTGGCCCGTTCTTGTGCAGTTCACACCAGGGGGAGTCATCACCATGCGATCCATACGGCCGTCGTTCACCACGCGCGGACACGAGCGCGGGCGGCGCAGAACCTCCCCCGTACCGGTCACCGTGGCGCTCGTCTCGGCACTCGCGCTGACCGCCACCGCCTGCGAGTCGGGTGACCCCGAGGCGGGCGGCGACGCCTCGGCCTCCGCGCCCGCCGCGGGCGGCGGCAACGGCGAGATCCGGATCCCGGACCACATCAAGGACAAGCTCAAGGAACACGGGATCGACGTCGACGAGTGGAAGAACGGCGCCTGGAAGAACTGGAACAAGGACGACTGGCTGCGTGAGGCGCAGGACTTCGTCAATCCGATCATCGAGGATCTGTGGGACCCGGACCGCATGCGGGACGCCGAGGAGCCCGACCAGGAGGTCGACGACAGCGACCTCTCCGGTGACCAGGGCGTCACCGATCCGGAGCCGCGGCCGGTGCAGGCACAGGCCGTGCCGCCCAAGTACCACGCCAGCGCCGCCACCGCGGGCAAGCTGCTCTTCGACTCCCCCCAGGGCTCGATGGTCTGCTCGGCCACCGTCGTGGAGGACCCGGCCAACCCGGGCAAGTCCAACCTGGTGTGGACGGCCGGCCACTGCGTGCACGCGGGCAAGAAGGGCGGCTGGTACCGCAACATCGCCTTCGTGCCGTCCTACAACGATGCCGGAAAGCCGACCGAGGAGCTGCAGAACGCCACCAAGGAGGAGGTCGCTCCCTACGGCGTCTGGTGGGGCGACTGGGCGCAGACCTCGGACCAGTGGATCGAGCAGGGCGGCGCAACGGGCGGGGACGGCGCGTCGTACGACTTCGCCGTCATCCACGTGACGCCGGAGAAGGGCAGCGACGGCAAGTCGCTGGAGGAGACGGTCGGCGCCGCGCTTCCGGTGGACTTCGCCGCGCCCGCGGTGCCCCAGGTGAAGTCCCTCAAGGCGATCGGCTACCCGGCCGCGCCTCCGTACGACGGCCAGAAGTTGTTCCAGTGCGAGGACAAGCCCGGTCGGCTGTCGATCAGCGCCGCCGACCCGACGATGTACCGCATCGGCTGCTCCATGACCGGCGGTTCGTCCGGCGGTGGCTGGGTCGGGACTGGTTCCGACGGCAAGCCGGCGCTGGTGTCCAACACCTCCATCGGCCCGGTGACGGCCGGCTGGCTGGCCGGCCCGCGGCTGGGCGAGGAGGCCAAGGGTGTGTTCGACGCGGTGAGCGGCAAGTTCGCGGGCCAGTGACCGCACACTGAATCAGAGCGCTCAACTCGGGGGGCGGTGGGGTGCGTCGGGCAAGCCCGTCACCCCACCGCGCCTTCCACACCCTTCATCGGCTTCCACACGTTTCCGAATTCATACGCTCAGCTCTCATTCGCGCCGCATCCGTTCGCGCCGCATCCGTTCGCGACGCGTCCAATGCGTTCCGCATTCACACGCTTCAACGGGGGTCTCTCACCATGCGTTCCGCACCCACGCCTGCCGCGCCACGGCAACGGCGGCGCGCCGCGCTCGCCGCCACCGGCCTCGTCGCCGCCCTGGCGCTCACCGCGACCGCCTGTGGCGGTTCGGAGAAGGACGAGGCCGACGCCAAGCCCAGCGGCGGCACCTCCCAGGCCGCCGACACCGGCACCGGCACCGGCACCGGCACCGGCACCGGCACCGGCACCGGCGGTGAGGGAAAGGCCGAGGTCCCGGCCGGCCTCGCGGACCGGCTCAAGGAGCACGGCATCGACGTCGACCGGTGGAAGGACGGCGGCTGGAAGGACTGGGACAAGGACGAGTGGCTCAGTGAGGCAAAGGACTTCGTCAATCCGGTGATCGAGGGTCTGTGGGAGCCGGACCGGATGCAGTCCGCGACCGAGGCCGACAAGACCGTCACGACCAAGGACACCGCCGCGGACCAGGGCGCCACCGACCCGGAGCCGACGCCCGTCGAGGCCGTGGCCGAGAAGACGCCGTACCACGACAACGCCGCCCCGGTCGGCAAGGTCTTCTTCGACTCCCCGGAGGGTTCGATGGTCTGCTCCGGCACGGTCGTCAAGGACGCGAACCACCCGGGCAAGTCCAACCTGGTCTGGACCGCGGGCCACTGCGTGCACGCCGGCGGCAGCGGCGGCTGGTACCGCAACATCGCCTTCGTACCGTCGTACAACGATCTCGGCAAGGCCGAGGCGGAGCTGGCGAGCGCGACGACCACCGAGATGGCCCCGTACGGCACCTGGTGGGCCGACTGGGCCTCGACCTCGAACCAGTGGATCAAGGGCGGTGCGGAGGACGGCGGCGACGGAGCCGCGTACGACTACTCCGTGCTGCACGTGAAGCCGGAGCAGGGCGGCAAGTCCCTGGAGGAGACGGTCGGCGCCGCCTTGGAGGTGGACTTCTCCGCCCCTTCCGCGACGGAGGTCGCCAGCATGGGCGCCTGGGGCTACCCGGCCGCCGCGCCGTACAACGGCCTGGAGATGTTCAAGTGCGTCGACCGGCCCGGCCGGCTGTCGCTGAGCCCGTCGCTGCCGACGATGTACCGCATCGGCTGCACCATGACCGGCGGCTCGTCCGGCGGTGGCTGGTTCCGGGTGGTGGACGGCGAGACCAAGCTGGTCTCGAACACCTCGATCGGCCCGCTGGAGAACACCTGGCTGGCGGGACCGCAGCTCGGCCGGGAAGCCGAGGCCATGTACCAGAAGATGAGTCAGACGTACGGCGGCCGGTGACACGCACGCGCACGTGCTGAGGGCCCGCCCCCTGTCGGCAGGGGGCGGGCCCTCGTCGTCGCTGTGCGACCGAGCGGACCTCAGGCGAGCGGGACCGGAACGTACGGCGTGAGCTCCGCCGCCAGTTCCTCGTGCACCCGCACCTTGAGCAGGGTGCCCTCCGGGGTGTGCTCCTCGGAGATCACCTCGCCCTCGTCATGGGCACGGGCGACCAGCTTGCCGTGGGTGTACGGCACGAGCGCCTCGATCTCGACCGACGGGCGCGGCAGATCGTTGTCGAGCAGAGCGAGCAGTTCGTCGATGCCCTGGCCGGTGCGCGCCGAGACGGCGATGGACCGCTTCTCGGTCCGCAGCAGCCGCTGGAGCACCAGCGGGTCGGCCATGTCGGCCTTGTTGATCACGACGATCTCGGGTACTTCGGTGGCGCCGACGTCCCTGATCACCTCGCGCACGGCGGCCAACTGCTCCTCCGGGACCGGGTGCGAACCGTCCACCACGTGCAGGATCAGGTCGGAGTCGCCGACCTCCTCCATCGTGGAGCGGAACGCCTCGACCAAGTGGTGCGGCAGGTGCCGGACGAAGCCGACGGTGTCCGCCAGGGTGTACAGCCGGCCGCTCGGTGTCTCGGCGCGGCGCACGGTCGGGTCGAGAGTGGCGAACAGCGCGTTCTCCACCAGCACGCCCGCGCCCGTGAGGCGGTTGAGCAGCGAGGACTTGCCCGCGTTGGTGTAACCCGCGATGGCGACGGACGGCACCTTGTGGCGCTTGCGCTCCTGGCGCTTGATCTCGCGGCCGGTCTTCATGTCCGCGATCTCGCGGCGCATCTTCGCCATCTTCTCGCGGATCCGGCGCCGGTCCGTCTCGATCTTGGTCTCACCGGGGCCGCGGGTGGCGAGACCGCCGCCCTTGCCGCCACCCATCTGCCGGGACAGCGACTGACCCCAGCCGCGCAGCCTCGGCAGCATGTACTGCATCTGCGCGAGCGCGACCTGTGCCTTGCCCTCTCGGGACTTGGCGTGCTGGGCGAAGATGTCCAGGATCAGGGCCGTACGGTCGATGACCTTGACCTTGACGACGTCCTCGAGGTGGATGAGCTGACCCGGGCTGAGCTCACCGTCGCAGATGACGGTGTCCGCGCCCGTGTCGAGGACGACGTCGCGCAGTTCCTCGGCCTTGCCGGAGCCGATGTAGGTGGCGGCGTCGGGCTTGTCACGGCGCTGGACGACTCCGTCGAGCACGAGCGCGCCGGCGGTCTCCGCGAGGGCGGCCAGCTCGGCGAGGGAGTTCTCCGCGTCCTGCACGGTGCCCGAGGTCCACACGCCGACGAGGACGACCCGCTCCAGACGGAGCTGGCGGTATTCGACCTCGGTGACGTCCTCGAGCTCGGTGGAGAGGCCCGCCACCCGGCGCAGGGCCGCGCGGTCGGAGCGGTCGAACTGCTCACCGTCCCACTTCGGGTCGATGTCGTGGCTCCAGGCGACGTCCTCTTCCATCAGGGCATCGGCCCGGAGGCCCTCGGGATAGGTCTGCTCGAGACGCTTCGTGTCCTGGGAGGGGGAAGAAGAGGAGGTCATTGGATCCTTACGTAGCTGGATTCGAATCGCGCGGCACTGATACCGCGACATTCCGCACAACGCACGAGTCGCCGTGGAGATTCCCGCGGTGCCCCTGCCGTGCCGTCCCGAAGATGGTCGCACGGCACGGGCCGTCTCGTCACCGGCTTATTCCCCGCGCGCCTTCCCGGTGCCGGCCGCCGGCGCCTGGTCGGTCGCCGTCGGCTTCCAGTCCGGGTGGCCGGGCATCGGCGGGGTCTTCTCGCCGTACAGCCAGGCCTGGAAGAAGCCGCCCAGGTCTCGGCCGGAGATCTCGGAGGCGAGCCGGACGAAGTCGGCGGTCGTTGCCGTGCCGTCCCGGTGACGGCTGACCCAGGCACGTTCGAGGCGCTCGAAGGCGGGGCGGCCGACCTCCTGGCGCAGGGCGTAGAGCACGAGGGCGGCACCGTCGTACACGTTGGAGCGGAAGATCCCGGTCTTGCTGCCGTTCTTCGGCGGCTCGGGAGCGGCCGGCGGTCCGCCCGCCGCGCGCCAGCGGTCGGAGGCGCCGTAGGCGGCCTTCATGCGCGCCGCCATGGGCTTGTCCGCGGTCTCCTGCGCGTACAGCGCCTCGTACCAGGTGGCGTGTCCCTCGTTGAGCCACAGGTCGGACCAGGTGCCCGGGCTGACGCTGTTGCCGAACCACTGGTGGGCCAGCTCGTGCACCATGATCGACTCGGTGTACCACCTGGGGTAGGCGGGTTCGGTGAACAGCTCCCGCTCGAAGAGGGAGAGGGTCTGGGTCTCGAGTTCGAAGCCGGTGGTGGCGTCGGCGATGAGCAGGCCGTAGGTCTCGAAGGGGTAGCGCCCGACCTTGTCCTCCATCCAGGCGATCTGGCCGGGGGTCTTCTCCAGCCACGGTTCGAGCGCCGCGCGGTGCTTCGTCGGCACGACGTCCCGCACGGGCAGTCCGTGCGGACCGGTGCGGTGCAGGACCGTGGAGCGGCCGATGGACACCTGGGCCAGCTCGGTGGCCATCGGGTGCTCGGTGCGGTACGTCCAGGTGGTCGCTCCGCCGGCCCGGTCCACGCTCGTCGGCAGGCCGTTGGCGACGGCCGTGAGCCCGTCGGGGGCGGTCACGCTGATGGTGAAGCGCGCCTTGTCGGAGGGGTGGTCGTTGCAGGGGAAGACCAGGTGGGCGACGTCGGCCTGGTTGGCCATGGCGAGGCCGTCGGAGGTACGCACCCAGCCGCCCTGGCGGTCCTCGGGGTACACGGGGTCGCTGCTGTGCCGCACGGTGATACGCGTCCACTCCCCCTCGTCGAGCGCGTCCTCGGGCGTGACGACGAGGTCCTCGCCGGCCGTGGCGAAGCCGGCGGGCTCGCCGTCGACCTCGACGGAGTCGACCTCGCCGTGCGCGAAGTCGAGGTTGACCCGGTCGAGGTCGGCCGTCGTCCGGGCGTCGATGGTGGTGACGGCCTTCAGCGGCTCGCTGTTGCCGCCGGAGTAGGTGAAGGACAGGTCGTAGGCCACCACGTCGTAGCCGGGATTGCCCAGGTGCGGGAAGAGGCGGTCGCCGACGCCCAGGGGGGCGGGCGGGGCGCTCGCGGCGACCAGGCAGACGGAGACGGCCGAGGCGAGCAGCGCCGCGGCCCTGAACCGGCGGCGGGACCACGCGCGGGGCCGCGGAGTCGGGGGGTGAGGGGTGTGCAGCATCCCCCACGGCTATCAGCGCGTGCCCGCGCCTCGGCGACGGCGCGCGCCCGGGGCACCCGAACGGGTACGTCCCGGCGGCCGGCGACCGGTCCGGCTCAGACTCCCGTGGTCTGCGGCTGCGCTCTGCTCACGTCGTACACACCGGCGACGTCGCGCATCGCGCGCATGAGGGCGGGCAGCCGCGCGGCGTCCGGGAGCAGGACGGTGTAGGTGTGACGGACCCGCTGCCGGTCGGGGGGTTCGACGGTCGCGGAGACGATCTCGGCGCCTTCGAGGGCCATGGCCTCGGTGAGATCGGCCAGGAGGTGCGGGCGGCCGAACGATTCGGCGAGCAGGGTGACCCGGCACTGGGAGCTCTCTCCCCAGCGCACGCCGACCTCCGCGCGCCCCGCGCTCTTCATCCGCGCCACCACCGCGCACTGGGATCGGTGCACGGTCACCACTCCCCCGCGCACGGCGAAGCCGGTGATCTCGTCGAGTGGTACGGGGGTGCAGCAGCCTGCCAGCCGCACGGTCGCGCCCGGCGGGTCGACGAGCACGTCGGCGGAGGCGGGGCGGACGGCCGGGCCGTCGGACGTGGGGCGCGAGGCGGGCGCCCCGCCGGTGGCGGGATGCCGGGACGTCGCCTCCGCATCGGCGGGCACCTGCTCCCGGCGCGCCGCGAGCCGGCGCTGGATGGCGATCCGCGCCGCGGGCGTGCGGGCGTGCTCCAGCCACTCCCTGGAGGGCTCGGAGGCGGGGTCCTGGCCCATCAGGAGCTGCACCGTGTCGCCGTCCCGCAGCACCGTGCTCATGGTCGCCAGGCGGCCGTTGACCCGGGCGCCGATGGTCGCGTGCGCGTCCTCGCCGTACTGGGCGTACGCGGCGTCCACGCAGGTCGCGCCCTCGGGCAGGCCGAGGGTGCCGCCGTCGGGCCGGAAGACGGTGATCTCCCGGTCCTGGGCGAGGTCCTCGCGGAGGGTGGACCAGAAGGTGTCGGGGTCGGGGGCGCCCCGCTGCCAGTCGAGCAGCCGGGAGAGCCAGCCGGGCCGGGTCGGGTCGGCGCGCTCGCCCTCGCCCGCGGTCTGCTCCTCCGACGGCGGGGCGTAGGGATTGCCGAGCGCGACGACGCCGGCCTCGGCGACCTTGTGCATCTGGTGGGTGCGGATGAGGACCTCGACGACCTGGCCGTCCTGCGCGCGGGCCACCGCGGTGTGCAGCGACTGGTACAGGTTGAACTTGGGTACGGCGATGAAGTCCTTGAACTCGGAGACGACGGGCGTCATGCAGGTGTGCAGCTCGCCGAGGACGGCATAGCAGTCGGCGTCCTCCTGGACCAGCACCAGGAGGCGGCCGAAGTCGGCGCCGCCCAGTGGGCCGCGTTTGCGGGAGACGCGGTGCACGGAGACGAAGTGGCGGGGGCGGATGAGGACTTCGGCGGTGATGTCGGCCTCGCGCAGCACCTTGCGCACCTCGTCGGCCACGGCGGCGAGCGGGTCGTCCGCGCGGGCGGCGTTCTCGTCGACCAGCGCCCGCGTGTGCTGGTACTCCTCGGGGTGCATGACCGCGAAGACGAGATCCTCCAGCTCTGACTTGAGCGCCTGTACGCCGAGCCGTTCGGCGAGCGGGATGAGCACGTCCCGGGTGACCTTGGCGATGCGTTCCTGTTTCTCCCGGCGCATGACGCCGAGGGTGCGCATGTTGTGCAGCCGGTCGGCGAGTTTGATCGACATCACGCGGACGTCGTTGCCGGTGGCGAGGAGCATCTTGCGGAAGGTCTCGGGCTCGGCGGCGGCGCCGTAGTCGACCTTCTCCAGCTTGGTGACACCGTCGACGAGGTAGCGGACCTCGGCGCCGAACTGCTCGCCCACCTGGTCGAGCGTCACGTCGGTGTCCTCGACGGTGTCGTGGAGGAGGGAGGCGGTCAGGGTGGTGGTCTCCGCGCCGAGTTCGGCGAGGATCAGGGTCACGGCGAGGGGGTGGGTGATGTACGGCTCGCCGCTCTTGCGCATCTGGCCGCGGTGCGAGGACTCCGCCAGCACGTAGGCGCGGCGCAGTGGATCGAGGTCGGCGTCGGGGTGGTGGGCGCGGTGGGCCTCGACGACGTGGCCGATGGCGTCGGGCAGCCGGCCGCGGGCGGTGGAGCCGAGCAGTGCGGCGCGGCCCAGGCGGCGCAGGTCGATCCGGGGGCGGGCCTTCCTGCGGGGCGCGGCCGGCGCGACGGCACCGTTGGCCGCGGGCGTCACAGGGCCTGGGCTCGCTGGATTCACGGCCTCCGCGTTCATGGGCACCTCCGGCTGCACGGACCGGCGGACGGGGTATCCCAGGGCGGACACGGCTCAGGGGATGGTGTCGGTCCCCCGTCCGGGCCGGTGCTTGATGCTATCGAGCCCATCGCGTGCGGCCGACCGCCTCTCGCCGAGCGTGAAACGGATCACCCATTCGAGCGATGGTCCGAGAGTTTACGTTTTCGCACTGAATGTCAGGGTCTGAGTGCCGTCGACCGGACGGCGGTTCAAGCGATCACCCCTTCCAGCCATCCGGCGTCGATCTCGCCCTCGGCGACGATCACCGCGGGGCCGGTCATCTCGATCTCGCCGTCGGGGCGCTCGGTGATCACCAGGGTGCCGCCGGGCACGTCGACGGTGTACGTCGCCGGAGTACCGGTGACCGCCGGGTCGGCGCCGTCCCGGCGGGCGGTGGCGACGGCGACGGCGCACGCGCCGGTGCCGCAGGAGCGGGTCTCCCCGGAGCCGCGCTCGTGCACGCGCATCGCCACCTGGCGGGGGCCGCGGTCGACCACGAACTCGACGTTGACGCCGTCCGGGTAGGCCGTGGCGGGCCGGAAGGGCGGCGGAGAGTACAGGTCGCCGGCGTCGGCGAGGTCGGCGACGAAGGCGACCGCGTGCGGGTTGCCCATGTTCACGTTCCGCGCGGGCCAGTCGCGCTCGCCGACGCTCACCTCGACGTCCCCCTCGGGGAGCAGCGCGCGGCCCATGCCGACGGTGATGTCGCCCGCGGCGGAGCCGTTGTCGGACACGGCCTTGGCGATGTGCACGGTCTTCACGCCGCCGCGCGTGGCGATGGCGAGGTCACCCTCGGTGGCGTGCCCGGCACGCTGGAGGTAGCGCGCGAAGACCCGTACGCCGTTGCCGCACATCTCCGCGACCGAGCCGTCGCCGTTGCGGTAGTCCATGAACCACTCCGCCTCGGCCGCCATGTCCTTGGCCTCGGGGTGGGCCGCGGACCGCACCACGTGCAGCAGTCCGTCGCCGCCGATGCCCGCGCGTCGGTCGCACAGGGCGGCCACGGCGGCGGGGGGCAGGTCGATGGCGTTCTCCGGGTCCGGGACGATCACGAAGTCGTTCTCGGTGCCGTGACCCTTGAGGAAGGCGATCCGCGTGCTCATTCCTCGATCGTACGGGGTCGGTACGACAGAACGTCGAGGAGCGGACGCGCGCGGAGGAGGCGCCGGGGCGGAGAGCCGCGTGAAGGAGGGGCGGACGCGGAACGCCCGCCCGCACCGGTGTTGCCCGGGCAGTGTGCTCGTGTCAGCCGCGCAGGCGGGCGACCCGCCACACGGCGAGGACGACGACGGCGGCGACCGCGAGGGCGTACACGAGGATCATCCGCCAGTCGGCACGGCGTCCCGAGCCGCGCTGCGGCAGGCCCGGCCAGGTGTAGCCGACCCGGCGGGCGGCCATCATGCCCCAGCCGGCCGCGCAGGAGCAGATCAGCAGCCCCAGCATCGCGATGACGGCGCCGCTGTCGCCGAAGTCGAAGGCGAGCGGGAAGGCGAACATCAGGGAGCCGACCGCGGCCAGGCACACGATGGGCGCCAGTTGCCAGATCCGCAGCCGTCGCTGCGGACGCAGCTCGACCTCGACCTCGTCCCCGTACATCTCGTCGGGCTCGGGACCGTCGGCGGACACGCCCTCCGGCGTCTCGTCGGGGCCGTCGGGGCTCAGCGAGGCTCCGTCCGGCTCCGGGCCGCCGTGGTCGGCGCTGCCGTGCTCGGCGCTTGGTGCGGTGTCGCGAGGGCCGGCCTCCATCGCCACGCGCCCTCCCAACTAGGATTCACTCGGTCGATCGAAGCTCGATGATGGCACGCCGCCGAAGGCCCGGATGACGGCCGGGGCGTCCCGATGCCATCACGTGATCAGGCTGTAACCGGTCGTTCGACCAACGACAGGGCGAGCTGCGGAAGTTCCGTGCGGTCCGCCACAGCCCCACTCAACCAGTGCACCCGCGGATCGCGCCTGAACCACGAATCCTGACGGCGCGCGAAGCGTTTGGTGGCACGGACGGTCTCGGCCCGCGCCTCGTCCAGCGTGCACTCGCCGGCGAGCGCCGCGAGCACCTGCTGGTAGCCGAGCGCGCGCGACGCCGTACGCCCCTCGCGCAACCCCTGGGCCTCGAGTGCGCGTACCTCCTCGACCAGGCCCGCCTCCCACATCCGGTCGACGCGGTGGGCGATCCGCTCGTCCAGCTCGGGGCGCGCCACGTCGACGCCGATCTGCACGGTGTCGTAGACGGAGTCGTGGCCGGGGAGGTTGGCCGTGAAGGGCTTGCCGGTGATCTCGATCACCTCGAGGGCGCGCACGATCCGGCGCCCGTTGCCGGGCAGGATGGCCCGCCCGGCCTCCGGGTCGGCGGCGGCCAGGCGGGCGTGCAGCTCCCCGGGGCCCCGCAGCGCGAGCTCTTCCTCAAGCCGGGCCCTGACCTCCGGGTCGGTGCCGGGGAACTCCAGGTTGTCGACGGCGCCGCGGACGTAGAGGCCGGAGCCGCCGACGAGGACCGGCCAGCGTCCGTCGGCGAGCAGCGCGTCGATCCGCTCCCGCGCCAGCCTCTGGTACTCGGCGACGGACGCCGTGACCGTCACGTCCCAGATGCCGAGCAGATGGTGCGGGACGTCTCCGCGTTCCTCGGGCGTCAGCTTGGCGGTGCCGATGTCCATCCCACGGTAGAGCTGCATGGAGTCGGCGTTGACGACCTCGCCGCCGAGCCGCTGGGCCAGGAAGACGCCCAGATCGGACTTTCCGGCCGCGGTGGGTCCGACTACGGCGATGACGCGGGGGGCGGGGGGTGCGCTGCTCACCGCACCAGTCTCGCAAACCTCTCGCCCGGCCCTCGAACGAGTTACGTGACGGTGCGGGGCCGGGATCGTTGCCCGTTGCGAGATTCCCGCGCCCCGGACCACCGGGGCCACGGCCCCGGCCACGCAAACGGACGCACCGGATGCCGCGGGATTTCGCCCGCACGAGTAATGTATGGAGTTGATATGGGCGTTTTTGCACGGCTTTTTCGGAGGTCCAAGACCACGGAGGAGGCGCCGACCGCCGAGGTGTCGGCCGACACCCCGGAGCCCGAGCGTGCGGTGGAGAAGAGCGCGGCCGAGACCGCTGAACCGGCCGAGGCCGGGCCCCGGAACACGGCACAGGGCGCCGAGGCCGACGACACCGCCGAGGCCGACGGGTCCGCCGACTCGGAGAACGTCGGTATCCCCAAGCAGCAGTCCGCCGGGGAGGCCGTCGACAACGAGGCCGACAAGGGCGCCCGCACCTGACTGCCCCGTGAGGGAAGGCGAGCCATGGGTCTGCTGGACAACTTGAAGGCCAAACTGGGACCGGCGAAGGGCAAGGTCTCCGACCTCGCGCAGCAGCACGGGGACAAGATCGATAGCGGTCTCGACAAGGTGGCGAGGACCGTCGACGAGAGGACCAAGGGCAAGTACAGCGACCGGATCCAGACGGGCACGGGCAAGGCGAAGGGCGCCGTGGACCGTCTCGCCCACAAGGACGCCGACGGCACGGACGGAGGCGGAAACGCCCCCGGCGCCACTCCGGGCGGCACCACTCCGGGCGGCACCCCGCCGGCCGGACCGCCTCCGGCCGGACCGCCTCCGGCCGGACCGCCTCCGGCTTCCTGACCCGCGCAGCCCGCCCGGCACGCGGGCGGGTCACCGGCACATCGGCGGACGGTCAAGAGCTGATCAGCTCCGGGCCGTCCGCCGGCCTGTACGGGCCTGGGCCGGCCTCCTACGACCAGGTGGCCGCGACGTACCCCACCCCGTACGGCGCGTCCTCGTACAGCAGCGTGCCGGCGAGAGCCGTGTCCCCGGCCGCGCCCGCGAGGACCTGCCAGGGCGCCCGGCCGGACACCTTCAGCTCACGGGCCAGTGCGGCGTCCAGCGCCGCGAGGGCGGCCACGTCCGCCGCTCCCAGCGCACGCCCCACCTCCGCGTCGAAGGGCGCGGCCCGCTCGTCGAGGTACCCGGGGGCCTTGAGCGTGCGGCACGCGCTGGCGTCGCCCAGCACCAGCAGAGCACTCCGCCGGTCCCGCGCGGCGACGTCCCGTCCGAGCGCCGCGCAGCGCTCGGCGGGGAAGGCCTCTCCCACGCCGATGCCCTCGACGGGGGCGTCGGCCCACCCCGTACGCCCGAGCAGCCAGGCCCCCACCGCGAGCCCGTACGGCAGCCCACGCGCGGTCCGCTCGCTCTCCGGACCGCGGTCCGGGCCCAGGCTCACGTCCAGATCCACTCCGAAGCCGCGGAACGAGCCCCGCGTGCCCTGCGGGTAGGTCTCGGGTCCGGCGCCGTCCGCGGGTCCGACGACGAGGAGCCGGTCGGGCCGGGCGGCGGCGAGCACACCCAGCGCGTCCGTGCAGGCGGCACGCGCTGCGTCCAGCTCGGGTGCGGCGCCCGCGGCCACCTCCGGCACGAGCAGCGGCGGGCAGGGGCAGACAGCGGCGGCGACAAGCATGACCGGCAGCGTAACCCCCGTGCCACCGTCCGCTGTCGCGTGGCCCGCGGTCAGTCGCAGCCGCAGCCGCTCGCCACGGCCGGCTGGGGCTCGGGAACGCCGATCTTCGGCAGGCCCAGCAGCACGCCCACGGGCTTGGCCGGCTCGGTCGCGTTGCGCTTCTCCCAGGCGTCCCCGGCCCGGGTGCGGCGCACGTCGAGTACCGCGCCCTCGGCGAGGAGGTGGTGCGGGGCCGCGTAGGTGATCTCGACCGTCACCACGTCGCCCGGGCGGACCTCCTGGTCGGGCTTGGTGAAGTGCACCAGGCGGTTGTCGGGGGCGCGGCCGGAGAGACGGTGGGTGGCGCCGTCCTTGCGGCCCTCACCCTCGGCGACCATCAGCTCCAGGGTGCGGCCGACCTGCTTCTTGTTCTCCTCCCAGGAGATCTCCTCCTGGAGGGCGACGAGACGCTCGTAGCGCTCCTGGACGACCGCCTTGGGGATCTGGTCGTCCATTTCGGCGGCCGGGGTGCCGGGCCGCTTGGAGTACTGGAAGGTGAAGGCCTGGGCGAACCGGGCCTCGCGCACCACGTGGAGGGTCTGCTCGAAGTCCTCCTCGGTCTCGCCGGGGAAGCCCACGATGATGTCGGTGGTGATCGCCGCGTGCGGGATGGCCGCCCGCACCTTCTCGATGATCCCCAGGTAGCGCTCCTGGCGGTACGAACGGCGCATCGCCTTGAGCACCGGGTCGGAGCCGGACTGGAGCGGCATGTGGAGCTGCGGCATGGCGTTCGGCGTCTCGGCCATGGCGGCGATGACGTCGTCGGTGAAGTCGCGCGGGTGCGGGGAGGTGAAGCGGACGCGCTCCAGGCCGTCGATGTTCCCGCAGGCGCGCAGAAGCTTGCTGAACGCCTCGCGGTCGCCGATGTCGGAACCGTAGGCGTTGACGTTCTGCCCGAGAAGGGTGATCTCGCTGACGCCCTCGGCGACCAGGGCCTCGACCTCGGCGAGGATGTCGCCGGGGCGGCGGTCCTTCTCCTTGCCGCGCAGCGCCGGGACGATGCAGAAGGTGCACGTGTTGTTGCAGCCGACGGAGATGGAGACCCAGGCCGCGTAGGCGCTCTCGCGGCGGGTCGGGAGCGTGGACGGGAACGCCTCCAGGGACTCGGCGATCTCGACCTGCGCCTCTTCCTGGACGCGGGCGCGCTCCAGCAGCACGGGGAGCTTGCCGATGTTGTGCGTGCCGAAGACGACGTCCACCCAGGGCGCCCGCTTCACGATGGTGTCGCGGTCCTTCTGCGCCAGGCAGCCGCCGACCGCGATCTGCATGCCGGGCCGGCTCGCCTTCTTCGGGGCGAGGTGGCCGAGGTTGCCGTACAGCTTGTTGTCGGCGTTCTCCCGCACGGCGCAGGTGTTGAAGACGACGACGTCCGCGTCGCCGTCGGCGCCCTCGGAGGCACGGACGTAGCCCGCGTCCTCCAGCAGACCGGACAATCGCTCGGAGTCGTGGACGTTCATCTGGCACCCGTAGGTGCGTACTTCATAGGTGCGCGTGCCGCCCGCTGACTGGCTCCGGTCGATGCTGCTCATGGCAATAAGGGTAGGCGGTCGGCGCCGATGGCCCGGGCCGCCTGTGGACAACCGGGGCCGAGACCGGTCAGGACTGGCCGGAACCGGTGACCGGCGCCGGTGGTCAGGGCTCGATGAGGCCCGCGCGGATCGCGTACCGGGTGAGTTCCAGGCGGTCGCGGACGCCCAGCTTCTGGAGGAGGTTCGCGCGGTGGCGTTCGACGGTCTTGGCGCTGATGAAGAGCAGCTCGCCGATCTCCTTGGACGTGTGGCCCTCGGCGACGAGCTTGAGGATCTCCTCCTCGCGTTCGGTGATGGGCCGCTCGGGCAGTCCGCCGCCGCTGTGCAGGCGGTCCAGGTAGGAGCGGACCAGGGCCCGTTCCGCGCCCGGGTAGATGAACGGTTCGTCGCGCACGGCCGCCCGGCACGCCTCGACCAGGTCGCGATCGGCGACGGACTTGAGGACGTACCCGCAGGCACCGGCCTTGAGGGCCTCGAAGAAGTACTGCTCGTTGTCGTACATGGTCAGGATGAGGATGCGCAGCTCGGGCAGGCGGCGGGAGAGCTCGCGGGCCGCCTGGAGGCCGGTCATGCGGGGCATGGCCACGTCCAGGACGGCCAGGTCGACCTCGGTGGCCCGCGCCGCCGCGACCGCCTCGGCTCCGTCGCCGGCCTCGGCGACGACCGTAAGGTCCGGTTCGCCGTCCAGAATCAGGCGCACTCCGCGGCGTACGAGGGTGTGGTCGTCGGCGAGCAGAACGCGGATCGGGGGCCGGGCGGGCATCAGGGGCGGTCTCCGGTTCGGTCCGGGGACCGGTCCCCGATGACGTCCAGGGCCCGGCCCGCGGTCCGGTCCCCCGGCGGGACGGGGACGCGCAGGCGCACGTCGGTGCCCCGTACGGGGGCGGGTTGGAAGTGGATCTCGGCTCCTGTCAACAGGGCCCGTTCGCGCATACCCCGGATGCCGGCGCCCTCGGGGGCCGCGCCGAGGCCGGTGCCGTTGTCGCGGACGAGTAGTTCGACGCAGTCCGGCAGCGCGCGGAGACTGAGCTCCGCGCGGTCTGCGGCGGCGTGGCGGGCGGTGTTGGTCAGACCCTCCTGGGCCACCCGGTAGATCACGAGTTCCGCCTCCGGGGCGAGCGGGGGCAGGGCGCCGGGGACCTGATGGTGAACGGTCAGCCCGTGGTGCGTGAACTCGGCGGCGAGCGAGCGCAGGGCGCTGGCGAGGCCGAGCTCCTCGAGGACACCGGGGCGCAGACGACGGGCGATGCGGCGGATCTCGTCGAGGCCGGCCCGGGTGGCCTCCTGGGCGAGGGACACGTCCTCGCGCAGTTCGCCGGGCACCCGGTCGGCGACCCGCTTGAGCTGGAGGAGCACGGCGGTGAGGGTCTGGCCGACCTCGTCGTGGAGCTCGCGGGCGATGCGATGTCGTTCGCGTTCCTGGGCTTGCAGGGCACGGCCGGCGCCCGCGGCGCGTTCGGCCTGGAGCCGGTCCAGCATCGTGTTGTACGTCGCTGTGAGCTGCGCCGCCTCGGCCGGTCCGGCGACCGTCGGGCGGGCCCCGGGCACCAGCAGGTCGGCGGTGGCCATGGCCCGGCCCAGCCTGTGCAGCGGGGTGAGACCCATGCGCAGGACGACCGCGTTGCCGGCCAGCAGCGCCGCGAGGCCCGCCAGCAGGATCAGCGCCTCCCCGGGCAGGACGGGCGTCGACACGGTGACGGGTCCCAGCAGCAGTGCTGTGGCGACGACCAGGCCCGCGGCGTTGAGCGAGAAAATCCGCCAGAACAACGACACGGTCCTCTTCCCGCTCCTCCCGGCCTTCGCGCACGACACCGCCGCAGCCAGCTTCGCCGCCCGCGACCGGCCGCGTATATCCGTCACGACACCCATATCGCCACCGTACGTGCGGATGACAGCATGGCGAGGTCGCGAGCACGTCACGCACGTGCGGGAAGTGCGGCAAGGGAAGCAAGACGAATGAGGGGAAAGCTCGTGTCAGCTCCACGCCTGAAGGCGACGCCGCTGCCGGGTATCGGGGTCCAGTACGACCTGGTGACCCGCGAACACCGCCACCTGTCGGTGGTGGCACACCGCGACGGCACCCGCACGGTGAACATGTACCGGGCCGACGACCCCGATTCCTGCGCCCACTCGCTTCGACTGGCCGGCGCGGAGGCGGGCGCGCTGATCGACGCGCTGAAGCCTTCCCACCACAGCGCGAGCCTGCTCTACACCACGGATCTCGGCCTGGTCGCCGAGCGGATCGAGGTGGCCGCGACCTCCCGCTGGAACGGCCGTCTGCTGGGCGAGACGTGCATGCGGACCGAGACCGGCGCGTCGATCGTCGCGGTGCTGCGGCGGGCCGAGGCGATTCCGTCGCCGGCGCCGGACTTCCGGCTGGTGGGTGGCGACACCCTGATCGTCATCGGCACCCGCGAGGGCGTCGACGCGGCCGCGACGATACTCGGGCAGGAGTGAGCCGGTGCACTCCGCGGTTCTGCTGATCGAGTTCGGTTCCATCATCCTGGGACTCGGGCTGCTCGGCCGGTTCGCCGGCCGGTACCGCCTCTCCCCCATCCCGCTGTACCTGCTGGCCGGGCTGGCGTTCGGCGAGGGCGGGCTGCTGCCGCTGGGCGCGAGCGAGGAGTTCGTCGCCATCGGCGCCGAGATCGGCGTCATCCTCCTGCTGCTGATGCTCGGCCTCGAGTACACGGCCGGCGACCTGGTCACCAACCTCAAGTCCCACTACCCGGCCGGCCTCGTGGACTGCGCGTTCAACGCCGTGCCGGGTGCGGTGGCCGCGCTGCTGCTGGGCTGGGGCCCGGTGGCCGCCGTCGTCCTGGCCGGCGTGACCTGGATCTCCTCGTCCGGCGTCATCGCCAAGGTGCTCGGCGACCTCGGCCGGGTCGGCAACCGGGAGACTCCGGTGATCCTGAGCGTGCTGGTCCTGGAGGACCTGGCGATGGCGGTGTACCTGCCGATCGTCACGGCGCTGGTGGCCGGTGCCGGGCTGATGACCGGGAGCATCACGCTGGCGGTCGCACTGGCGGCGGCCGGCCTGGTGCTGTTCGTGGCGGTGCGGTACGGCCGTCTGATCTCGCGGTTCGTCTCCAGCGACGACCCGGAGAAGCTGCTCCTCGTGGTGCTGGGCCTGACGATCCTGGTCGCGGGCATCGCGCAGCAGCTCCAGGTCTCGGCCGCGGTGGGTGCGTTCCTGGTGGGCATCGCGCTGTCCGGGGAAGTCGCGGAGGGCGCGCACACGCTGCTGAGCCCGCTGCGGGACCTGTTCGCCGCGGTCTTCTTCGTCTTCTTCGGGCTGCACACGGACCCGGCTAGCATTCCGCCGGTTCTGCTGCCCGCGCTGGCGCTGGCCCTGCTCACCGCGGTAACCAAGATCGCCACCGGTTACTGGGCGGCGCGGCGTGCGGGAATCTCCGTGAAGGGCCGCTGGCGCACGGGCGGTGCGCTGGTGGCGCGCGGCGAGTTCTCGATCGTCATCGCGGGTCTCGCGGTCTCGGCCGGCATCGAACCGTCCCTGGGCCCGCTGGCCACGGCCTACGTCCTCATCCTGGTCGTCCTCGGCCCCCTCACCGCCCGCTTCACCGAGCCGCTGGCCACCCGCCTGTTCCGCCGCCGGGACAACCCCGACCTCCCCGGCGGCCTCCCCGATGGGACGCCGCAGACGGCGGGGGCGGAGGCGTCGGTGGGCGACTGACCCCACCTCGGCCCCGACTCGGCCTCGGTACGGCTCCGCCATGGCCCCGACTCGACCCCGGTACGCAAGTGCCGGGGTCGTCGTACGCCGGCGGCGCGGGCCGTCGCGTCGACGCACCGGCCCCGTCACGCCGTACCGAGGTGGCAACGCGCGCGGGCAACGGCGCACCCCTCCACCGCGCACCCCCGCACCGCGCACCCCGGGCCACGCGGCGCCCTCACACCGCGCCCCCGAACCGCGCCCTCGCGCCCGTGTCAGGCGCCCGGCGTCTCCACCGCCCCCGGTGTCCGCGGCGTCCACCCCTGCCGACGCAGTACGCCCAGCACGTCCGGTGCCTCGTAGTGGTCGCCCTTGAGTACCTTGCCGTCGGCTCTGCGGCTGATCCGGCCGTCGGGGCCCAGCTTGGTCATGTTGGAGCGGTGGATCTCGGCGATCACCTCGTCGAGATCGATGCCGTGGACGAGTGCCGTGCCGTAGGCGACGTAGACCACGTCGGCCAGTTCGTGCGCGAGGTGGTCGAGCGGGCCCGTCACCGACACCTCGGCGACCTCGGCGGCCTCCTCGGCGAGCAGCTCGCCTCTGTGGGCGGCCAGCTCGGGCGAGATCTCGGTCGGAGTGCTGCGGGCGTCCAGCCCGAAGGCGTGGTGGAAGGCACGGACCAGGTCGGCGGGCGAGGAACTCATGCCCACGACTGTAACGAGCACCGCTGACATTGATCCTGATACTCAGGTTCCGGTGGTCATGGCTCTGCCACTGACTGACGTCCTGCTGGACTGTCTTCTGGCTGTTCTGTCCGGCCACCGGGACCTGTTCTCATGGCTCCGGCCGGGCGGAACATGACCTGATAGGAGCTTGGTCAGAAGCCCCTTCAATGTCCTGTCTGCGCCACCCGGCCGGCGCCCACCTTCGGCTGGGAAGGCACCATCAGCATGACATCAGCGGTCATGGACAACACGGCAGACCAGGATGTGGTCGGCGGGGTCGACTCCCACACCGACACCCTCCACGTCGCGGTCATCAGCGACAACGGCGGCCATCTCGCGGACGCCGAGTTCACCACCACTGCCGCCGGATACGCCGCGGCCCTGGCCTTCCTGACCGCCCACGGCCACGTGATCGCCATCGGGGTGGAGGGCACCGCCTCCTACGGAGCCGGATTCACCCGCGCCGCCCGCGAGGCGGGGCTTCATGTCGTGGAGGTCAACCGGCCCGACCGGGCCGAACGCCGCCGCATCGGCAAGTCCGACCCCATCGACGCCTACGCCGCCGCCCGCGCCGCCCTGTCCGGACGAGCCTCCAGCGCCCCCAAGGACGACACGGTCGCGGGCATACGCGCCCTGCACAACGCCGCCCGCTCCGCGGTCAAGGCCCGCACCGCCGCCCTGAACCAGATCGGCAGCCTCCTCATCACCGCTCCCGACACCATCCGCGCCAAGTACGGCCGGCTCAAAGGAACGGACCGCACCGACGCCCTCGCCCGGCTGCGGCCCGCCGGGGACGCGGTCCATACCGCGGTCCTCACCGCGCTGAAGAGTCTCGCCCGACGCGTCAAGAAACTGACGGTCGAACACGAGACCCTGGTCAAGGCACTGGACAGCGTGGTGAGTGTCCACAACCCCGGACTGCGAGCCGCCCACGGAGTCGGCCCCGACACCGCGGCCCAACTGCTCGTCACCGCCGGAGGCAACCCCGACCGCATGCGGACCGAGGCCTCCTTCGCGGCCCTGTGCGGAGCCGCACCGGTCCCCGCCTCCAGCGGCCGGACCAACCGCCACCGCCTCTCGCGAGGCGGCGACCGGCAAGCAAACGCAGCCCTCTACCGCGTCGCCCTGGTCCGCATGTCGAGCGACTCCCGCACCCGCGAGTACGTGGCACGTCAGACCGCCGCCGGCCGGACGAAGAAGGAGATCATCCGGCTGCTGAAACGGGCCATCGCCCGGGAGATGTTCCGCTGCCTGACCACCACGGTCACCGTCCCCGGCATCGACGATCTACGGCCGCTGCGGCGGTCCAAGAACATCACCCTGACCGCTGCAGCCCGCCACTTCGCCCTCTGGCCGGCCACCATCTCCACCCTCGAACGCGGGACCCGCCGAGACGACGACCTCGCCCACGCCTACCGCAACTGGCTCCAAGCCGTTTGACAGGCAATAGGAGCATCAGTCGGCCCCGCGCGTCTCCGCGCCCTCCGTGTGAGCTCGGCCCTGGTCAGCGGGGTGGCGGACTGGCAGGATCGCGCCCATGTCCACGCTGCTGTCCCGTATCGGCAGACGCCGGGCCGTGCAGGGCACGGTCGCCGGTGCGGTCGCCCTCGGGCTGCTGCTGTGGTGGCTGCTGCCGCTGGGCGAGAAGCCGCCGAGCGGGGCGATCACGTTCAGCACGGGCACACGTGCGGGCGTCTACCAGAAGTACGGCGAACTGCTGCGCACCGAGCTGCGCAAGGACATGCCGGGCCTGAAGGTGCGGCTGATGACCAGCGCGGGCTCGCAGGAGAACGTCGAGCGGGTGGCGTCCGGGGAGGCCGACTTCACGATCGCCGCGGCCGACGCGGTGGAGACGTACAAGATCGCGGGCAGGCCCGGCGCCGAGGAACTGCGCGGTGTCACCCGCCTCTACGACGACTACGTGCAGCTCGTGGTGCCGAGCGACTCGGACATCCAGTCCGTCGCCGACCTGCGCGGCAAGCGGGTCGCCATCGGGCTGCCCAACTCGGGCGTACGGCTGATCGCCACCCGGCTGCTGAAGGCCGTGGGTATCGACCCGGAGAAGGACATCACGCCCCGCGCGGACGGGATCGACACCGGCCCAGGGCGGCTGGGCGAGGAGCTCGACGCGTTCTTCTGGTCGGGCGGCGTACCGACGGACGGGCTCAGGCAGATCGCGGAGAGTTCCGCCTTCCGTTTCGTGCCGATCGGCGAGGACCTCGTGACCCGACTGCACGAATCCGGCGGCGCGACCCGCTACTACCGCACCACCAACATGCCCGAGTCGGCCTACCCCACCGTGCAGAACGGTGCCGTGGTGCCCACGATGGCGGTCTCCAACCTGCTGGTGACCCGCGCGGACATGGATCCGCGGCTCACCGAGTGGCTGACCCGGACCGTGCTCGACAGCCGCGACGGCATCGGGGCGACCGTCCACTCCGCGCAACTGGTGGATCTGCGCACCGCGATCTACACCGACCCACTCGAGCTGCATGAGGGGGCCCGGCGCTACTACCGGTCGGTGAAACCGTAGGGCCGGGCCGCTCCGGACTCTCGTCGGTGACGCCACTCTTGTCGGTGACGCCATAGGCCGCCCTCCGGACCACCGGACCACGAGGGCCGTGGGACCGCTCCGGACCACCGGTCCGTGAAGCCGCGGGGTCGCTCCCGACCAGCGGTCCGTGAAGCCGTGGGACTGCTACGGCTCCTTCCGCTCGCCCGTCCCCGCCCCCGCCCCCGCCCCCGCCGTCGGCCCGGATCTCGGCATCGTGACCGTCACCTCGAGGCCGTGCGGCTCGTGGTGGCCGAAGGTGATCGAGCCGTCGCCCGCCGCGAGCAGCGCCCGGCAGATGGACAGGCCGAGGCCGGAGCCCTTGATGTTCTGGTGCCGGCCGCTGCGCCAGAAGCGGTCGCCCACGCGCGCGAGTTCCTCGTCGGTCAGCCCGGGACCGTTGTCGGTGACGACGACGGTGGCGGCGTCCCCGGTGGAGGAGACGGTGACCCGGACGGTCTCGTCGGCCGGCGTGAACTTCACCGCGTTGTCGATGACCGCGTCCAGGGCGCTCGACAGCGTCACCGGGTCGGCCCAGCCGGTGGTCGGCGGGCAGTCCCCCACCAGCCCTACGCCCTTGACCTCGGCCGTCGGCGACCAGGCCGCCACCCGCTCGGCGGCCAGCGCGCCGATGTCGGTGACTTGCAGGTCGGCCTGACTGTGCTCGGCGAGCGCCAGGTCGAGCAGGTCGTCCAGGACCCGGGCCAGGCGCTTGCCCTCGGTCTGGACGGAGGCGATCTCCTCGTTGCCCTCGGGCAGCTCCAGCGCCAGCAGCTCGATGCGCAGAAGCAGCGCCGCGAGGGGGTTGCGCAGTTGGTGCGAGGCGTCGGCGACGAAGGCACGCTGCTGCTCCAGCACGTCCTCCACGTGGTCCGCCATCTCGTTGAACGACCCGGCCAGGCGTCTGAGCTCCGGCGGTCCACCGGCCGGCGCGACCCGCGACTTGAGCCGTCCGGTGGCGATGTCGTGGGTGGTGGCGTCGAGCACCCGTACCGGCCTGAGCACCCAGCCGGTCAGCCGTAGCGCGGCGCCGACGGCGAGCAGCATCGCGGCGATCTCGCCGGCGCCGATGACCAGCCAGCCGCGCAGGGTGCGCGACCGCATCGAGTCGGTGGGCGAGTCGGTGACCACGACCGCGACCACGTCCCCGTCCCGGATGACGGGCGAGGCGACGACGAGCCGGCCGTCCTCCCACGGCCACACCTGCTGCGGGTCGTGGCTGCGGCGGCTGAGCAACGCCTCGTCGAAGGAGTCGCGCACCTCGCCGGTCTGAGGGAGGAACCAGGTCGTGGGCGCGTTGGCCATGGGGATGTGGTTGCGGTAGAAGACGCCCGCCTTGATGCCGTAGACCTCGTAGTAGCTGATGAGCTCGGTCTGCAGCGTCTCCAGGCGTTCGTCCGTGGTCGTCCGGCGGGAGCCGCCCGGCACGTCCTCGGTGACGAACTGGGCGAGCGCGGCGAAGCGTGCCGTGTCGTCTATCCGGTCGATGACGACCTTCTGCTGCTCCGCGCGGGCGACGCTGACTCCCAAGGGAACGCCGAGGGCGAGCAGTACGGCCGCCATCAGGACGATGAGCAGCGGGAGCAGGCGTGTGCTCACCCGGCCCCGCTACCCGGCGGGCGCGACGAGGCGGTAGCCGACGCCACGGACGGTCTCGATGAGCGCCGGCATGCGCAGCTTGGCGCGCAGCGAGGCGACGTGCACCTCCAGCGTGCGCCCGGTCCCCTCCCAGCTCGTGCGCCAGACCTCGCTGATGATCTGCTCCCGGCGGAAGACCACTCCGGGGCGCTGTGCGAGCAGGGCGAGGAGGTCGAACTCCTTGCGGGTGAGTTGGACAACCGAACCGTCCACGCTGACCTGGCGCGTCGGCAGTTCGATGCGCACCGCTCCCAGGCGCACCACGGTCTCGGTGCTCCCCGTGGTGTCCTCGTGGGCGGTGCGCCGGCTGACGGCGTGGATCCGGGCGAGCAGCTCTCCGGTGTCGTACGGCTTGACCACGTAGTCGTCGGCGCCGAGGTTGAGGCCGTGGATGCGGGAGCGGACGTCGGAGCGGGCGGTGACCATGATGACCGGGGTGCTGGTGCGCTTGCGGATCTTGCCGCAGACCTCGTAGCCGTCCTGGTCGGGCAGGCCGAGGTCGAGCAGGACGACGCCGAAGCAGTCGCCCTCGGGGACGAGCGCCTGGAGTGCTTCCTCGCCGCTGCGCGCGTGGGTGACGTCGAAGCCGTGCCGTGCCAGGATCGCGGACAGGGCGGCGGCCACGTGGTTGTCGTCCTCGACGAGCAGCAGTCTCATCCGGGCTCCCTTCGGTTCATCGGCCGTACGCTTGCCTTGGCTAGAAAGACGGGTGCACGCGCGCGTGCACCTTGTGCAGTGACGCCGATGGAGGGGGACGGCGTCAAGAGCGTTCCGGTTGCGGCCGCTCGAAGTTATCCGGCCGATATGCACCCCTGCTCACAGTGCTACGACTCGTGTCCGATTGCTATCGGATCGTGATGCTCAGATTCCCCTCAGATGTAGAGACGCAGGTCGTTTGGCGTTACTACTGTCCTCCGAAACCGAGGAGGACGGAGCCCGAGAGCGATGACCGAAGTATCGGTGGCCAAGGAAGATGTGGCCGCGACCGGCGAACTGGTCGTCCTGAAGAGTGTCAACAAGCACTTCGGCGCGTTGCACGTGCTCCAGGACATCGACCTGACGATCACCCGCGGCGAGGTCGTCGTGGTCATCGGACCCTCCGGGTCCGGTAAGTCCACCCTGTGCCGCACCATCAACCGCCTGGAGACCATCGACTCAGGATCGATCGCGATCGACGGCAGGCCACTGCCCGCCGAGGGCAAGGAGCTCGCCAGGCTGCGCGCCGACGTCGGCATGGTCTTCCAGTCCTTCAACCTCTTCGCGCACAAGACCGTGCTCGAGAACGTCACCCTGGGCCAGATCAAGGTCCGCAAGGTCGACGCCAAGAAGGCCGAGGAGAAGGCCCGCGCCCTGCTCGACCGCGTCGGCGTGGCCGCCCAGGCGGACAAGTACCCCGCGCAGCTCTCCGGCGGTCAGCAGCAGCGCGTCGCCATCGCGCGGGCGCTGGCCATGGACCCGAAGGTCATGCTCTTCGACGAGCCGACGTCGGCTCTCGACCCCGAGATGATCAACGAGGTCCTGGAGGTCATGAAGCAGCTCGCCGAGGACGGCATGACCATGATCGTGGTCACGCACGAGATGGGCTTCGCCCGGTCGGCGGCCAACCGCGTGGTGTTCATGGCGGACGGCCGCATCGTCGAAGAGGCCACGCCGGACCAGTTCTTCAGCAATCCGCGCAGCGACCGCGCCAAGGACTTCCTGTCGAAGATCCTGCACCACTGACATATCCGGCGCGGCTCCGACGTCCCGCGTCGCGCCTTGGCGGC
The DNA here is from genome assembly GCF_002005225.1 of Streptomyces pactum. Lineage (NCBI taxonomy): Bacteria > Bacillati > Actinomycetota > Actinomycetes > Kitasatosporales > Streptomycetaceae > Streptomyces > Streptomyces pactum. The sequence goes on from NZ_CP019724.1 coordinate 2,438,973, forward strand.
CCAGCCCCGTCGGCCGCGTCCGAATCGCCTGATCCTCTGATCGTCCGATCGCAGTTCGATCACAGCCAAAGGATGTTCACCATGAAGCTCCGCAAGGTCACCGCCGCCTCGGCCACCGTGTTCGCCCTCGCCCTGACCGCCACCGCGTGCGGCTCCGACGACGGAGGCGACACCGGCTCCTCCGACGGTGGCGACAAGAAGATCACCATCGGCATCAAGTTCGACCAGCCGGGCCTGGGCCAGAAGACCCCCGACGGCTACGAGGGCTTCGACGTGGACGTCGCCACGTACGTCGCCAAGAAGCTCGGCTACACCGAGGACCAGATCGAGTGGAAGGAGTCGAAGAGCGCCGACCGCGAGACCATGCTGCAGCGCGGTGACGTCGACTTCATCGCCGCCACGTACTCGATCACCCCGAAGCGCGAGGAGAAGGTCGACTTCGCCGGCCCGTACCTGCTGGCCCACCAGGACGTGCTGCTGCGCGCCGACGACGACAAGATCAAGTCGCCGGAGGACCTGAACGACGCGAAGCTCTGCTCGGTCACCGGCTCGACCTCGGCCCAGAATGTCAAGGAGAAGCTGGCGCCCAAGGCCCAGCTCCAGAACTACCCGACGTACTCCGCCTGTCTGAACGGTCTGCAGACCGGTGCCATCGACGCGCTGACCACGGACGACTCCATCCTCGCCGGTTACGCCGCCCAGAAGCAGTTCGAGGGCAAGTTCAAGCTCGGCGGCTTCGAGATGACCAACGAGAACTACGGCATCGGCGTCAAGAAGGGCAGCGACCTCAAGGCCAAGATCAACGACGCGCTCGAGGCCATGGTCGCCGACAAGTCCTGGGACCAGGCGGTCAAGGACAACTTCGGTCCGGCCAACTACAAGAACGAGCCCGCGCCGAAGATCGGCGACGTCAAGAGCTGAAGCCGGGCCTGACAGGGTGCGCCGCCCTCCGGAAGGGGCGGCGCACCGGGGCGGGCATCCCTACACGCGGAAGCGCGGGAGATCGTGTTCGACTTTCTTCAGGATTACGACCTGCTGGGAGCCTTCTGGACGACAGTGCAGCTCGCTGTGCTCTCGGCCGTCGGCTCCCTGATCTGGGGCACCATACTGGCCGCCATGCGCGTCGGCCCGGTGCCGTTGATGCGCGGCCTCGGGACCGCGTACGTGAACATCGTGCGGAACATTCCCCTGACCGTCATCATCTTGTTCGCGTCCCTCGGCCTGAACCAGACCCTCGGAGTCGAACTCGGCGGCGGCGATTTCGAGACGATCAACTTCCGGCTCGCCGTCCTGGGTCTGATCCTCTACACGTCGGCCTTCGTATGCGAGGCGCTGCGCTCCGGCATCAACACGGTGCCCGTCGGTCAGGCGGAGGCGGCCCGGGCGATCGGGCTCAGCTTCGGCCAGGTGCTCCGCCTCGTGGTGCTGCCGCAGGCGTTCCGGTCCACCGTCGGCCCCCTGGCTAACGTACTGATCGCGCTCATCAAGAACACCACGGTGGCCGCGGCCATCGGTGTCGCCGAAGCGGCGGCACTGATGAAGGACATGATCGAGAACGAGGCGCAGCTACTGCTGATCTCCGCGATCATCGCGTTCGGCTTCGTGGTTCTGACGCTGCCGACCGGCCTGATGCTCGGCTGGGTGGGCAAGAAGGTGGCGGTGAAGCGATGAGCTCCGTTCTCTACGACGCGCAGGGGCCGCGCGCCAAGCGGCGCAACGTCCTGTTCACGGCCGTCTTCCTGGTCGCCCTCGTGGCCCTGCTGTGGTGGGTGTACAAGACCCTCGACGAGAAGGGCCAGCTCGACTGGGCGAAGTGGCAGATGTTCTTCACCAGCGGCGAGCCCTGGTCGACGTACATCTGGCCCGGTCTGCAGAACACACTGAAGGCAGCGGCTCTCGCGATGGTCATCGCCCTGCCGCTCGGTGCCGTGCTGGGCATCGCCCGGCTCTCCGACCACGCGTGGGTGCGGGTCCCGGTCGGGATCGTGGTGGAGTTCTTCCGGTCCATCCCGGTGCTGGTTCTGATGATCTTCGGCAACGCCCTGTTCGCCGAGTACACCGGCGTCAGCTCGGACGACCGCCCCCTGTACGCGGTCGTCACAGGCCTGGTTCTGTACAACGCCGCCGTCCTCGCGGAGATCGTGCGGGCCGGCATCCTGGCACTGCCCAAGGGCCAGGCCGAAGGCGCGATGGCGATCGGACTGCGCAAGAGTCAGTCGATGCGGCTGATCCTGCTGCCACAGGCGGTCACCGCGATGCTCCCGGCCATCGTCAGCCAGCTCGTCGTGATCCTCAAGGACACGGCTCTCGGCGGCGCTGTCCTCACCTTCCCCGAGCTGCTCGCCTCCGCCAACACGATGAGTGCCTACTACGGCGCCAACGTCATCGCCAGCTTCACCGTCATCGCCGTTCTCTTCATCGCGCTCAACTTCGCCCTCACGACCTTCGCGAGCTGGCTGGAGCGCCGGCTGCGGCGGGCGAAGAAGTCGAGCGGTGCGGTACTCAAGGTGGATGACGCCGAGACAGCGGGGACCGGAGCCGGCGGTCCGGCCTGACCCACCTGACACTCGGTCACCTCGTATGACCTTCAACGGAGGCCGTGGCATGATCGCCACGGCCTCCGTCGCTTGACGCAAGCTGCGGCAATAGGTTGCATACGTTCTGTGACCGTGCACCCTGCCCCAACGTCCTGTTCACCCACGTCCCCCGGGACACCGCCACGGGCAGGGGGCGTCGCGCCGTGGACCCGGTGATCATCACCGGAGCGGGGCCCGTCGGGCTCACGCTCGCCCTGGCGCTGGCACGGCAGCAGGTGCCCTGTGTCGTACTCGACGAAGGGCCGGGCAAGGACGAACCGCGCCCCGCACGCACCGTCGTCGTGCGCGAGGACGCCGTCGCCCTCGTCGAGCGGCTGACCGGCACACCGCTGACGGGGCTGGGTTGCCGTTGGGCCGGATGGCGGTCGACGCGGCGCAAGCAGGTGATCCGTGAGGTCGTGTTCGGCGACACCGACCCGGCGCCCCTGCACATCGCCCAGCACGAGCTGACCGGCGTCCTGCGCGCGGCACTCGCCCGCGAGCCGCTCGTCAAGATCGCGGTGGACAGCCGCCTGGACGGCATCGAGCAGGAGACCTCGGGCGTCACGGCCCACACCCGCGGCCCCGGCGGCACCTGGTGGCGCGGCAGTTACCTGGTGGGCTGCGACGGCCCCCGCTCGACCGTCCGCAAGCTCCAGGACATCCGCTTCCCCGGCCGTACGGCGGTGGAACGATACGCCGTCGCCGCGCTGCGCACGGATCTTCCCTGGACCGACGAGGCCTTGCTCCACCGCTCACCCCCATGGCGGACGTCCGGTCCGTCGGCCGGTGAGATCGTCGGACGCCCCCTGCCGGACGGCGTGTGGCGCCTGGACTGGCTGCTGCCCCCGGGCAAGGACCTGGTCACCCCCGAACTGCTGGTCAACCGGGTCCGCGAGACCCTCACCGGCTGGGTCGGCACGTCGAACCCGTCGTACGAGCTCCTCGACACCGGAGTCCACACGGTCCACCACCGGTTGGCCCGCCGCTGGCGGGTGGGCCGCGTACTCCTCGCCGGGGACGCGGCGCACCTGCTGGGCGCGCTGGGCACGCAGGGACTGGAGGAGGGGCTGCGGGACGCGGACAACCTCGCCTGGAAACTGGCCCTGGCCTGGCATCACGGGCCGCGCGAGGCGCTGCTCGACAGTTACCAGGAGGAGCGGCGCACCGCGATCGCCGCACGACTGCGCGCCGCCGACCAGGTACTGCCGCTGCTGCGCGGCGGCGGAGGCCTGCGTTCCTACGTCCCCGGCTCCGCCCGCGGGAACGACGCGCTGCTCGCGGACGGTCATCTGGGGCGCGGGACGCTGGGCTCGCCGGGCACGTACGGCGCATCGCCCCTCGCCCCCGAGCACCTCGCCGGAGAGGTGCCGGTCGGCACACCGCCCGGGGCGCCCGTCACCGACGTGCGGGTCACGGCGGAGGACGGCACGTTCGTGAGGCTGCGGGACCGGCTCGGGCGCGGGGCGCTGCTGGTGGTGCTGATCGCGCCGGGCACGGGTGTGTGGGAACGCAAGCACTGGGTGACCGCCGGAATCATGCCCCGGCTGGCGGCGGCGGTGACGGCGCTGCCCCATTACGCCGAGCTGCTGGTCGCCGAGAGCTATCCGGGGGCCGCCGCCCACACGGTGCTGCTGGTGCGCCCCGACGGTCATCTCGTCACAGCACTGAGCGGGGTGCGCCCGGCCGACCTGTACGCGGCGGCGGAGGCGGCGGTGGGCGGGGCGACGCCACCGGCGGCCGCGGAGTCCACGGAGGAAGAGGCGGAGGCGGGAGCCGCGGCCGGGTCCCGCTGACCGGCCGTCCGGGTGTGCGCCGCCGGCGCCTGACCGCCGACCCTCGGCGGTCGCCGTCCACAGGGTGACGATGAGCTGACCGGCCCGGCCGCCTTTCCGGGCACACCGGAAGGTTCCGGGCGGGTCCGTTCGCCGACCGGTGCTCCAGGGGTGGTGTAGGTGTACGTGCTCGGTGACCGCGGATCGGGCGGCCGCGCGACGGCGCAGACGGTACAGCCGTACGGAAGGTGTTCACCCTGCCGGGAACGCAAGGTAGTCCTGCGCGGTCTTCGCCTCTCGGGGCGGGTGCCGTTTCGACCGTCCCGGCGCTCTCACCGGCAGGTCGGCCAGGCCCGGCGGGATGCGGATCAGAACCCCTCGTCGCCGAGGAACTCCGTGTCCTCGCCCTCCTCCTCCAGAGCCTGGCGGACCACCCGCAGGGCCATGCCCTCGGGGTAGCCCTTGCGGGCCAGCATGCCCGCGAGGCGGCGAAGCCTCTTGTCGCGGTCGAGGCCCCGGGTGGCCCGCAGCTTGCGGGCGACCAGGTCGCGCGCGGTCTCCTCCTCCTGCTCGGAGTCCAGTCGGGACACCGCCTCGTCGATGAACGAGGCGTCGACACCCTTGGTGCGCAGCTCTCTGGCGAGGGCACGACGGGCCAGCCCGCGGCCGTGGTGCCTGGACTCCACCCAGGCTTCCGCGAAGGCGCTGTCGTTGATCAGGCCGACCTCCTCGAACCTGGACAGCACCTCCTCGGCGGCCTCGTCGGGGATCTCCCGCTTGCGCAGGGCGTCGGCGAGTTGCTTGCGGGTGCGCGGGGTCCCGGTGAGCAGGCGCAGGCAGATCGCCCGTGCCTGCTCGACCGGGTCCCGCGGAGGCTCCCCCTTCTCGGCCCTCGACGAGGAAGTGGCGCCTCCGTCCTCGGCGGACGACTCCGCACGCTCGCGCCGCCGCCCGCGCCCGCCGCCCGGCCCACGGCCCCGTCGGGCACCGCCACGCGCCCGGCCGTCACCGTGGTGCGCCCCGCCGTCACCGGGTGGGGCGGCGTCGTACGGGTCCTCGGCGCCGTACGGCGCGAAAGGGTCGGCCGTGCCGTCCGCGACGGCGGACAGGCCCGTCTCGTACGGGACCGCAGCCGCCCCGTACGCGCCGTCGTCCGTGCCGACGGAGCCGTTGTCACCCGGTCTCCCCCGCTCGCGCCCCCGCGAGACGGCATCCGGGTAGGTGTACTCGGCCCAGTCGGTTCGTCGTGTCACGGGTCAGCTCTTGGCTGCCGCGGCCTTGGACTTGGTGGCCTTGGCGGTCGCGGGGGCGGGCACCGCCGGGGCTGCGTCGGCCGGGGCGGCGGCGGCGTCCGCGCCCGGCTCGGTGGCCGGCTCCTCGGGCCGTACGCCGACGCCCAGCTTCTCCTTGATCTTCTTCTCGATCTCGTTGGCCAGGTCGGGGTTGTCCTTCAGGAAGTTGCGCGCGTTCTCCTTGCCCTGGCCGAGCTGGTCGCCCTCGTACGTGTACCAGGCGCCGGCCTTGCGGACGAAGCCGTGCTCCACACCCATGTCGATCAGACCGCCCTCGCGGCTGATGCCCTGGCCGTAGAGGATGTCGAACTCGGCCTGCTTGAAGGGCGGCGCGACCTTGTTCTTGACGACCTTGACGCGGGTGCGGTTGCCGACCGCGTCGGTGCCGTCCTTCAGCGTCTCGATACGCCGGATGTCGAGTCGCACCGAGGCGTAGAACTTCAGTGCCCGGCCACCGGTCGTGGTCTCCGGAGAACCGAACATCACGCCGATCTTCTCGCGGAGCTGGTTGATGAAGATCGCGGTGGTCTTGGACTGGTTGAGCGCGCTGGTGATCTTCCGCAGGGCCTGGCTCATCAGGCGGGCCTGCAGACCGACATGGCTGTCGCCCATCTCGCCCTCGATCTCCGCGCGCGGCACGAGGGCTGCGACGGAGTCGATGACGATGAGGTCGAGGGCGCCGGAGCGGACCAGCATGTCCACGATCTCCAGGGCCTGCTCACCGTTGTCCGGCTGGGACAGGATCAGGTTGTCGATGTCGACGCCGAGCTTCTGCGCGTACTCGGGGTCGAGGGCGTGCTCCGCGTCCACGAACGCGACCTGGCCGCCGGCCTTCTGCGCGTTCGCCACCGCGTGCAGGGTCAGGGTCGTCTTGCCCGAGGACTCGGGGCCGTAGACCTCGATGACACGGCCGCGCGGCAGGCCGCCGACGCCAAGGGCCACGTCGAGCGCGGTCGACCCGGTCGGGATGACCTCGATGGGCTCCTTCGACCGGTCACCCATGCGCATGACCGCGCCCTTGCCGAACTGCCGTTCAATCTGTGCGAGCGCGGCGTCCAGGGCCTTCTCGCGGTCGGTTCCTGCCATGGGTTCCACCCGGTTTGCTTGATTCGATCGCTTCACGTCAAAGACGCTAATGCCTGCCACTGACAATCCACCCCGATGCGGGTCCGGCCTGTGGATAACTCGGGCACTTCTCCGTCCAAACCCTGCCGAATCACCCGTCATGAGCCTCGCCAGAACCTCCATGAGAATGGATGTTCGATTTTCGTGTCAAGCGCACCACGGGCACCTCCGAGCGTACGTCTGCCGGGCCGGCGGTCGGGTGGCTAGAGTGCGGACGCGACGTGGAGGAGGGGACAGCATGGCCAAGGTCAGCATCAGTCTCGACGCCGAGCTGGTGGTGGAAGCGATGGTCCTGGCGGGCATCGGCTCGCCCCAGGACGCCGTCGAGGCGGTGGTGCGGGACTACATCGCCCGCGGCCACCGCACGGAGACCCGCACCGAGTTCAAGGACCGGAACCTGCGGGAGGTCGACGCCAAGCCTCAGGAGCCGCAGGGCTGACCCCCCGCGCCCTGCCGGTGTCCCGGCGGCCCGGTCGCTCCCCTCGGCGTAGGGCGGGTGCCTCCGCCGGACGAGGACGGCGCGGGCGGGCGGGCCGCGGCCAGGCTTGCCCCACTCAGCACGTGAGGACCGTCCGCACCGCCCGCGGGGCCGCACCCGCCCGGGTCCCGGATGCCGCACCGTCCGGCCGCTCCCCCGTACCGCACCTGTGCCGCTCGACCGGCCTCAAGCCCTTGCACGGGGGTCGCCCTGCACGGCGTCCTGGTACTGCCGGTGCTCGCCAGGCTGCTGTCCCTCCCACCGGAGCAAGACCGTTCGGCAGCGGGACGTGGCCGTGGCGGTGTGCTGCTGCGCGGGTGCCGTCGGCGGCGCGGGCCTGTGGGCCGGCCCGACGTGCTGAGGCGGCCTCAGGCGGAGCCGCCGCCTGAGGCACCCTCCGTGCCCGGGCGTCCCGGCTCCGGTCGCCGGGCCCACAGTTTGCGCAGGCGTGTGGGCGCCCCCGGCCCCGACCGGCGGTTCCGGCGTCCGTGGACGCGCGGATCGTCCGTGACGTCGTAGCGCTTGACGTACGCACCGAGGAACGCCTGGAGCGTGGCGATCGCCGGGATGGCGATCAGCGCGCCGACGGCGCCCAGCAGGGCGGCGCCCGCGACGACCGAGCCGAAGGCGACCGCCGGGTGGATGTCCACGGTCTTGGAGGTCAGCTTGGGCTGCAGCACGTAGTTCTCGAACTGCTGGTAGACCACCACGAAGATCAGTACCCACAGCGCGTACCAGGGGTTGACCGTGAAGGCGATCAGCATGGGCAGGGCGCCCGCGAGATAGGTACCGATGGTGGGGATGAACTGCGACACCAGGCCCACCCACACGGCGAGCGCGGGAGCGTAGGGCACCTCGAGTATCTCCAGCAGGATGTAGTGCGCTATGCCGGAGATCAGCGCCATCAGACCGCGCGAGTACAGGTAACCACCGGTCTTGTCCACGGCGATCTCCCACGCGCGCAGGACCTCGGCCTGCCGGGCGGGCGGCAGGACGGAACAGAGCCCGCGCCGCAGCCGGGGGCCGTCGGCGGCGAAGTAGAAGGAGAACAGCAGAACCGTCAGCATCTGGAAGAGGCCGCCGAGGACCTGGGCCGACACGTCCAGGACGCCCGTGGCACTGTCCTGGACGTAGTTGCGCAGCCAGTCGGAACGGAGCAGGCCTTCCTGGATGTCGACCCGTCGCAGCTCGGTGTGGAAGTGGCCGTTGACCCAGTTGATGACCGAGTCGAGGTAGTCCGGGAAGTCCTCGACCATCTTGACGATCTGGCCCGCGAGCATCGAACCGAGCAGCGTGACGAACCCCGCGGCGGCGATCAGCACGGCGATGAAGACAAGGAAGGTGGCCAGCCCGCGGCGCATTCCGTGCCCGGCCATCCAGCTCACCGCGGGTTCGATGGCGAGGGCCAGGAAGAACGCGATGAGGACGTTGATCAGCAGGCCGGTGAGCTGGTGGAACGCCCAACTGCCGAGCTGGAAGACGGCGATGAGCGAGAGCGCCAGCACCATGGCGCGCGGCAGCCAGCGCGGCATGCGGGCACCCGCTCCGGCGGTGCCGCCGGCCTCGTCGTCCGGGGGGCCGGTGGGCGGCGTCGCGCCGGTCGGGGATGCTTGCCGGGCCGCCTGCCCGGTCTCGTCAGTGGGTGCCACGGACCAAGTCTCGCCCACGCGACCGACAGCGGAGTCCCGCCCGGTGATCTTTGTGACCGGTCAACGCTTTTCCCGGGGCACGTTCATGACGGTGCAGACCACCCGCCAGACGTCCTTGGCGTCCCATCCGGCGTCCAGCGCCCCGTGCACCGTACGCCCGCCCAGCTCCGCCATCACGTGATCGCGCGCGAAGGTGTCGGCGTACCCCGGACCGAAGTGATCCGTCATCCGCTCCCAGAAGACCGTCAACCGCATGACTCCAGTATCCCGCCCCTGGGAGTGGGCCCTGTGCCGGGACCGGGTACCGGGGCCGCTTCACGTCCTACGGTCTGACCATGGCCGAAAACGGAGCTTCCCCACTCCCCCCGACGCCCCCGGCTCCTGCCGCGCACTCCCCGCTCGCGCGCGCGGAGCACTTCGTCTGGCTCACCGCGCGCGTACTGGAGCAGCGCCTCTTCGCGTACCACTTCCGCGGTGGCGACGCCGGTCCGGTGGAGACCGCGCTGGACGCCTACCGCAACGAGGACGGCGGGTACGGCCACGCGCTGGATCCCGGTCTGCGCGGCCCGGGAAGCCGACCGCCGCACACCGCGCACGCCCTGCGCGTGCTGGACGCCGTCGGGCGCTGCGGCGGACAGCGCGTGGAGCGGATGTGCCGCTATCTGACCTCCGTGTCCACTGCGGACGGTGCCCTTCCGGCGGCCCGTCCCGGCCGGCCGGGGTATCCGGCCGCGCCCTTCGGGCCGGTCGTGGACGACCCGCCCGGCGAGCTCCTCGCCACCGGTCCGGTGGTCGGCCTGCTGCACCGCAACGAGGTCTGGCACGCCTGGCTGTTCCGGGCCACGGACTTCTGCTGGCAGGCGGTCGAGTCTCTGGGGACCTCGCACCCGTACGAGGTCGAGGCCGCCGTGGCCTTCCTGGACGCCGCCCCCGACCGCCCGCGCGCGGAGGCGGCGGCCGACCGGCTGGGCCGCCTGGTGCGCGAGCAGCGCCTCGCGGTGCTGGACCCGGACGACCTCGGCGCGTACTCGGTCTCCCCGGGCGAGTACCGCTTTCCCCATGACTACGCGAGGCATCCGCGCTCACTCGCGCGCGCGTGGTTCACGGACGAGGAGATGGCCCGCTCCCTCGACGTCCTCTCGGCCCAGCAGGAGGACGACGGCGGCTGGCCCGTCCGCCGGAGCCAGTGGGCACCCGCCCCCGCCCTGGAGGAGCGCCCCGGGGTGACGCTCGATGCCCTGCGCACACTGCGCGCGTACGGCCGTCCGGTCGGCTGACCCGGCTCATCCGCCCATGGCCCGTACCCCCGCGGTGACCACCACGGCCGCCGCGACGACGAGCAGGAAGGGCGCGCGCAGCACCAGCGCCAAGGCGGCCGCGGCGACCCCAGCGGCCCGCGCGTCCAGCACGAGTGCCTGCCCGTCGGCGAAGGTCTGCTGGGCGGTGAGCGCGGCCAGGAGGGCGACGGGCAGCAGGGCGGCGAGCCGCCGGACCACAGGCCGCTCCAGGGCGCCCGCGGGCACCAGCAGCCCGAGGAGCTTGACGGCGTAGCAGCCGACCGCGGTCACGCCGATGGCGATCCAGACGCTCAACGTTCCCCCTCCCGCGCGGAGTCCTCGACGGCGCTGCTCCCGCGGCATCCCCGCGCCCACAGGACGACCGGTGCCGCCAGCGCGGCCACCAGGACGGGCACACCGGCGGGCAGCACGGGCAGCAGGCCGAGCCCCACAAGGACGGCCAGGGTGGCGGCCGCGCGCTCGGTGGTGGTCTTCAGCATCGGCGCGAGCAGCGCCAGGAAGACCGCGGGGCCGGCCGCGTCCAGCCCCCAGGCGTCGGTGTCCCCGATGGCCTCCGCGCCCAGCGCGCCGAGCAGCGTGGTGAGGTTCCACAGCAGGTACAGGGTGAGTCCGGTGACGGTGAACCCGATCCGGACGCCGCGCCGCGTGGGCTGTGCGAGGGCCACGGCCGTCGTCTCGTCGATGACCCACTGCGCGGCGAACGGCCGCACCGCGCGCGGGAGGGCCAGCAACTGCGACAGCCGAAGCCCGTAGAAGGCGTTGCGTACGCCCAGGAAGAAGGCCCCCGCCGCGGCGGTGATCGGGTTGCCGCCGGCCGCGAGCGCCCCCACGAGGGCGAACTGGGAGGCCCCGGTGAACACCAGGAGGCTGAGGGCGCACGTCTGCATGGGTGTCAGTCCGCTGCCGGCCGAGGTCACCCCGAAGGCGAACCCGGAGAGGCCGACGGCGACTCCGACCCCGAGGGCGTCCCGGACGACGGCGGCGTCCGGTTTGTCCTCGACGGCGCTCGTGTCGGGGACGGCTGTCTGTTCTGTCACGCCTCGGACGGTAGGAGAAGCCGCCGCCGCGCGTCTTGGACGTTCTTGCGCTCCCGCTGGTAGGCGCCGGGCGGCACACCCACCATCCGCGCGAAGTGCCGGTTCAGGTGCGGCTGGTCGGTGAACCCCACGGCGACGGCGGCCTCGGACGGCTTCGTACCGGCGTCCAGCAGCCGCCGTGCCCGGCGCACCCGGGCGTCCGTCAGCCAGGTGTGGGGCGGCATTCCGTAGGCGTCCCGGAAGGCGCGCAGCAGCGCGAACGGACTGCTCCCGAGCTCCCCGGCGAGCCGCTCCAGACCTGGCGGGTCGGCCATCCGCTCCTCCAGCACGGCACGCGCACGTGCCGCGATCCGGGTTCCGGCCGTCCGTACCTCGCGCCGCGGCAGCGGGCCGCCGTTCAGCCGCAGGAGCCGGGTCACGGCCACTCTGAGCAGGGTGTCGGCGGCGAGCGCGTTCCCCTCGTCGGCGGCCCGCAGCACGCGGTGCACCAGCTCTACGGTGTAGGGGTCGTCGAGCACCGGCCGGACGAACCCCGGGGTCCCGCGCAGCGTGGTCGTCTCCGCCGCGATGCCGGCCACGAGCTCGGGCGCCGGGTAGACCGCCTCGTACCGCCATCCCTCCGGCACCCCGGCCCGGCCCGTGTGCGGCGTGTCCGGGTTGACCAGGGCGATCGATCCCGCCCCGGCGTACTGGTCGCTTCCTCCGTGGTGGAAGACCTCCACTCCGTCGGCGATGGCGGCGATGACGAATTGCTCGTGCGTGTGGCGTACGAAGGTCTTCTGTATGTACTGGGCCCGCAGCAGGTCGACGTCGGGCAGCTCCGCGTACCGCCAGTGCCGTGCCCGTTCGCTCGATGCCGCCATGCTCCCATTCTCCGCCACGGCTTCACGGCGCCGGAGCGGCCGTCCGGCATCCGTCCGGCTCAGGCCGATTGTCAGTGCCGGGGTGCACGATGGATCCATGGTCAGCTCCGCACACCGAGCCCTGGACGGCTTCTCCCCCGCGACCCGCGGCTGGTTCACGGGGGCCTTCTCCGCGCCCACCGCCGCGCAGACGGGCGCGTGGCAGGCCATCTCGGAGGGCTCGGACGTGCTGGTGGTCGCGCCCACCGGCTCCGGCAAGACGCTGGCCGCCTTCCTCGCCGCCCTGGACCAACTGGCCTCGACGCCCCCGCCCGCCGACCCCAAGAAGCGCTGCCGCGTCCTGTACGTCTCCCCGCTCAAGGCCCTGGCCGTCGACGTCGAGCGCAATCTCCGCAGCCCGCTGACCGGCATCCGCCAGGAATCCGTACGCCTCGGCCTGCCCGAGCCCGAGGTCAAGGTCGGCATCCGCTCCGGGGACACCCCGGCCGCCGAGCGCCGCGCCCTGTCCACCCGCCCGCCGGACATCCTGATCACCACCCCGGAGTCCCTGTTCCTGATGCTGACGTCGGCCACGCGCGATGCGCTGACCGGCATCGAGACGGTGATCCTGGACGAGGTGCACGCGGTCGCGGGCACCAAGCGCGGGGCCCATCTCGCGCTCACCCTGGAGCGGCTGGACGAGCTGCTGCCGAAGCCGGCCCGTCGCATCGGCCTGTCGGCGACGGTCCGTCCGGTGGACGAGGTCGCCCGATTCCTCGCACCCCGCGGCAAGGTCGAGATCGTCCAGCCGGACTCGGGCAAGGAGTTCGACCTGTCCGTCGTCGTACCGGTCGAGGACCTGGGCGAGCTGGGCGGCTCCCCGGTCGCGGACGGCAACGAGGGCGCGGAGCGTCCGTCGATCTGGCCGCACGTCGAGGAGCGGATCACCGATCTCGTCCAGTCCCACCGCTCCACGATCGTCTTCGCCAACTCCCGGCGCCTGGCCGAGCGCCTGTGCAACAGGCTCAACGAGATCGCGTACGAACGGGCGACCGGCGAGCCCCTGGACGAGCACCACTCCCCCGCCGAGCTCATGGGCGGTTCGGGAGCCGCCCAGGGCGCCCCTGCCGTGATCGCCCGCGCCCACCACGGCTCGGTGTCCAAGGAGCAGCGCGCCCTCGTCGAGGAGGACCTCAAGGCGGGCCGCCTGCCCGCGGTGGTGGCCACCTCCAGTCTGGAGCTGGGCATCGACATGGGCGCCGTCGACCTGGTCGTCCAGGTCGAGTCACCGCCCTCCGTCGCCTCCGGCCTCCAGCGCGTCGGCCGCGCGGGACACCAGGTCGGCGCCGTGTCCACGGGCGTGGTCTTCCCCAAGTACCGCGGCGACCTTGTGCAGGCGGCCGTGGTCACCGAGCGGATGCGCAGCGGCGCCATCGAGGCCCTCAGGGTCCCCGCCAACCCGCTGGACGTCCTGGCCCAGCAACTCGTGGCGATGACCGCGCTGGACACCTGGCAGGTCGACGACCTCCTCGCCACCGTCCGCCGCGCCGCGCCCTTCGCCTCGCTGCCGGAGTCCGCCTTCACGGCCGTCCTCGACATGCTCGCGGGCCGCTATCCGTCCGACGCCTTCGCCGAGCTGCGCCCCCGCGTGGTGTGGGACCGCGTCGCCGGCACGGTCACCGGCCGCCCGGGGGCGCAGCGCCTCGCGGTCACCTCCGGCGGCACAATTCCCGACCGCGGGCTCTTCGGCGTCTTCCTCGCCGGCACCGATCCGAAGAAGGGCGGCGGCCGGGTCGGCGAGCTCGACGAGGAGATGGTCTACGAGTCACGCGTCGGGGACGTCTTCACGCTCGGCACCAGCTCCTGGCGGATCGAGGACATCACGCGTGACCGGGTCCTGGTCTCCCCCGCACCGGGCGTGCCGGGCCGGCTGCCGTTCTGGAAGGGCGACCAGCTCGGCCGACCGCTGGAGCTGGGCCGCGCGCTGGGCGCGTTCCTGCGCGAAGTGGGCTCCCTCACCAAGGAGGACGCCCGGCTCCGCCTGGTCACCGCCGGCCTGGACGCCTGGGCGGCGGACAACGTCCTGTCGTACCTCGACGAGCAGCGCGAGGCCTGCGGTCACGTCCCCGACGACCGCACTATCGTCGTCGAGCGTTTCCGGGACGAGCTGGGCGACTGGCGGGTCGTGGTCCACTCCCCCTTCGGCGCCCAGGTGCACGCCCCCTGGGCGCTCGCGCTCGGCGCCCGCCTGTCCGAGCGGTACGGCATGGACGCCCAGGTCATGCACGCCGACGACGGCATCGTGCTGCGCCTGCCGGACGCCGACCTGATGGGCCTGGACCTGCTCGACCAGGAACCGTCGAAACCCGGGTTGGAGTACGACGCCGAGCAGGCACCCGTCGGCGCGGCCGACGTCGTCTTCGACAAAGGCGAGGTCGACCGGGTCGTCACCGACCAGGTGGGCGGTTCGGCCTTGTTCGCGTCTCGTTTCCGCGAGTGCGCCGCCCGTGCGCTGCTGCTCCCGCGGCGCAGCCCCGGCAAGCGCACCCCCCTGTGGCAGCAGCGCCAGCGCGCCGCGCAGCTACTCGAGGTGGCGAGCGAGTACGGCTCGTTCCCGATCGTCCTGGAGGCGGTCCGCGAGTGCCTCAAGGACGTCTTCGACGTGCCCGGCCTGACCGAGCTGATGGGCGACCTGGAAGCCCGCAAGGTGCGCCTGGTCGAGGTGACCACCCCGGAGCCGTCCCCGTTCGCCCGCTCACTGCTCTTCGGGTACGTCGCCCAGTTCCTGTACGAGGGCGACTCGCCCCTCGCCGAGCGCCGTGCCGCCGCCCTTTCCCTGGACTCTCGGCTGCTGGCCGAGCTGCTCGGGCAGGCAGAGCTGCGCGAGCTGCTCGACGCGGAGGTGCTCACCGAGCTGGAGCGCGAGCTGCAGTGGCTCACCGAGGACCGCCGCGTCAAGGACCCGGAGGGAGTGGCGGACCGGCTGCGGATGCTCGGCCCGCTCACGGACGCCGAGCTGGCCGAGCGGGGCGCCGAACCGCAGTGGGCGCGGGAACTGGCCGCCGCCCGCCGCGCGATCAAGGTGCGCATCGCCGGCGCCGACCACTGGGCGGCGATCGAGGACGCGGGCAGGCTGCGCGACGCGCTGGGCACGGCGTTGCCCGTGGGCGTGCCCGAAGCCTTCACCGAGCCGGTCAAGGACCCCCTCGGCGACCTCCTCGCCCGCCATGCCCGCACCCACGGTCCCTTCACGTCGGTCACCGCGGCGGCCCGCTTCGGCCTGGGCGTCGCGGTCACCGAGGGCGCCCTGCAGCGGCTCGCGGCGGCGGGCCGGGTCGTGCAGGGCGAGTTCCATCCGGCCGGCATCGGCCAGGAATGGTGTGACGCGACCGTCCTGCGCCGGCTGCGCCGCCGTTCCCTTGCGGCGCTGCGGCACGAGCTGGAGCCCGTGCCGCCGGCCGCGCTCGGCCAGTTCCTCCCCCAGTGGCAGCACATCGGCAAGGGACACGCGCTGCGCGGCATCGACGGGCTGGTCCGCGCCGTCGAGCAGTTGCAGGGCGCGTCCGTGCCCGCCTCCGCCCTGGAGAAGCTGGTCCTGCCCTCCCGGGTGGCGAACTACAGCCCGGCGATGCTGGACGAGCTCACGGCCGCCGGTGAGGTGGTGTGGGCGGGAGCGGGTTCGCTCCCGGGGAAGGACGGCTGGGTCTCCCTCCATCTGGCGGACACGGCCCCGCTGCTCCTGCCACCTCCGCATCCCCTGGAGACGACCGCCCTTCACGAATCCGTCCTGAGCGCTCTCTCGGGCGGGTACGGCCTGTTCTTCCGGCAGATCGCCGACCAGGTCCGCGCCACCACCCATCCGGACGCCACCGATCCGCATCTGGCCGACGCCCTGTGGGACCTGACCTGGTCCGGACGTCTGACGAACGACACCCTCGCACCCCTGCGCTCCCTGCTGGGCTCCGGCCGCACCGCTGGCTCCACCGCCCACCGCGCCAAGCGCGCGGTGCCACGCGGACGCTACGGCTCGCTGACGGCCGCCGCCCGCACCGCCTCCCGCACCGGCCCGCCGACCGTCGCGGGCCGCTGGTCCCTGCTCCCCGCACGCGAGGCCGACACCACGGTGCGTGCCCATGCCCTGGCCCGCACGCTCCTGGACCGGCACGGCGTGGTGACCCGCGGCGCCGTCGCCGCCGAGGGCGTCGAAGGCGGCTTCTCCGCGGTGTACCGCATCCTGGCCGCCTTCGAGGAGAGCGGACAGGCGCGGCGCGGCTATGTCGTGGAAGGGCTGGGCGCGGCGCAGTTCGCCATGGAGGGTGCCGTGGACCGGTTGCGCGCGGTCTCGAACGCCCGGGAGCGCGGCGAGGCTCCACCGGGGCGGCCGGACCTCACCGGCGGCGGCCTCGAAGCGGACTTCTCACCCGACGGCTCCGGCGGCCCGGGCGACCTGGTCTCCGGCGGCTCCCCCTTCGACGACTTCCCGTCCGGCGGCGATGGGGACGCCGACGCGCCGGAGCAACCCGGCGGCGTCTTCGCGGCGCGTCAGCACCTTCCGTCCTCCCGGGGGGACCACGTCTCCCCCCGCAACTACGCCGAGCCGGGAGCCGGCGGGCCGCGCGGGGGCGGCGCGCACGGCGGCTTCGGTGGTTCGCACGCCTCGTACGACACCGGATTCCCCGGCAGTCGCGGCCGCTCCTTGACCGGTCCACGGGCCGTCGTCCTGGCCGCCGCCGATCCGGCCAACGCCTACGGCGCGGCCCTCGGCTGGCCCGAGCCCCCGGCCGGTGCCACGCACAAGCCGGGCCGCAAGGCGGGCTCCCTGGTGGTACTCGTCGAGGGCGAACCTGCGCTGTACATGGAGCGCGGCGGCAAAACACTCCTGCTCTGGCCCTCCGTCCCGGACGGCCTGCCCACCGACGACCCCCGTCTGCGGGCGGCCGCGGAGGCGCTCGCCTCGGCCGCCCGCGCCGGTTCGCTCGGCACGGTCACGGTGGAGCGGGTCAACGGCGCGGCGGCCCTGACGTCCCCGTTCGGCCCGCTCCTGGAGGAAGCGGGTTTCATCGCCACCCCGCGCGGCCTGCGCATCAGAGCCTGAGCCTGTCACCCTTGACCCATGCCCGAAGGAGACACGGTCTGGCAGGCCGCACGACGGCTGCACGACGCCCTCGCGGGCAAGGTGCTGACCCGCAGCGACTTCCGCGTGCCCCGGCACGCCACGGCCGACCTGACCGGCCGGACGGTGCTGGACGTCACACCGCGCGGCAAACACCTGCTCACCCGGGTCGAGGGCGGCCTGACGGTGCACTCGCACCTGCGGATGGACGGGTCCTGGAAGGTGTTCGCGGCCGGTCAGCGCTGGAGCGGCGGCCCGGCGCACCAGATCCGGGTGATCCTCGGCACCGCCGACCGCACCGCCGTCGGCTACCGCCTGCCGGTGCTGGAAATCCTCCGCACCGCCGACGAGGAGCGCGCCGTCGGCCATCTCGGCCCGGACCTGCTGGGCCCGGACTGGGACCCGGAGCAGGCCCTGGCCAACCTGCGCGCGGACCCCGCCCGCCCGCTCGGTGAGGCCCTGCTCGACCAGCGCAACCTCGCCGGTATCGGGAACGTCTACAAGTGCGAGCTCTGCTTCCTGCTCGGCGTCACTCCGTGGCTCCCCGTCGGGGAGCTGCCCGCCGCACACGCCGTGAAGCTGCCCGCACTCGCGAAGAAGCTCCTGGAAGCCAACCGCGGCCGCCCGGTCCGCCGTACGACGGGCCTGCGCGGTCATGACCTGTTCGTGTACGGCCGCGCGCCCCGCCCCTGCCTGCGCTGCGGCACGTCGGTCCGCGTGGCGAACCAGGGCGACGGCTCCCGCGAGCGCCCCACATACTGGTGCCCGGCCTGCCAGCCCGGTCCCGCGCCGCGCCCACGCCGCCAGGCCGGTACCGGGCCGCGGCGCGAGCCTGGCTGACCCGGCCGACAAGCCGAGCAGGCGAGCTCGGCCGACCGACCGGGCCAACGCGCTGAGCCGGCGAGCTCAGCCGGCGAGCACGCCGTCCATCTGGCCGACCGCCTCGCGCAGCCCTTCCTCCATCCCCATCTTCGTGAGCTGGTCCATCTGTTCCCGGGTGTCGAAGGCGGAGCGCATCTCCATGCGGGTGCCGCCGTCCCGCTCGGTGAGCGTCACCCGGGTCGAGGTCGTCGGCATGTCGGCGCTCGGGGCCCCGTCCGCGTCGGCGAATCCGTCGGTGAACTCCAGGGACGTCGGCGCGTCGACCGAGGTGATCCGCCACCACCCGCGGTGCTTGTCCCCCTCCGGGCCGGTCATGAAGTACGTGACGTCGCCGCCGGGGGTCAGGTCGTGCTCCTCCACCGTCGCCGGGTAGGTCGGCGGGCCCCACCAGCGCTCCAGTTGCCGCGGGTCGGACCACAACCGCCACACCCGCTCGACGGGCGCGGCGAAGTCGGCGACCAGGGTGAGGGTCAGGTTGTCGAGATCCTTGTCCAAGCTGGTGACACTCATCAGATCTGTCCTTCTGTCGGGTCGTGCGTATCGGAGTCCGCCTCCTGGGCGAGCAGGTGGGACATGCGGTCCACCCGGCCACGCCAGGCCGCCTCCAGTGCGTCCAGTGCCTGCCGGGCGCGGCCCACGGCGTCGGGGTCGGTGCGCACGAGCTGCTCCCGTCCGCGGCGCTGCTTGACCACCAGACCTGCCCGCTCCAGAACCGCGACGTGCTTCTGTACCGCGGCGAAGCTCATCGGATAGGCCTCGGCCAGTCGAGACACCGACAGGTCGCCCCGTACACAGCGACGCACGATGTCGCGGCGCGTCGTGTCGGCCAGGGCGTGGAACAAGCGGTCCACACCCTCTTCGGCTACTTCGGGGAATCCATCTACAACCATTTGGTTGTACGTTATCCGGGTCACGCCCCCTTGTAAAGCAACGCACGTCGGCCGCCACCTCACGGCCCGCCCGATCCGGGCGGGCCGAGGCCCACCGCCGACCGGCACCGCGACGGGGGCGACGCACCCCGGGCCCCGCGCAGGGCGCACCGCCACCGCCCCGCACCCACGGCCCCGGCGGCCCGGCGTCTGGGCACACAGTGCACCGGCAGCACGCTCAGCCCCCAGCCGCCGACCGCGACCGCCCCTTCGAGCACCCCCGCGCCGGGCTCCAGGGCCAGGCGCAGCACGGCCCACCACCACAGCGCACCGAGCGCCAGCGCACCGAGCCTCAGCGCGGCCGCCCGACGAGCAGTCCGCGCCGACGCCATCCCCGCGTCATCCGTTTTCGGCTTGGAACATCCAGTGCTGTTTCTCCAGATCGGCCGTGACCTGGATGAAGATGTCCTGGCTCACCGGGTCCGCGTCCCCGGTCGCGGTGATCCGCTCCCGCATCCGCCCGATCACCGCGCCCAGGGCGTCCACGATCGTCTGCACCGCGGTGGTGTCGTCGACCCAGCCTTCCGGAGTCACGCCGATACCGCTGCCGACGGCCACCGTCGCGGCGCGCCCGTCCGGGGACACGCCGAGCGCCGAGGCGCGCTCCGCCACGGTGTCGGAGTGCGTGCGTGCGGTGCCGACGAGTTCGTCGAGCTGAAGGTGTACGGAACGGAAGCGCGGACCGACCACGTTCCAGTGGATCTGCTTCGCCACCAGGGCCAGGTCCACCAGATCGACGAGGGCGCCTTGCAACGCCTCGGACACGGTCTTCAGGTTCGCGTCGGACAACGAGCTCTTCACGACGTACATCCGCACCTCCGTCGGTCGGCTCCCCCGGCCATGTCCCTCCACGATGACCGCACCACCGGGGACCGGCAAACCGGACGAACCAGTCGCCGGGCACGCCCCACCACCCGCGCCCGGCACCACCCGCGTACGCAAAAACCCCGACCGCACCTCTCCGGGACCTCCCGGAGAAGCCCCGGCCGGGGCCTCACACGCACACGTTCTCGACGGTCAGGCGGCGACGACGTCCACTGCCTCGGCGGGCGCCTTGATGGTCACCCGTTCCGGTGGCACACCGGTCACCGACACGGAACCCAGCATCGGGCGCACCGGTGCCGGCACGGTCTCGCTGGACGTGGCCGCAGCGGACTGGGCCAGTTCGGCGAGGGCGAGTTCGTCGCTCACTTCCCGCATGAGCTCGGACATCCGTACGTCCAGCGCGTCGCAGATGGCGGAGAGCAGCTCGGAAGAAGCCTCCTTCTGCCCCCGCTCCACCTCGGAGAGATAGCCGAGTGAGACTCGGGCGGAGGAGGAGACTTCGCGCAGAGTACGGCCCTGGCGTTGGCGCTGCCGACGCAGCACGTCACCCAGTAGGCGACGGAGCAGAATCATCGGTGGCTCCCTCCTCGGACCGTGTAACCGCATCCTTCACGCCCCACCGTACCGCCTCGCGCCGCGGCCGTGCGGGGAGCGATGTCGTGTTCACTCAGGGCTGCAAACATCAAAACCCCCCGTTCCGTTCCGTATCCTGTGCCCGCTCATTCCCGGTCTGTTCGCCCGCAAGCTCCCTCAAAAGGAGTGCGAGTACGCTCCGTACACTCTCCATACGAATTTCCGCGCGGTCGCCGTTCAACCGCAGCGCCTCCACTTTTCCGCCACGGGCGGAAGGGTCGTCTGCTCCGAAGGGCCCGTCGACGGCCACGAAGACCGTCCCGACGGGCTGTCCGTCCTGGGCGTCCGGGCCCGCGACGCCCGTCGTCGCTATGCCCCAGTCGGCGCCCAGCGCCTTGCGCACGCCTGCCGCCATCCGGGCGGCGACCTGCGGATCCACCGCTCCACGCGCCGTGAGCAACCCGGCATCGACGCCGAGCAGTTCCCGCTTCAGCTCCGTCGCGTAGGCGGTCACCGATCCCCGGAAGGCCTTGGACGCGCCGGGAACCGCGGTGATGGCGGCCGCCACCATTCCGCCGGTCAGCGACTCGGCGACCGCCAGGGTCTCGCCCCTGACGGTGAGTAGTCGCACCACGTCGGCGGCCGTGGAACTCAACCTTCCGTCTCCTTCAACGCCGCACGGCGCTCGGCAATTCCTTGACGGCGCAGCACAATGGCCTGCTTCACATAGTCCAGTCCGGTCGCCACGGTCAGGACAACCGCCGCCGCCATCACCCAGAACCTCAGGGTGGCCAAGGGCCCCGTCAGTGCCAGGACGTACATGCCGACGGCGATGCCCTGGGTGAGGGTCTTGAGTTTGCCGCCCCGGCTCGCCGGGATGACTCCGTACCGGATGACCACGAAACGCAGGACGGTGATCCCGAGTTCCCGGCCGAGGATGACGGCCGTCACCCACCACGGCAGATCGCCCAGTGCGGACAGACAGACGAGCGCAGCCCCCATGATCGCCTTGTCGGCGATGGGGTCCGCGATCTTCCCGAAGTCGGTGACGAGGTTGTAGGCGCGCGCCAGGTGGCCGTCGAAGAGGTCCGTGATCATGGCTACGGCGAAGGCCGCCCAGGCGAACGAGCGCCAGGCCGGGTCGTACCCGCCGTTGCCGAGCATCAGCGCGACGAAGGCCGGCACGAGGAGCAGCCGGAGCATCGTCAGCAGGTTGGCGACGTTCCACACGCTGGCCTGGTTGACGGCGGCGGCCGCGATCTTGCCGCCGCGCCCGGTGGCACCGCCCTCGGTCGCACCCCGCTCGGCCGTAACCCGCTCGGCCGCACCCCGCTCGGCCGCACCCTTGTCCGCCGCACCCCTGGAAGGCGTACGCTCCGTCGGTTCCTGCGCCGCGCCAGTGGCACCGCGGGGGCCGGCCCTGCGCGCGCCGGAGGAGCCGCCCGCAGCGGACGCCGGGACTCCGGTCATCTGCCGGCCTCCTCACTCCACTCGGGCGACTCCAGCAGCGGTTCGGCCACCAGGTCGACACCCTCCGTACCGACCACCTTCGCGTCGACCATACGACCGACACTCATGCCTTCGCCGCTCGTGAGCACCACCTGGCCGTCCGTCTCCGGCGCCTGGTGCTCCGCGCGGCCGCGCACGCCGTCCCCCTCGTCGACGGACTCCACGGACTCGACGAGCACGCGCACGGTCGCGCCGACGCGCTCCTCGGCCCGCTGCGAGACGAGTTCCTCGGCCAGGCGGGACACGCGTGCCAGTCGCTCGGCGACGATGTCCTCGTCCAGCTTGTCGCCGTAGGTCGCCGCCTCGGTGCCCTCCTCGTCCGAGTATCCGAAGACCCCGATGGCGTCCAGCCGCGCGTGGGTCAGGAACCGCTCCAACTCGGCGAGGTCCGACTCGGACTCGCCGGGGAAGCCCACGATGAAGTTGGAGCGCACGCCGGCCTCGGGAGCCTTGCTCCGGATGGTGTCCAGCAGTTCCAGGAAGCGGTCCGTGTCGCCGAAGCGGCGCATCGCGCGCAGCACGTTCGGCGCGGAGTGCTGGAAGGAGAGGTCGAAGTAGGGCGTGACCTTCGGGGTGGAGGTCAGTACGTCGATGAGACCGGGGCGCATCTCGGCCGGCTGGAGGTAGCTGACGCGCACACGCTCGATGCCGTCGACGTCGGCGAGGTTCGGCAGCAGCGACTCCAGCAGGCGGATGTCGCCGAGGTCCTTGCCGTAGGAGGTGTTGTTCTCGGAGACCAGCATGATCTCCTTGACGCCCTGCTCGGCCAGCCACCGGGTCTCGTTCAGCACGTCGCTCGGGCGGCGCGAGATGAAGGAGCCGCGGAAGGACGGGATGGCGCAGAAGGAGCAGCGCCGGTCGCAGCCGGAGGCCAGCTTCACCGAGGCGACCGGGGAGCCGTCCAGGCGGCGGCGCAGGGGCGCGCGGGGCCCGGAGGCCGGGGCGACGCCCTCGGGGAGGTCGGTCGGGCCGTGCCCCGGCAGGGCGACGGAGGCACCGGCCTCCTGGCGCTCGGCGGGGCTGATCGGCAGCAGCTTGCGCCGGTCGCGCGGGGTGTGGGCGGCGTGGATGCCGCCGTTCAGGATGGTCTGCAGGCGGTCGGAGATGTCGGTGTAGTCGTCGAAGCCGAGTACACCGTCGGCCTCGGGAAGCGCCTCGGCGAGCTCCTTGCCGTACCGCTCGGCCATGCAGCCCACCGCCACCACGGCCTGCGTTCTGCCGTGCCCCTTGAGGTCGTTGGCCTCCAGGAGGGCGTCCACGGAGTCCTTCTTGGCGGCCTCGACGAAGCCGCACGTGTTCACGACGGCGACGTCCGCTTCCTCGGCGTCATCGACGAGCTTCCAGCCGTCCGCCTCCAGACGGCCTGCGAGCTCCTCCGAGTCCACCTCGTTGCGGGCGCAGCCAAGAGTGACGAGTGCGACGGTACGGCTTTCAGGCATGGGCTCAAGACTACTTCGTCCCGCCGACACCCCACGTCGACGGGGTTGCCCGATCTTGGACAACCCCGTCCGCGTCGGCGCCTTCCGCGCCCTATCCGACCTGCGGGTCGCCCTTCGTGTACGTCAGGCGCTCCACGGAGCCCGGCTGGAAGTCGTCCTCGATCTTCTTGCCGTTGACGTAGAGCTGGATCGCGCCCGCGTTGCCGAGGACGAGGTCGACCTTCTCGTTGTCCTGGAAGGTCTTGGAGTCACCCTGCTTGAGCAGGCCGTCGAAGAGCAGCCGGCCGTTGTGGTCCTTCACGGAGATCCAGCTCGGGTCGTCGGTGGCGCTGATCTTGACCGTCACCTTGTCCCGCGGAGCGGCGGCGATGGCGCTGTCGGTCGGGTCGGGCTTCGGGTCGGCGGGCTTCTTCGGCTTGGCGCTCGGCGAGGCGGACTCGCCGGCCGACGGCTGGGAGCCCTCGGCGACGCTCACCTCGTTGCCTCCGTCGTCGCCCCCCTTGACGAAGGTGAAGCCGACGAAGCCGATCACCGCGACGATCGCGGCGACCATGGCGGCGGTCCAGTTGGGTCCGCGCCGCTCGGGACGGATGCGTTCCGCCTCGAACAGGGGCGCGGCGGGTGTCGGCGCGGGGCGTCCGCCGTGGTCGGCGTCGAACTGCGCGAGCAGTGCGGCCGGGTCGAGCCCGACGGCCTTGGCCAGGGTCCTGATGTGACCGCGCGCGTAGACGTCGCCGCCGCAGGGCGTGAAGTCGTCCGCCTCGATGGCGTGCACGATGGCGATCCGGACGCGGGTGGCGGTGGTGATGTCGTCGACGGTCAGCCCGGCGGCGATCCGCGCCTGCTGCAGTGCGCGGCCGATGGAGGGGCGGGCTTCCTCGGAAACGTCTTCAGAACGGTCTTCGGAAACGTCTTGGGACACGTCTTCGATCGGACGCTCGTCTTCAGGGGAGTTGCCGTTGGACACGGGGGCGCCTTTCGAGCGTTAGCCGCCTGTGCTGGACGTTCAGTTTAGGGGGGCTGCAAACGGGTGGGGCAACCGGGCGACGGGACTTTGTACGCCATCGGAATGGCCTCGCGTCCCGATGGTGGACTGCCTGTTTGTCATTTCCCTCAACTTGACGTACGCGAGGGGGGAACGGTTGCTCAATGATCCCTAACGGGTGAGTCACGATCGCCGCGGCCCTCCGTCGAAGGATCCCCTCGCGTACCGTTCCCTACCCTTCAGACTCCCCCCGGATCAGCGCGAGCACGCCGTCCAGCTCGTCAGGCTTCACAAGAACGTCACGAGCCTTCGATCCCTCGCTCGGCCCGACGATGCTCCGCGACTCCATCAGGTCCATCAGCCGACCGGCCTTGGCGAAGCCGACGCGCAGCTTGCGCTGCAGCATGGAGGTCGAGCCGAACTGCGTGGAGACGACCAGTTCGGCGGCCTGGCAGAGCAGGTCGAGGTCGTCGCCGATGTCCTCGTCGATCTCCTTCTTCTGCTTGGTGCCGACCGTGACGTCGTCCCGGAAGACCGGCGCCATCTGGTCCTTGCAGTGCTGGACGACGACCGCGACCTCCTCCTCGGTCACGAACGCGCCCTGCATACGGGTCGGCTTGTTGGCGCCCATCGGCAGGAAGAGGCCGTCGCCCTTGCCGATCAGCTTCTCGGCACCGGGCTGGTCGAGGATGACCCGTGAGTCGGCCAGGGAGGACGTGGCGAAGGCGAGGCGGGAGGGCACGTTGGCCTTGATCAGGCCGGTGACGACGTCCACGGACGGCCGCTGGGTGGCGAGCACCAGGTGGATGCCGGCCGCCCGCGCGAGCTGCGTGATCCGCACGATGGCGTCCTCGACGTCCCGCGGCGCCACCATCATCAGGTCCGCCAGCTCGTCCACGATCACCAGCAGGTACGGGTACGGCTGGAGCTCGCGCTCACTGCCCTCGGGCGGCTTGACCTTGCCCTCGCGCACCGCGCGGTTGAAGTCGTCGATGTGCCGGTAGCCGTAGGCCGCGAGGTCGTCGTAGCGCAGGTCCATCTCCCGTACGACCCACTGGAGCGCCTCCGCGGCCCGCTTCGGGTTGGTGATGATCGGGGTGATCAGGTGCGGGATGCCCTCGTACGCGGTCAGCTCGACGCGCTTGGGGTCGACCAGGATCATCCGGACGTCCTCGGGGGTCGCCCGCATCATGATCGAGGTGATCAGGCAGTTGATGCAGGACGACTTGCCGGAGCCGGTGGCGCCGGCGACCAGCATGTGCGGCATCTTCGCCAGCGAGTGCATGACGTAACCGCCCTCGACGTCCTTGCCGAAGGCGACCAGCATCGGGTCGTCGTCCTCCGCGGACTCCGCGAGGCGCAGCACGTCGCCGAGGTTGACCATCTCCCGGTCGGTGTTGGGGATCTCGATGCCGACCGCGGACTTGCCGGGGATCGGGCTGATGATCCGCACGTCGGGGCTGGCGACGGCGTACGCGATGTTCTTGGCCAGTGCGGTGATCCGCTCGACCTTCACGGCGGGACCGAGCTCGACCTCGTAGCGCGTGACCGTCGGCCCGCGGGTGAAGCCGGTGACGGCGGCGTCGACCTTGAACTCGGTGAAGACGGTGGTCAGCGAGGCGACTATGGCGTCGTTGGCGGCGCTGCGCGCCTTGCCGGGGCCGCCGCGGGTCAGCATGTCGAGGGCCGGCAGGGAGTAGGTGATGTCGCCGGAGAGCTGAAGCTGCTCGGCGCGCGGCGGCAGGTCCCGCTCCTTGGGGAACGGGGTCTTGGTGAGGTCGGCGACCACCGCCGTGCCCTGATCCGAGTCGTCCTTGTGCGCCTTGCCCTGCTTGAGCTTCCCGGGCTGCGGGCGCGCGGCCGGCACCGGCGTCGGGGTCGGCGTCGTCGACTCGCGGTCCCCCGTACTCACGCCCTGGGTGAGGTCGGCGACCACGGGCGAGGGCGGCATGCCGTGCAGCACGGCGCCGTCGAGCGCGGCGGCGGCCGCGGTGGCGACGTCCACGGCGTCCATCGGCCGGTTCATCTCGGGCTGCGACACGGCGGACCGCCGGGGCCGGCCGCGACGCCGGGTGAACGCCTCCTCCTCGACCGCGTCGGGGTCGTACGGCTCCGCGGCCGCTCCCCCGCGCCTGCGGGCCTTCGCCGGCAGCGCCTCGCGCCACTGCTCCTCGTAGCGTTCGTCGTCCGCGCCGAACGCGTCGGCCTCCGCCTCCGGATCACGTACGAGCCCGAGCCGGACACCCAGCAGCCGCAGCCGCTGCGGGACGGCGTTGACCGGGGTGGCCGTGACGACCAGCAGCCCGAAGACCGTCAGCAGCACCAGCAGCGGCACGGCCAGGACGTCGGTCATCGTGTACGACAACGGGGTCGCCGCGCCCCAGCCGATGAGGCCGCCGGCGTCCCTTATGGCCTGCATGCCGTCGCCGCGGGCCGGTGAGCCGCAGGCGATGTGCACCTGGCCGAGGACGCCGATGACGAGTGCGGACAGGCCGATCACGATCCGGCCGTTGGCCTCGGGTTTCTCGGGGTGCCGGATCAGCCGCACGGCGATGGCGCCGAGCAGGATGGGCACCAGCAGGTCCAGCCGCCCGAAGGCACCGGTCACCAGGATCTCGACGAGGTCGCCGACGGGGCCCTTGAGGTCGGCCCAGGTGCCCGCGGCGACGATCAGCGCCATGCCTAGCAGCAGCAGCGCGACGCCGTCCTTGCGGTGCGCCGGGTCGAGGTTCTTCGCGCCCTGCCCTATGCCGCGGAAGACGGCACCGACGGCGTGCGCGACACCCAGCCAGAGGGCGCGTACAAGCCGGTAGACGCCTCCGGTGGGGCTGGGTGCCGGTGCGGGCGCGGGCTTCTTCGCCGCGGCCTTCCTGGCGGGCGCCTTCTTCGCGGGCGCCCTCTTCGCAGCGGCCTTCTTCGCCGGAGCCTTCGCGGGAGCGGCCGCCTTCTTCGCGGGCTGCTTCTTGGCTGCGGAGGGACGTGAGGCCATAGGTGTGAGGTTACCGGGGGAGACGGCGGTCGACACGTGTGCCTACCGCTTCACCCGTTCGTGTCGTCGGCGCGAGTGACCGGAACTGACGCCCGCGGTACAGACGCTGACATGTCCTCACGGGCGGGCCCCACCGAGACTCGGCCCGCCTTCGGAGCTCAGTTGACCGTGGCCTGTCCTCCGGACGTCCCCGGCTCCAGGGCGTCCAGAGCCCGACGCAGTCCGGTGAGCTTGCGTTCCAGATGGGCCGCCGTCGCCACCGCGGCCGCGTCCGTCGACTCGTCGCCGAGCTGCTTGGAGAGCGCCTCGGCCTGCTCCTCCACGGCAGCCAGCCGCGCCGACAGCTCGGCGAGCAGCCCCGCCGGCTCCTTGGTCTCGCCGGCCGTCGCCTTGCCGCCGCCCTCCAACTGGAGCCGCAGCAGCGCCGCCTGCTCACGGAGCTGGCAGTTCTTCATGTACAGCTCGACGAAGACGGAGACCTTGGCGCGCAGCACCCAGGGGTCGAACGGCTTGGAGATGTAGTCCACCGCGCCCGCCGCGTACCCCCGGAAGGTGTGGTGCGGGCCGTGGTTGATCGCGGTGAGGAAGATGATCGGGATGTCCCGGGTCCGCTCCCGCCGCTTGATGTGCGCGGCGGTTTCGAATCCGTCCATGCCCGGCATCTGGACGTCCAGCAGAATGACCGCGAAGTCGTCCGTGAGCAGTGCTTTGAGCGCTTCCTCCCCGGACGATGCCCGCACCAGCGTCTGATCGAGCGCCGAGAGGATCGCCTCCAGCGCCAGCAGATTCTCCGGCCGGTCATCGACCAGGAGGATCTTGGCCTTCTGCACCATGGCCCGCCCTCCTCGCCCCGGCGTGGGGCCTCCCCTGTCCGCAGGACTTGGGGCAGCACCGGCGGGCGCCGCCCCAGGGGACGACTCCCTTGCGCCGCCCGTCCTTGTGCCGGTCATCGTAGCCGCACCCCGCCCGTCGCCACACCCTGTCACCGCGATGTCACTGTGCACGTAGCAGAAACGCAGCGGGAGATCAGAAGGTTCCCCGAATCCCGCACTTCTACACGGCTTCGGGCACACTGAGTCAGCAACTCCGCGTGAACGCCGAAGGTTCCCGCCACGTGCGTGCACTCCACATTCGCACACTGCCCGGACGTGCCGCGCGGACGGTGCCCGTACGTACCGAGGGCACGCCGCCCGAACGTACCGTCCGGTGCCCGTCCGAACCTACTCCTCACTCCTGCCGCATCCACTGCTGCATCACCGTCAGCAGGTGATCGGGGTCGACCGGCTTCGTCACGTAGTCGGACGCGCCCGACTCGATCGCCTTCTCCCGGTCGCCCTTCATCGCCTTCGCGGTCAGCGCGATGATCGGCAGACCGGCGAACTGGGGCATCCGGCGGATCGCCGTGGTCGTGGCGTACCCGTCCATCTCGGGCATCATGATGTCCATCAGAACGACCGCCACGTCCTCGTGCTGCTCCAGGACCTCGATGCCCTCGCGTCCGTTCTCGGCGTACAGCACGGAAAGGCCGTGCTGCTCCAGGACGCTGGTGAGCGCGAAGACGTTGCGGATGTCGTCGTCGACGATCAGCACCTTCTGCCCGCCGAACCGGATCCCCCGGTTCGGCGGCGTCTCCTCCTGTTCGGCGGCCGACCGCTGCTCCTGCGCCGCGAGCCGGTCCCGGGCCTCGGTCTCCGCGGCCGCCCTGCGGCGGCGCCGGAACAGCGCCGCGGCACCGTTCTGCGAGTCCTGGTACGACGTCACCTCGGCCGGCGGTTCGGTCTGCGCCCCCGACAGCTCGGTCAGCGCGCCCGGAGAGGCGAGCACCCCACCGGGCTCCAGGGCCGGAAGCGGCTGCTGGTAGCCGTGCGCGGGCAGCTCGCTCGGGTGCAGCGGCAGGTAGAGCGTGAACGTCGACCCGCGCCCCGGCTCGCTCTGCGCGTGGATCTCGCCGCCCAGCAACTGCGCGATCTCCCGCGAGATGGACAGTCCCAGACCCGTACCGCCGTACTTGCGGCTGGTGGTGCCGTCGGCCTGCTTGAACGCCTCGAAGATCACCCGCATCTTGCTCGCCGCGATCCCGATGCCGGTATCGCTCACGGAGAACGCGATCAGGTCCGCGTCCGGGTCGGTCATCGAACCGGCCTCCAGCAACTGCTCCCGGATGGCCTGCGGGACGTCGTCCCGGGCCGGCCGGATGACCAGCTCGACCGCCCCCGAATCGGTGAACTTCACCGCGTTGGACAGCAGGTTGCGCAACACCTGGAGGAGCCGCTGCTCGTCGGTGTGCAGCGTGGCGGGCAGCTCCGGCGACACCCGCACCGACAGGTCCAGGCCCTTCTCCGCGGTCAGCGGCCGGAAGGTGGCCTCCACGTAGTCGACGAGCTGGACGAGCGCGATGCGCGTCGGGGAGACGTCCATCTTGCCCGCCTCCACCTTCGACAGGTCGAGGATGTCGTTGATGAGCTGGAGCAGGTCGGAGCCGGCGCCGTGGATCGTCTCGGCGAACTCGACCTGCTTCGGGGACAGGTTCGCGTCGGCGTTGTCGGCGAGCAGCTTGGCCAGGATCAGCAGCGAGTTGAGCGGCGTACGCAGCTCGTGCGACATGTTGGCCAGGAACTCGCTCTTGTAGCGCATCGAGACCGCGAGCTGCTCCGCGCGCTCCTCCAGGACCTGCCGCGCCTCCTCGATCTCGGTGTTCTTCACCTCGATGTCGCGGTTCTGCTGCGCCAGCAGCTCGGCCTTCTCCTCCAGTTCGGCGTTGGACGACTGCAGCGCCTTCTGCCGCTGCTCCAACTCCTCCGACCGGTCCCGCAGTTGCTCGGTCAGCTCCTGCGACTGCTTCAGCAGCACCTCCGTCTTGGTGTTGACGGAGATGGTGTTGACGCTGGTCGCGATCATCTCGGCGATCTGGTTGAGGAAGTCCTTCTGGATCTGCGTGAACGGGGTGAAGGACGCCAGCTCGATGACGCCGAGCACCTGCCCCTCGAACAGCACCGGCAGGACGATCACCTGGGCGGGCGGAGCCTCACCGAGCCCGGAGGAGATCTTCAGATAGCCACTCGGCGCGTTCTCCACCAGGATCGTGCGCTTCTCCTGGGCGGCCGTGCCGACCAGCGCCTCGCCCGGCCGGAAGGACGTGGGCATGGAGCCCATCGAATAGCCGTACGAACCGAGCATGCGCAGCTCGTACTCCTCCTCGTCGGCGCCGGCCTGCTCCTGACCGTCGACATGCGGCATGGCGAGGAAGAACGCCCCGTGCTGCGCGGAGACCACCGGAGTGAGCTCGCTCATGATCAGCGAGGCCACGTCCTGGAGGTCCCGGCGGCCCTGCATCAGCGCGGAGATCCGGGCCAGATTGCCCTTGAGCCAGTCCTGCTCCTTGTTGGCGATCGTGGTGTCGCGCAGGTTGGCGATCATCTTGTTGATGTAGTCCTGGAGCTCGGAGATCTCCCCGGAGGCGTCCACGTCGATCTTGAGATTCAGGTCGCCGCGCGTCACCGCGGTGGCCACACGCGCGATGGCACGCACCTGCCGGGTGAGGTTCCCGGCCATCTCGTTCACGGACTCCGTCAGGTCCCGCCAGGTGCCGTCGACGTCGCGCACGCGCGCCTGACCGCCGAGCTGCCCCTCCGTGCCCACCTCACGGGCCACGCGGGTGACCTCCTCGGCGAAGGAGGACAACTGGTCGACCATCGTGTTGATGGTCGTCTTCAGCTCCAGGATCTCGCCGCGCGCGTCGATGTCGATCTTCTTGGTCAGGTCGCCCTTGGCGATGGCCGTGGTGACCATGGCGATGTTGCGCACCTGACCGGTCAGGTTGGACGCCATCTGGTTCACCGACTCGGTGAGGTCCTTCCAGGTGCCGGCCACACCGGGCACGTGCGCCTGACCGCCGAGAATGCCGTCCGTGCCCACCTCGCGGGCCACCTTGGTGACCTGGTCGGCGAACGAGCTCAGCGTCTTCACCATGGTGTTGAACGTGTCGGCGAGCTGTGCGACCTCGCCGCGCGCCTCGATCGTCACCGTCCGCGTCAGGTCGCCGTTGGCGACGGCCGCGGCCACCTGGGAGATGTTCCGCACCTGGACGGTGAGGTTCTTCGCCATCAGGTTGACGTTGTCGCTGAGGTCCTTCCAGATGCCCACGACACCGGGCACGTGCGCCTGACCACCGAGGATGCCCTCCGTGCCCACCTCACGGGCCACGCGCGTGACCTGCTCGGCGAAGGACGACAACTGGTCCACCATCGTGTTGACGGTGGTGACGAGCTCGAGGATCTCGCCCTTGGCGTCGACGGTGATCTTCTTCGACAGGTCGCCCTTGGCCACGGCGGTCGTGACCTCGGCGATGTTGCGCACCTGCATGGTCAGGTTGTTGGCCATGCCGTTCACGGACTGCGTGAGGTCCTTCCAGGTGCCGGAGACCCCCTGCACCTCCGCCTGGCCGCCGAGGATGCCCTCGGTGCCCACCTCACGGGCCACCCTGGTGACCTCCTGGGCGAACGACGACAACTGGTCCACCATCGTGTTCAGGGTGTTCTTCAGCTCCAGGATCTCCCCGCGCGCGTCCACGGTGATCTTCTGGGACAGGTCACCGCGGGCCACCGCCGTCGCGACCTGCGCGATGTTGCGCACCTGCGCGGTCAGGTTCCCGGCCATGCCGTTCACGGAGTCGGTCAGATCGCGCCACACACCGGCGACGCCGGGCACCTGGGCCTGACCGCCGAGGCGGCCCTCCGTGCCCACCTCGCGGGCGACCCGGGTGACCTGCTCGGCGAAGGCGGAGAGCTGGTCGACCATCGTGTTGATGGTGTTCTTCAGCTCCAGGATCTCGCCGCGGGCGTCGACGTCGATCTTCTGCGACAGGTCACCCCGCGCCACGGCCGTCGTCACCTGGGCGATCTGCCGCACCTGGGAGGTCAGATTGCCCGCCATGAAGTTGACGGAGTCCGTCAGCTCCTTCCAGGTCCCCGACACCCCGTCGACGCGCGCCTGACCGCCGAGGCGGCCCTCCGTGCCCACGTCCCGGGCCATCCGGGTCACCTGGTCGGCGAAGCTGGAAAGCTGGTCCACCATCGTGTTCACGGTGTTCTTGAGCTGGAGCATCTCACCGGAGACGTCCACCGTGACCTTCTGCGACAGGTCGCCGTTGGCCACCGCCGTCGTCACCTGTGCGATGTTGCGCACCTGTCCGGTGAGGTTCCGGAACGCCGTGTTGACGGAGTCCGTGAGGTCCTTCCACGTACCCGCCGCACCCGGCACCTGGGCCTGACCGCCCAGCTCACCCTCGACCCCGACCTCACGAGCCACACGCGTGACCTCGGCACCGAAGCTCGACAACTGGTCCACCATCGTGTTCACGGTGTTCTTCAGCTCGAGCATCTCACCGGCCACGTCCACCGTGACCTTCTGCGACAGGTCACCGCTGGCCACCGCCGTCGTCACCGCGGCGATGTCGCGCACCTGAGTGGTCAGGTTCCGGAAGACGGTGTTGACGGAGTCCGTCAGGTCCTTCCAGATCCCCGCCGCGCCCGGCACGTTCGCCTGGCCGCCGAGCTGCCCCTCGCCGCCGGTCTCGTTGGCGACGCGCGTGACCTCGTCCGCGAAGATGCGCAGCGTCTCGGTCATCTGGTTGATCGTCTCGGCGAGCTGCGCGACCTCCCCGCGGGCCGGCACCGTCACCTTCTTCGACAGGTCACCGTTGGCGACCGCCGTCGTCACATGGGAGATCTCACGCACCTGGGCCGTCAGGTTCCCGGCCATGGTGTTGACGGAGTCGGTGAGCTCCTTCCACACCCCGGCCACGCCCGGCACCTGGGCCTGTCCGCCCAGGGCCCCCTCGGTGCCCACCTCCCGGGCGACGCGCGTCACCTCGGAGGAGAACGCGGAGAGCTGGTCCACCATCGTGTTGACGGTGTTCTTCAGCTCCAGCATCTCGCCGGCCACGTGAACCGTGACCTTCCGGGACAGATCCCCCTTGGCCACCGCCGTCGTCACCAGCGCGATGTCCCGCACCTGCGCGGTGAGCCGGTACGCCATCGTGTTGACGGAGTCCGTCAGGTCCTTCCACGAGCCGGACATGCCGCGCACCTGCGCCTGGCCGCCCAGTTTGCCCTCGGTACCGACCTCGCTGGCCACCCGGGTGACCTCGTCCGTGAACGTCGACAACTGGTCGACCAGGTTGTTCACGGTCCGCCCGACCTTCAGGAACTCACCGCGCAGCGGATGCCCGGCGCCCTCCGCCGTCTGCGTCCGCAGCTCCATACGCGGCGACAGGTCACCGTCCGCCACCGCCGACAGCACCCGGCTGACCTCGGAGACGGGCCGCACGAGGTCGTCCACGAGCGCGTTCGAGTTGTCGATCGCGGTCGCCCAGGACCCCTCGCAGGCACCCGTCTCCAGCCGCTCCGTGAGTTTTCCCTCACGACCGACCATGCGCCGTACCCGGGCCAGCTCACCCGTGAGGTGGAGATTTCGGTCGGCGACCTCGTTGAAGACCGCCGCGATCTCCGCCATCACGCCGTCGCCGGACACCGTGAGCCGTTTACGGAAGTTGCCCTCCCGCATGGCGACGAGGGCCGTCAGCAGCCGATTCAGCGCGGCCGTGTCCACGGTCGTGGTTCCGCCCCGCGTTTTGCCCTGGTTACTCAGGGACTGTCCGCCTTTCGCGCGCGCCTTAGTGCCCCGCGTCGCTGCGCCAGACTCCACTGTGTCCCTCCCGCAGGGGTCGACCGTTACCGCTGTGCCCGGCCGCCACCACTCGGCGAACCGGTTACTGCCGCGTACATTCTGTGCTGCCACACGATCCGGACCGGCTGGTCCGACCGCTTCCGGGCTGCTGCCCGTCGCACATGGTGCGCATTCAACCTGCCCGGACCTTCATAAGAAGCTTGCCCAGTGTTTCACCCCGGCCGAACCAGGCCATAACAGTTCGGCAGCTTCGCACATCGTCCGCACACCCTCTGGGCGGAAACACTGCAGACCGGCATCCGCAGCGACGGCGAAGGTAAGTAACCTTGCATGCGGCTGTCCAGCCGTGCCGGTCTGTCCGGCCTGGGCGGTGGCACGGAGACGAGCGGGCATCGGAGGGGCGGCCGGAACATGACCACCGGACTGATCCCGGGGGAGCAGCCCCCGGATCCCGGGCCGACGGGTGGACTGCCGCAGCAGCGGCGCGAGCCGGTCGGCCATGGGGCCGTGCACGGGGAGAGAGGGTCGAGGAGTTCTGTGATCACCGCGCGCGCGGCCGCCAGCTTCGAGCCCGTCGGACGATCGGTGGCGAGCGCCCGGTCCTTCGTCCGGGACACGCTTCAGGGCTGGGGCCAGGCCGACATCGTCGACGACGCCGTGGTGCTCACCAGCGAACTGGTGACCAACGCCGTGGTGCATGCCGGCACCACCGCCGACGTCGTGTGCCTGCGCAGCGACGACGGCGTGCGGATCGAGGTGGCCGACCACTACCCGGAGCGCGAGGTCCCCCTCCAGGGCTCCCCCGCCACCATGGGCAGCCTCGACCGCGAGGGCGGCCGCGGCCTCCAACTGTGCGCGGCCCTGGCCGACCGGTGGGGCGTGGAGTACACGCCCACGCTGAAGAACGTCTGGTTCCACCTCCACCTCCCGGAGCGCCCGGTCGGCACCCGCGCCGCCGGCCCCTCCCTCCCGGTCGACGTGCTCCCCCTCGCCGACGCCCGCGTCCGCGTCGCCGTCGTCCAGATCGACCGCACCGGCGCCGTCACGTCCTGGAACGAGGACGCCGAGGAACTCTTCGGCTACCCCGCCGACCAGGTCATCGGCAAGCCGCTCACCGACCTCGCCGCCTGGCCCCAGACGCCGGGCACCAACACCGGTATCGCCGAGGCGCTCCAACTCTCCCGCTGGGAGGGCAGCTACGGCATGAGGGGAGCCAACGGCCGCATCACCCCGGTCTACGCCTCCCACCTCCGCGTCCGCGACGCCGGCGGCGAACCCTCCACGGTCTGCCTCCTGGTCCGGGACGACGAACGCGCCGTCCTGCAGACCCCGTTGCGCGCGCCGGCCTCCGACTCCTCCTCCTCCGAAAGCCAGAGCGCCGATCCCTTCGAGGTCTTCATCGGCTCCCCCGCCCCGGACGACCTCGACGGGCTCCTCCAGCGCACGGTCGAACGCGCCCGCGACATGCTCGACGCCGACGCCGCCTTCCTCCTCCTGGCGACCGACGACGAAACGGAGTTGGAGGTCCGCGCGTCCACGGGCCTGCCCTCCGCCCGCCAGCGCTTCGCCCGCGTCCCCGTCGAGGCCGGCCCCGGCCGCTACGGCTCCGCCCGCATGCCCGCCGTCCACGACGACCTCGCGGTGGTCCCCGGTGCCGTCCCGCTGCTGAACGGCACCGGTATGCGCTCGGTCGTCACCGTCCCCCTCAAGGTCGAGGGCCGCCTCACCGGCTCCCTCGGCGTCGCGGCCGAGTCCGCCGGCCGGTACTCCAACGAGGAGGCCCTGCGCCTCCAGTTCGCCGCCGACCGCATCGCCCTGGCCGTCGAGTCGGCCCGCCTGGGCGAGCTGGAGCGCCTGCGCCGCGGCTCCCTCAGCTTCCTCGTCGAGGCCTCCGACCTCCTCGCCGGCACCCTGGACCGCGACCAGACCCTGGCCCTGATGGCCCAGATGACGGTCCCCACCCTGGCCACCTGGTGCGCCGTCTACACGATCGCCGACCAGGCCTCGGACCCGTACCTCTCCTACGTCCTGCACGAGGACGAGGAGCTCATCGACGGCATCAAGTCCCTGCTGTCCAAGATCGCCCCGCCCGACCCGGTCCCGTCCCCGGGCGCCCGCGTCTGGACGGCTCCCGGCGAGCTGGCACACCAGGCGGCGCTGCGTACCTCCATGCGCGACCTGGGCCTCAGCGGCGGTCCCACGCCCCCGCTACGCTCCGGCATCGGCCCGACCCTGACCACCGCCTCCGCGGTGGGCGGCGAGACCGTGGTCCTCCCGTTGGTCGCCCGCAACCGCGTCATCGGCATGCTCACGCTCGGCAAACCCACCGACGAGCACTTCCGCCAGGAGATCCTGGAGCTGGCCGAGGACCTGTCCCGCCGTGCCGCGCTGGCTCTGGACAACGCCCGCCTCTACTCGGAGCGGACGGCCATCAGCCAGTC
The DNA here is from genome assembly GCF_002005225.1 of Streptomyces pactum. Classification (NCBI taxonomy): domain Bacteria; kingdom Bacillati; phylum Actinomycetota; class Actinomycetes; order Kitasatosporales; family Streptomycetaceae; genus Streptomyces; species Streptomyces pactum. Next base: position 2,475,417 of record NZ_CP019724.1, read on the forward strand.
CCTCCAGCGCAGCCTGCTGCCGCCCGAGCTCCCCCTGATCGACGGCGTCGAAGTCGAGGTCATCTACCGCGCGGCCGGTGAGGGCAACGAGGTCGGCGGCGACTTCTACGACCTGTTCCCCATCAGTGACGGCGCCTACGGCTTCGCCATCGGCGACGTCTGCGGTACGGGCCCGAACGCGGCGGCCGTAACGGGCCTGGCCCGGCACGCCCTGCGTCTGCTGGCCCGCGAGGGCCTCAGCGGCCCGGCTGTCCTGGAGCGCCTCAACTCGGCCATCCTCGACGAGGGCGCCCGCAGCCGCTTCCTCACGCTGCTGTACGGCGAGATGCGTCCGCAGGAGGACGGCAGCGCCGAGTTGAAGGTGGTCTGCGCGGGCCACCCGCTCCCGCTCCGTCTGCGTCAGGACGGCACGGTCGAACCGGCGGCGGAGCCGCAGCCCCTCCTCGGCGTCATCGAGGACCTGGAGCTGTACGAGGAGACGGTCACCCTCGACCCGGGCGACGTCCTGCTCTGTGTCACGGACGGCGTGACCGAACGCCGCGAGGGCACGCGCATGCTGGGCGACGACGGCCTCGCCGACGTCCTCACCACGTGCACGGGCCTGACGGCCGGCGCGGTGGCGGCCCGCATCATGCGCGCGGTCGAGCGCTTCGCGTCGGACGCCCCGTCCGACGACATGGCGATCCTCGCGATGCGCGTCCCTGAGCCGCACACGGACTGACGCGCCGGACCAGGGCATGCGAAAGGCCCCGCCCAATCGGGCGGGGCCTTTCGCGGTGGAGCCCCCAAACGGAATCGAACCGTTGACCTTCTCCTTACCATGGAGACGCTCTGCCGACTGAGCTATAGGGGCCGGTCGCTTTCGAGGATTCCCTCGCGGCAACGGGATAGATCATACCCCGAACAGACCGGTGCTCCCAACCACGGCTTTCAGAAGGCCGGCTGCAGAAGGCCTCCCAGGGCATTGCAGGCGGACACGATCCGCTGCATGTCCCGCTTGGTCAACGAGGCGTCGACGGGCAGCGCGAGAGTCTCGTCGGCGGCCCGCTCCGTCTCCGGCAAGGACACGCACCGCCGGAATCCGGGCATCCTGTGCACGGGCGTCTTCACCGGCACCCGGCACTCGACTCCCCTCACCCTCACGGCGCGGGCGAACGCGTCACGATCCGGCCGACCGTTGCCCGGCACCCGCACCACGTACTGCTGGTACGTGTGCCCCTCGCCCCAGTCCGGGGTACGCACGCCCCTCAACTTCCCGTCGAGATAGGCCGCCCGCTGCCTGCGCTGCGCCGTCTCGTCGTACGGCATCTCGGACTCGCCCTGCTCCAGCACGAGCAGTCCGTGCCGCTGCCCGACACCGTGCAGCGGCCTCATGTCCGCCGGCCGCCCGAACCGGTGTACGGCGACCACGGCCGCGGTACGGGACGTCAGCGCCGCCTCCACGGAGGAGGCGTCCAGACAGTACGTATCCGGATCTATGTCGGCGAACACCGGCAACGCGCCGACCAAGGCCACGGCCTCGGCGAGTTCCACGTTCCCGAAGGCAGGTACGACGACCTCGTCGCCGACTCCTATGCCGGCGGCCCTGAGCATTGCTGCAGTACCCATACGAGTGATGGTCGTAGCGCAACGTGAACTTCAAGTGACGGAGAACAAAAAAGGGTTGGACCCGAAACCGAAGCTCCGGGTCCAACCCTTTGAATGATTGTTCGGCGGCGTCCTACTCTCCCACAGGGTCCCCCCTGCAGTACCATCGGCGCTGTAAGGCTTAGCTTCCGGGTTCGAAATGTAACCGGGCGTTTCCCCTACGCTATGACCACCGAAACACTATGAAACAGACAACCAACCCGGTGACCAACACAGGTCTGATTGTTCGTGGTTTCAGAACCAACACAGTGGACGCGAGCAACTGAGGACAAGCCCTCGGCCTATTAGTACCGGTCACCTCCACACCTTGCGGTGCTTCCAGATCCGGCCTATCAACCCAGTCGTCTACTGGGAGCCTTAACCCCTCAAGGGGGTGGGAGTCCTCATCTCGAAGCAGGCTTCCCGCTTAGATGCTTTCAGCGGTTATCCCTCCCGAACGTAGCCAACCAGCCATGCCCTTGGCAGGACAACTGGCACACCAGAGGTTCGTCCGTCCCGGTCCTCTCGTACTAGGGACAGCCCTTCTCAAGACTCCTACGCGCACAGCGGATAGGGACCGAACTGTCTCACGACGTTCTAAACCCAGCTCGCGTACCGCTTTAATGGGCGAACAGCCCAACCCTTGGGACCGACTCCAGCCCCAGGATGCGACGAGCCGACATCGAGGTGCCAAACCATCCCGTCGATATGGACTCTTGGGGAAGATCAGCCTGTTATCCCCGGGGTACCTTTTATCCGTTGAGCGACGGCGCTTCCACAAGCCACCGCCGGATCACTAGTCCCGACTTTCGTCCCTGCTCGACCCGTCGGTCTCACAGTCAAGCTCCCTTGTGCACTTACACTCAACACCTGATTGCCAACCAGGCTGAGGGAACCTTTGGGCGCCTCCGTTACTCTTTAGGAGGCAACCGCCCCAGTTAAACTACCCATCAGACACTGTCCCTGATCCGGATCACGGACCCAGGTTAGACATCCAGCACGACCAGACTGGTATTTCAACGACGACTCCCCCTGAACTGGCGTCCAGAGTTCACAGTCTCCCAGCTATCCTACACAAGCCGAACCGAACACCAATATCAAACTGTAGTAAAGGTCCCGGGGTCTTTCCGTCCTGCTGCGCGAAACGAGCATCTTTACTCGTAGTGCAATTTCACCGGGCCTATGGTTGAGACAGTCGAGAAGTCGTTACGCCATTCGTGCAGGTCGGAACTTACCCGACAAGGAATTTCGCTACCTTAGGATGGTTATAGTTACCACCGCCGTTTACTGGCGCTTAAGTTCTCAGCTTCGCCCCACCGAAATGGAGCTAACCGGTCCCCTTAACGTTCCAGCACCGGGCAGGCGTCAGTCCGTATACATCGCCTTACGGCTTCGCACGGACCTGTGTTTTTAGTAAACAGTCGCTTCTCGCTGGTCTCTGCGGCCACCCCCAGCTCAGAGAGAAAATCTCATCACCAGGAATGGCCCCCCTTCTCCCGAAGTTACGGGGGCATTTTGCCGAGTTCCTTAACCATAGTTCACCCGAACGCCTCGGTATTCTCTACCTGACCACCTGAGTCGGTTTAGGGTACGGGCCGCCATGAAACTCGCTAGAGGCTTTTCTCGACAGCATAGGATCATCCACTTCACCACAATCGGCTCGGCATCAGGTCTCAGCCACATGTGCGACGGATTTACCTACCGCACGGCCTACACCCTTACCCCGGGACAACCACCGCCCGGGATGGACTACCTTCCTGCGTCACCCCATCACTCACCTACTAACCGCTTGGTCCGGCGGCTCCACCACTTTCCTTTCCCCGAAGGGTCCGGAACGGCTTCACGGCCTTAGCATCACGATGCTCGATGTTTGACGCTTCACAGCGGGTACCGGAATATCAACCGGTTATCCATCGACTACGCCTGTCGGCCTCGCCTTAGGTCCCGACTTACCCTGGGCAGATCAGCTTGACCCAGGAACCCTTAGTCAATCGGCGCAAACGTTTCTCACGTTTGTATCGCTACTCATGCCTGCATTCTCACTCGTGAACCGTCCACAACTCGCTTCCGCGGCTGCTTCACCCGGCACACGACGCTCCCCTACCCATCACAGCCGGCGTTGGCCGTATTGCTGCAATGACACGACTTCGGCGGTACGCTTGAGCCCCGCTACATTGTCGGCGCGGAATCACTAGACCAGTGAGCTATTACGCACTCTTTCAAGGGTGGCTGCTTCTAAGCCAACCTCCTGGTTGTCTGTGCGACTCCACATCCTTTCCCACTTAGCGTACGCTTAGGGGCCTTAGTCGATGCTCTGGGCTGTTTCCCTCTCGACCATGGAGCTTATCCCCCACAGTCTCACTGCCGCGCTCTCACTTACCGGCATTCGGAGTTTGGCTAAGGTCAGTAACCCGGTAGGGCCCATCGCCTATCCAGTGCTCTACCTCCGGCAAGAAACACACGACGCTGCACCTAAATGCATTTCGGGGAGAACCAGCTATCACGGAGTTTGATTGGCCTTTCACCCCTAACCACAGGTCATCCCCCAGGTTTTCAACCCTGGTGGGTTCGGTCCTCCACGACCTCTTACAGCCGCTTCAACCTGCCCATGGCTAGATCACTCCGCTTCGGGTCTTGAGCGTGCTACTGAACCGCCCTGTTCGGACTCGCTTTCGCTACGGCTTCCCCACCCGGGTTAACCTCGCAACACACCGCAAACTCGCAGGCTCATTCTTCAAAAGGCACGCAGTCACGAGACACCAAGCAAGCTTGATGTCCGACGCTCCCACGGCTTGTAGGCACACGGTTTCAGGTACTATTTCACTCCGCTCCCGCGGTACTTTTCACCATTCCCTCACGGTACTATCCGCTATCGGTCACCAGGGAATATTTAGGCTTAGCGGGTGGTCCCGCCAGATTCACACGGGATTTCTCGGGCCCCGTGCTACTTGGGTGTCT